>JABZFO010000174.1 GCA_014237405.1 Desulfosarcina sp. | reverse complement strand
GAGGTAATATCTTGACCCGATTTCACGTTTTCATCATCAGGGCCATTCTGGGTGCTGTTTTTGCCGTCATCCTCTCCCGCATGTTTTACCCCGGCGTCAATATCGTCTATGTTGCCGGATTGGGCTTCATCCTTGTGGGACTGGCCTACTTTGCCGAATATCTGAGGAACCGCAAAAAGCAGCAACCCTGACAACCCGCTGGAGCGCATCGATTGTGAAACAGATTATTCTCGGCACCGCCGGACATATCGACCACGGAAAGACCAGCCTCATCAAGGCCGTAACCGGCACCAACACCGACCGGCTGAAAGAGGAACAGAAGCGGGGCATCACCATCGAACTGGGATTTGCCGCCCTGGATCTTCCCAGCGGCCGCCACCTGGGCATCGTCGACGTACCCGGCCACGAGAAGTTCGTCAAGAACATGGTCGCCGGCGCTACGGGCATCGACATCGTCTCCATGGTCATCGCCGCCGATGAGGGGGTGATGCCCCAGACCCGCGAGCACATGGAGATCTGTACCCTGCTGGGCGTCAAGCACGGCGTGGTGGTGCTCACGAAGATCGATATGGTGGATGAAGAGTGGCTGGAGCTGGTTACCGAAGACATCCGGGACTTTACCGTGGGCACCTTCCTTGAAGAGGCGCCTATTGTGCCCGTGTCATCCGTCACCGGGGCGGGCATCCCCGAATTCATCGACACGCTGGACGCCTTGTGCAAGAACGTGCCGGAACGTGCCAGCACCGGACTTTTCAGGCTTCCCGTGGACCGCGTCTTCTCCATGAAGGGATTCGGCACCGTGATCACCGGCACCCTGATTTCGGGCAAGGTCAACGTCGGGGACACCATCATGATCTATCCAGGCAGAATCGCCTCCAAAGTCAGGGGCATCCAGGTTCACAACCAGAGCCGTGAGACGGCCGAAGCCGGCATGCGAACCGCCATCAACTTCCAGGGCCTGGAAAAAACTGCCATCAACCGTGGGGATATTCTGGCCCGGGAAAACACGCTGGTGCCCAGCTACATGGTGGATCTGGAACTCCACTTTCTCTCCAGCAACAAAAAACCCATCAAAAGTCGGACCCAGGTACGATTCCACACCGGCACCAGCGAGACCATGGGGAATCTGATCCTTCTGGACCGGGAGGAACTGATTCCCGGAGAGACCTGTCCGGCACAGATCCGCCTGGATGAACCCGTCAGCCTGATCCGCGACGATCGGTTCGTGATCCGCAGCTACTCACCGGTGCGAACCATCGGTGGCGGCAAGGCGCTCAATCCCATTCCCGTCAAACACAAACGGTTTCAGCAGGAGATCATCGGCGGGCTGATGAACCTGGTCGATGCCACGCCCGAAAGAGTCATCGATTATCAGACCCGGATGGCCGGTCCGGCGGGCATTACCTCTGCCAGCCTGCTCCTGATGACCAACCTGCCTGAAAAGGCTCTTGAGACCACCATCGGCAGCATGCTCAACAGGCAGACCATTGTCCTGGTGGATAAGGAAAACCGGACTTACATCCACCTTGCGGTCTTTGATTCACTGAAGCAATTGAGCCACGACGTTCTGGAGCAATACCACCGTAACAATCCGCTGAAACCCGGCATCTCCAAAGAGGAATTGAAATCGAAATTTCCGCGGCAGGCAAGCGGCAAACTCTTTACACTGGTTCTCAACCGAATGATCAAGGACAGTCAGTTGGTCCTTGAGGACGATACGGCTCGGCTCGCTTCTCACACGGTATCCCTTCAGGTGGACCAGAAGGCCTCAAAGCAGCAGATCATGGACATCTACCGGCAAAGCAGGCTGACACCACCCTATTTTAGGGCTGTCGTAAAGGATCTGGAGGTGGACCCCAAAGCAGCCAAAGGCGTCCTGGAACTGCTGGTCGGTGAAGGGGTTCTGGTCAAGGTGAAAGAAGATCTCTATTATGACCGGGTAACCATTGAAAAATTGAAAGACGAACTGGTGGCCTTTATCCTTGAAAATGGTGAAATCTCAACCCCCCAGTTTAAGGATATGACTGGAGCTTCCCGCAAATATGTGATACCATTAATAGAACATTTTGACGCCACCAATGTCACCATCCGAGTGGGGGATATCCGAAAACTCAGAAAACGCCAATAAGACCGGTTCTGATAGAATGCGGGTAACGGCCGGGCCAAGACCGAAGACGGAGCAGCCATGGAAAATAACGGGGACAGCGCCAAAGGGTTCGAGTTCAAAAAGTTTGCGACGCCGCGTATCATCGGCGGCATCGCCATTGCGGTAATTGTCCTGTGGGCCCTTTCCATCATCTTCAGTTCGTCGGAAAACCCGTCAATGAAAAGCACTGCTGCACGTCAGCACGATGCACCCACGGTCAGCTCCCACGCCGACTCCAACCGCCAGAGTAAAACGACGGCGGCTACACACCCATCTACGGCAGCCGATGCCGCAAAAGGCCACACGGCCGCCACTGCTGACACCAGCGGCCACGGGACCACGGATTCTCATGCAACCGCCACGCATGATGCCTCGGGAGCAGAGGGACACGGCGCCATCACCCATGAGACGGCCACCGTCCAGGGAACCGCCGGCAGTCATGGGGCCACGGGTGCCCATGAAACCGCCGCCCATGGTACATCTGCAAAGGCGGCAGGCTCAGTACCCGCTGAACCGCCGGAGACTCACAAGCAGCCAGCGGCTGCCACTGACCATGATGCGCAAGCAAACGGTCATGGCACCACCGGACATCCCATTCCGGCCACTGCTGTCGGCACCCCCGTGCACAAACCCGCACCAAAGGGTGTTGCCTTCGTTGAGGCAGCCATCAAGCCCCTGGACTACGAATTGGAAGAGCGCTGGTGGGGATGGAGACCCAATGATATCATCGATGTCACTGACAACGTGAACAATTTTCAGGCGGGTGTGTTGGAGGTGACCCGGCGGACCACCGTGGCCCTGGCGGAGCGCATTTCAAGAACCGGCACCACCGACGCCTTTGACGATAACCTGGAGCAGGCCATGAACTGGTTCATGGTCAAGTCCACCAGCTACTGGTTCCCATCGGCGGAATCGAAATACCGTGAAGGTCTGGAAGAACTGCAGGCCTATCTCGATAAGCTTGAAGCAGGCAAAGCCACCTTTTATACCCGGACGGACAACCTGATCCCGCTGCTGGCCTCCTTTGAAGATCTTCTTGGCAGCTGCGACGAAAATCTGGTGAAACAGGTAAACGAGGACGGTACGCCGGTAAGCTTTTTCTCAGTGGATGACTACTTTTTTTACACCCAGGGCGTGGCCAGTTCCATGGCAACGGTGCTGGAGGCCGTGCACCATGATTTTCTCTTAATCCTGGAGTCCCGCTACGGCACTGAATTGCTGCACCACGCCATCATCTCCTGCCAGCGGGCCGCGGAAATAGACCCGTGGATCATTCTGAACCGCGACCTGAGCAGCGTCTTCGCCAACCACCGGGCCAATATGGCGGCCCCCATCAGCCACGCCCGGTTTTACCTGGGCCAGCTGATTAAGACGCTGTCGACGTAATCGGAGATCAGATGACTGAGGTCTGAGGCCAGAGGTCGGAAGACTGATAACAGGGGACGGAAGTCGAATGACGGAGGACCGAGAACTAAGAACCCTGGTAGTAGGTCAAAACAGCTGAGAAGCTTCCCAGCCATCAGCTTCAGGCCAAATATCGCCTTCAACTGAGAAGTCGGTCGACGACGCTCTCAAGAAACCGCATGCCTCGGGCGGTCAGCCATATACGCCCCGAGACCTTTTCCACCAGCCCCTCATTAACAAGGCGCGTAACCTCCGGTTCGAAACGGTCAGAGAAATCAGCCTTAAACCGTGACTCGAAATCCACAGTGTCAATCCCGTCAGTCTGTCGCAGCCCGAGATAGACGAATTCCATAATCTGCTGGTCACGGGCCAGCGTTTCCGTTCCCGCCAATGGACGTTTCCCAGCCTTTAGATCCGCAAGGTAATCGTCTATGGACCGATGGTTCCACCACCGCGTGTCGTCCAGGAAGCTGTGTGAGGCCGGCCCAAACCCCAGGTAGGGTGCAAAGGTCCAGTATTTCCGGTTATGCCGGGAGCGGCGATCGGTGGGATCACCGGCATCACGCCGGGCAAAGTTGGAGATTTCATATTGAGCAAAACCGTTCTGGTTCAGGTATTTAATGGTAGCCGAGAACAGCTCCCCGGCCGTATCGTCATCCGGAGGATCAATTTGACCGGCACCAATTTTTAACGCCATGGGCGTTCCGGCCTCCACCGTGAGGGGCCGTAGATCAGGTCCAGCCCCACATTGTCGAAGCCAGCTTGCCGGGCCCACTGATAGGTGTCGATGGCCTGTTCTGCCGTGTGAATCCGCCCCAAAAAGGCCAGTGTTTCATTTTGGAAAGATTGGAGGCCGATGTTCAGCCGGTTGACGCCGGCGTTTCGGTAACCTGCCAGGCGTGCTTTGTCGACCGTCCCGGGATTCACCTCAAGGGTAATCTCCGTATCAACGGCCACAAAAAAGCTGGCATGGATCCGTTCGAGAATGTTTTCGACCTGATCGGGTGTCAGCAGCGACGGTGTCCCCCCGCCGAAATAGATAGTATCGGCGATGGGGACCGCTTGCCGGCACATGTCCAGTTCAGTCAGAAGCGCATCGACATAGCCGGGAATCCGGCGAGAATCGGCGATGGAGTAGAAATCACAGTATGGACATTTGGCCAGGCAGAAAGGAACATGGATGTATAGCCCTGCCGGCACCGGGGAAGTCGACGCCACGGTTGAAATCCTTGGATGGTCATCCGTCAGGGTTGAAAAAAAAACGCCCGGTCCCAATCTTCAGGGCCGGGCGTGGTTTCTTCAATGCGGCAACGGGCAACCGGTTTCCAGGCCGGTCACTTCACCTTTTTCCCCAGTTCCAGCCCCAGATCCAGGGCCTGGCGGTTCATCTCGATGAATCCCGACGGGATGCGCTGCTCCAGCACCTTCATGATCGATTCCGGTGTCACCAGCTCCGTCAGACCCACCACCGCGCCGAGCATGCAGATGTTGAACACGATCGGCTTGCCGACCTTCTCCATCACCGTCTCGTACATGGGCAGCTCCTTCTGAACGGCATCCACTTTCAACTGCGTTTTCACAAAACGGGTATCTGTAATCAGCAAACCGCCGGGGCGGATGATGTCGAAAAACTTGTTGTACGACTCCTGGGTCAGGCACACCAGCACGTTGGGCTGGATCACCTTGGGAAAATTGATGGGAGAATCCGCGAGGATCACGTCCGAACGCGTGGCACCACCCCGGGCGGCTGCGCCGTAGGCCTGGGTCTGCACCGCAGTCAGGTTCTCGTAAAGCACCGCCGCCTCTGCCAGGATGATCGCGGCCGTGATCACCCCCTGACCGCCCGATCCTGAAAATACCATCCTGCATCGTTCCATCGTTATCTCCCTCCCATGGCCCGTTCGATGATCTTGTTATACTCGCTGCAGTACTCGGGCTTGTCGACCTGCACGAAGATGCCCCGCTCGATCAGCTCCGGGTTCTTTGCCTTGGCCGCAGAGCCGATGGGCGTGGTCGTCTCCTTCATGCGCTTCATCATATCCACGGCGCTGCCCTGCTTGTTCTTGCGACCGAAATAGGTCGGGCACTGGCTCATCACCTCCACCACCGAAAAACCCTCGTGCAGGATCGCCGCCCGGATGATGTCGGCCATCTGCTGCACGTGGTAGGCCGTGGTGCGGGCCACGAACGTGGCACCGGCCGCCCTGGCCATCTCCACCACGTCAAACTCCTGGTCGATGTTCGAATAGGGCGCCGTGGTGGCCATCATCCCCGGACCGGTCAGCGGTGAATACTGCCCCCCGGTCATACCGTAGATGCGGTTGTTCATCACGATCGCCGTGATGTCGATGTTCCGCCGCGCCGCGTGAATGAAGTGGTTGCCCCCGATGGACAACGCGTCCCCGTCCCCCATGGGCACGATCACATTCAACTCCGGCTTGCTCAGCTTCACCCCCGTGGCAAAGGCAAGCGCCCGCCCGTGGATCGTGTGCAGGGTATGAAAGTCCATGTACCCCGAGATGCGCGACGAACACCCGATCCCCGACACCATCACCATCTCGTTACGGCTCATGCCCAGCTTCTCCACCGCCCGGATCAGGCCGTTGAGCACGATCCCGTGACCGCACCCCGGGCACCACAGGTGCGGGAAAAACCGTTCCCGGATATAATCTTTGACTGCCATCTGCCTATACCCCCTTGCCCTTGATCAGGCGCAGAATATTCTTGATGTCCGTGGGCGTGATGAACACCCCGTCGATGCGGTTGGCCAGGAACACCCGCTCCGGGTGCCGCACCGTCGTCTTGACCATCTGGCACACCTGGCCCATGTTCATCTCCACCACCACCGTGTATTTGGCGTTGTTGCAGTACTGGCTGACGATGTCCGCTGGAAACGGCCAGATGGTCTGAAGTTCCAAAAGGCCGATCTTCTCCCCCCGGGGTCTCAGGCTCTCCACGATGTGAAGGGCGGACCGGGCCGCCGAACCGAAGGAGACCAGCACCGTGTCCGCATCCTCCAGATAAAAGGTCTTGTATCGGGCCATCTGGCTGGCGTTGTTCTCGATCTTGTCCACCAGGTGACGCAACAGCCCGTGGACGATCTTGGGATTGTCCGATGGAAAACCCCACATGTCGTGGACCAGACCGGTGACGTTGTAGCGGTGCACGTCACCAAAATCGGACATGGGCAGCCGCCCGTCCTCACGAGGCAGGTAGGGATGGTAGTCCACCCCGCCCTTAACCGCGGTGCGCAGGCGCTTCACCAGGGGAATCTCCCCCGGCTCGGGAATCTCCAGCCGTTCGCGCATGTGCCCCACCACCTCGTCGAAAAGCAGAATCACCGGCGTGCGGAAGGTCTCGGCGATGTTGAAGGCCTCCACGGTCATGGCGAACACGTCCTGGTGGTTGGAGGCCGTCAGCGCCACGATGCTGTGGTCCCCGTGGGTGCCCCAGCGCGCCTGCATCACATCCCCCTGGCTCACGTGGGTGGGCACGCCCGTGGACGGGCCGCCCCGCTGCACGTTGACGATCACGCAGGGAATCTCCGCCATCACCGCGTAGCCAAGGGATTCCTGCTTCAGGGAAAAACCAGGACCCGAGGTGGCCGTGAGCACCTTGTGGCCGGTCAATGACGCACCGATGATGGCACACATGGAGGCGATCTCGTCCTCCATCTGGATGAACTTGCCGCCCTTTTGCGGCAGCAGCTTGGATAAATGCTCGGCGATCTCCGTGGACGGCGTGATCGGGTAGCCGGCAAAAAAGTCCAGCCCCGCGTAAAGGGCCCCTTCCACGCACGCCTCGTTGCCTTGAATGAATTTGATCTGCTTAGTCATATTTATGCCTTCTCTTCGACCTTTTCTTCAGTGTCCACCTCGATAGCCAGGTCCGGGCAGCGCAGTTCGCACAGCCGGCAGGCAATGCAGTCTTCTATCCGAACCGCCACCGCCTTGTCCTGGTCGTCCAGCTCCAGCACCTTTTTCGGACAAAACGCCACGCAGATCCCGCAGCCCTTGCACCAGTCCCGGTCGATCCTGTGTTCCTTCAACTTTGCTTTTGCCATGAATGTTCCCCTCGAATAGGTTCCGCTGTCACACGCGGCCGCAAGGGCCGTTAAAGTCATGCCCCTATAAAAGGTGGCCTGGGCTTTGTCAAGAAAAAGTGGTCATCATTCAATCAACTGCTTTTTCCGGCGGGAAATGTGTGAATGGTAATTGGCTAATTAATACTACTTTGAGATTATTTATGCAACAGCACCGACAAGTTACGCGGTCTCTTTACCGATTGGCTTTTTCAGGTTCTCCAAGAATTCCTCCTATCGGAAGATTAGGCCGCAACCGTCGCGATTTTTGTCAGCGTTGCCTTCTGGAGGGCCACCATGGCCACCAGCATGACAAACCCGATCCCGTGGAGCACCATGGACGGCCACAGCAGCAGGAGTGCTACCGCCAGGTAGCCGCCGCGATACACGGGATTCAACAAGCGGATATGAAACCCCTCGAAAAAGACTGCCGTGCAGAAAAGCCCGATTAATGCGCAGACAGCAGTTTCCACCACCTGCCATATGGGACCCTCAAACAAAATGGGCGTATAGACGAACAGCATGGGGATCAGGTAGAGTCCCTTGGCCAGTTTCCAGGATTCGAAACCGGTTTCCAAAGGCTTGCTGCCGGAGATGCCCGCTGCCGAATAGGCCGCCAGGCAGACCGGCGGGGTGACGTTGGCGTCCTGAGAGTACCAGAAGATCAGCAGATGGGCGGCGATGAGCGATGTGCCCAGCATCTCCATGGAGGGGGCGGCCAGCACCGCCAATACGATGTAGGATGCGGTGACCGGCAAGCCCATGCCCAGCACCAAAGAGGCCAGTGCCACCAGAATGATGGTGAGAAAAAGACTGCCGCCGGAGAGGGCGGAGATCATAATGGAGAATTTGATACCGGCGCCCACCATGAGTACCACGCCCACCACAATACCCGAGCAGAGCAGGATGACGCCGGTACTGACCATGTTCTGGCTGCCCAGGGCAAATGCGTCCAAGATGTCCTTAAGGCCCATACGGCTCTTTTTGTTTAGCCAGCTGGAGGCAATGATGGCGCCGATGCCGGCACAGGCGGAAAAGGTGGGGGTAAAGCCCCACATCAACAATCCCATGAGCACGGCAATGGGGATGAAAAAGTGCCAGCCCTCTTTAAGAACGGCTGCAAGGGATGGGATTTCATGGCGCTCCAATGGTTTGAGCCCTAACTTTTTGGCCCGCAAGTGCACAAAGAAGGTGACGCTTAAAAAGTACAGCATCGCCGGGATGAAGGCCACTCCTACAATGGTGAGATAGGGAATCTGGGTCCACTGGCTCATGATAAAAGCGCCGGCACCCATGATGGGGGGCATGAGCTGCCCTCCGGTGGAGGCAGCCGCTTCAACGCCGCCGGCAAATTTGGACGGAAAGCCTACCCGTTTCATCAACGGAATGGTGATGGACCCGGTACCCACGGTGTTGGCCACAGCGCTGCCGGAGATGGAACCCATCAAGCCGCTTGCAAATACAGCTATTTTGGCCGGTCCGCCGATCATGCGGCCCATCAAAGCTTCGGACAGCTTGATGATAAAGTCGCCGGCGCCGGATTTGAGCAGAAAGGCGGCAAAGAGCACAAACAGGAAAACAAAAGTAGAAGAGATGGTGGCGATGGTGCCGAAGATGCCGTCGGGGGCAAAGTACATGCGGTAGAGCATGCGTACCAGATTGACACCTGGAAAGTTCCAGAGACCCTCCATATATTGGCCAAACCACAGGGCATATCCCAAAAAGAAAGCTGCAATGGAGGGGATGATGTAACCGGCTGTGCGCCGGGTGATTTCAAGCATCAGGATGATGGCGATAGCGGCAAAAACCAGGTCCACCTGGGTGGGTACTTCGTTGCGGGCATGCAGGGCATCCTCAAACAGGACCAGGTAAACGCCCACGGCAACGCTGAGTATGGCCAAACCAAAATCAAGGGGCAGCCATCGATGGTGATTACGTTTTTTAAAAGGGTAGATCAGATAGCCTAAAAAGCAGATAAAGGAAAAATGCAGGGCATTGCGCTGGATTTCGGGCATGATGCCCACGGTGTTGACCCAGATGTGGAACAACGCCATGGCCACGCCGACCCAATAGATGACTTTGGCCATAGAGCCTTTAAATTCTCTTCGGGCAGTTGTGACTTCACCCTCGCTGTCCTTAACAACAGAGTCGCATTTCGTTGTCATAATGATTCCTCACTTTCGATCCATCTCCATCCGCACCCTTAGTTCTCATATCCGAATCAGGGGACCTGACAGCCCCCTATTCGGATCCGGAGCGGGTGCGAGGGAGTATCTGTTTATTGCGGCTTAATGGCATCCGGAATTTTTATGCCCATCTCAGCATAATATCTGGCTGCACCGGGATGCAGCGGTACCGGCAAGCCTGCAATGGCTTTCTCCAACTTCATGGCCTTGGTGGCCTTGTGGATGCTGTTCAGAAACGAAAGGTTCTCGTAAATGGTTTTGGTTATAAGATAAACGGTCTCTTCCGAGACATCCGGACGCACGGCCAGAAAGTTGGGCTGTGAAATGGTTTGGATATCTTTTTTCTGCCCCGGATAAACACCGGCCTTGATAACAAAGCGGTTCCAGATGGGATAAGATTTTTGTACGGTGGCCAATTGCTCGTCGGTAAAATCAAGTACCTTGACCTTCTTTTCACTCAATTGGGCATATAGCTGGGTAATGGCGGCCACCGGCGGACCGGCCGGGATGTTGGCGCCCACAATACGGCCGTCCATCATGGCTTGGGCCGAAGGGGTGTAGGAGAGATACTCCAGGGTCATCTCTTTTTCCGGATCTATCCCCAGTGCCGCCATAATGGCGCGCCCTGAGCCTTCGGTACCGCTTCCGCGTTTGCCGATGGAGAATTTCTTGCCCAAGTTCTCCAAGTCGGCAACAGTGCCGGTTTTGGCGTATTTGGCCCGCACCACCATATGCTCCACATTTTCCCACAACATGGTAACAGAACGGAAATCCTTGATGGGTTTGTCTTTATAGGGGCCTTTGCCGTTGTACGCGTTCAAGCCGAACAGGGCCTGTAAAATGGCCATGTGGGCTTCCTTGTTTTTCAGCATCTGTACATTTTCCCCGGATCCGGCCGAGTTCATCGCTGTGGCAGTAATTTTATGTTCTTTTGCCAGTTTGATGCTGGTCAGGGTGCCAATGGCCACACCAACCGGATAATAAGTGCCGCCGGTGGTAGCGGTAGCGATAATCAGATTGTCAGCTGCTTTTGATTCCGAGGGATGCATGGCCATTGCGGCAAAGCCAAAACTCAGTACCATAAGGAAAATCGTTAACTTCTTGAACATGACTGCCTCCTTTTCATCGGTTTAATCCATAGAGGGTGCTCTCTTTTCAATGACGATCCGCCAGTGCCGCACCCTCGAACCCAGTCTCGAATACTTATAAAGCAACTTGGGTGCCAAAAACGACTGTTCTAATAACCGTTAAATAAACAGATAGTTGTGGTGAATGGCGTCTGGTGAAGGGTCGTTGCTGTGCGGAATCCGCTCGTTCAACCGTGCGATTACCGATCGGACCTCAGGGTATGGAATGGATCACCGGATGATCTTATTGGCCATGACCAGAATAGACATGGGAATTTGAACGTCGATCTTGCAGGCGGTTTTCATGTTGACGGTCATTTGAAAGTAGTCCAGGTGTGACGAAGGGATACTGGAAGGTGATTCTCCGTTTAAGACGCGTTGGGCTTTGTCTGCAGCCAGCATACCCAGTTGGTAGTAGGAGGGTTGCAGCCCCAGAAGTAAGCCGTGATCCACCACCATCGTTTCCACCGTGGCCAGGGATGGCAGGTTAAGATCGTTTATCCAGCGGGCCAGAACATCACCCGAAGAGATCATTAAAGAATCTGCCGGGATAAAAACGGCATCCACAGCACCCTTGAGTAGCGGCATTACGGCGGCCATGTCTGAAGGATAGGTGATTTTATAATCCGCGAGGGTGAAACCCATGCGTTGTTGGAGTCGGGCGGCGATGTCTCGTTGGATGCGTGAATTGGGCTCCCGGGGGTTGTAGATGATGCCCAACCGTCTGAATTTGACAACTTTTTTCAAGGCTTTGAGCTGGCTCTCCACAGGCACCTGATTACTGGCACCCGTAGCGTTGTTGCCGGAGCTGTTCCAACTTTGGATGATACCGGCCGCCACCGGCCGGTTGACGATATTGAAAACCACCGGAATTTTTTTGATCTCTTTTAGAACGGTTTGGGTGGCGATGGTTCCGAAAACATATATCAGATCAACCGGTCGTTGACGAATACGGAAGATGATTTGCTTTAGACGCTCCAAGTCCTGATCGGCATGATGTCGGATAATGGTAACGGGTGGTTGGTATTGGATCAGTCCGTCCACGAATCCCTTTTCTGCGTCGGTCTCTCCCCGCCAGGTAATCATGGCGATGGTGGGGGAGGAACTTGCTGCTGCTAATGGTTGGGCACAAGTATTGGCTTGTGGTATTGCAGCGCTGACGAGCAGAATAAGCAATATGGTTTTTAGAAGGCGCATGGTATTTCGATACAAAGGTGTTAGTATCTTAATACTGAAATTCGTGTTTTTTGTCAGAAAATAAAAGCCCAATAGCAAGCAAATAACAATGACTAGAATTCAAAATTCCAAACCATATGATCTTGAAGAAAGGACGTTCCAATTCGCTAAAGCAGTAAAGATTTTCGTTAAAACATCGCCAAAGGCAATTGCAAATATCGATGATGGCAAACAACTATTGGTTTTTGATCTTGTTTGAGATTTGGATATTGTAATTTATTTGGAATTTGGTGCTTGTAATTTGTTGTTTGCGGCGTACGCCTTTTCAACAGCACCGGTTTATCCGGGTAAGTTGATATCTCTTAAAAACGATCCATCCACGTATCAACCCGTATCCTTTTCCAGCCCGTTCAACCGATCTATGCGACGGTTCAGGGCGAAACGGCTGATGCCCATCATTTGGGCGGCCCGGGTTTTATTGTCTCCACATTTTTTCAGGGCATCCTGGATGATATGGGACTCCACCTGAGACATGGCCGCTTCAATGGATCTCCCCGGCTGCCATATCTTCTCCACCTGTATGCAATCCTCATCCGCAGGCTGCCGGCCGGTTATTTCGGGCGGCATTAAATCGAGCCCAATGGTGTGGCCTTTGCTGAAGATCACCGCGCGTTCAACGACGTTTCGCAACTCCCGGACATTGCCTTCCCATGGGTGGTGTCGCAAAACCGCTATTACTTCAGGCGCCATCTGTTTGGGTTGTTTGCCCATGTCTTTGCAAAATTGATCGATGAAATAGTCGGCCAGCAGAACGATATCGTCCTGGCGTTCTCTCAAAGGGGGCATATAGATGGGAACCACGTTGAGGCGATAGTACAGGTCGCCACGAAATAGCCCCTCTTTGATGGCACTTTCCAGATCGCGGTTGGTGGCGGCAATGATGCGTGCATCCACCAGCAAATCCTTGCCGCTGCCCAGTGGTTTGAACTGCTTTTTCTCCAGAAAGCGCAAGAGTTTGGCTTGCAGCGGCAAGGGCATTTCGCCGATTTCATCAAGAAAGATGGTGCCGCCGTCGGAGAGCTCGAACAATCCCTTCTTGCTCTGTTTGGCATCGGTAAAGGCACCTTTTTCGTAGCCGAACAACTCACTTTCCAAGAGGGATTCAGGCAAAGAGGCGCAATTGATCTCCATAAAGGGCGCTTTGTTGCGTTGGCTTCTAAAATGGATGGCGCTGGCCACCAGATCCTTGCCGGTCCCGCTTTCCCCGCGGATGAGAATGGTGACGTCATCGGTGTGCGCCAGGGTTTCGATCTGTCCGTAGACCGCCTGCATCTGGGAACTCTCACCCACCAGGTCGCAGAAACGGTAAAAACGGCGTTGCTGGTACTTCAAATATTCGAATTCTCGGTTACGGTTCAAATTCTGGATGGCCTGGTTGACCAGTTGTTTGACGTCTTCCAGTTCAAAGGGCTTGTTGATGAAGTTAAAGGCCCCTCGTTTAATGGCCTCAACCGTGGTCCGGGTATCACCGTAGGCGGTCATCATGATCACCGCCACTTCATCGTTATGCTTTCGGATAATTTCCAGCACCTGAATGCCGTCCATTCCCGGCAGGCGCAAATCCAGCAGGACAATCTGCGGCTGAAAAGTGGTCACTATGTCGATTGCGGCTTCCCCGCTGTCGGCCGTTTGAACGTCAAATCCTTCATCCTTGAATTCTATGGCCAAAGAGCGGCAAAGGACTTTTTCATCGTCAATAATGAGAATACGTTCTCTTTTCATATCTCACCTTAAGGACCTCGGAAATAATTTTAGGCGGTTTCCTCTTTTGCGACGGGCAACAAAAGGATCGCCCGGGTTCCTTTTTCTTTGATGCTGTCAATAAAGATATAGCCATTGTTTTCCTCAATCAATTTGTGTGCTATGGCGAGTCCCAACCCCGTTCCTTTGGGGTCGGTGGTAAAAAACGGGTCAAAAACTTTTTGAAGATAGTGGGGCTCAATTCCTCTACCCGTATCGGCAAACACGACTTTAATATATTTGGAAAGCTTTAAGTCGGTAATCGCCTGGAAGTGAGCCAAGCTGTTGGGGCGCTCGTCGGCGTGTTGCACTTCGATGGTCAACCGGCCGCCGGTTTCCATGGCTTTGATGCTGTTAATGAGCAAATTCAAGAATACCTGCCGGATTTGTTCCTGATCGACAAATACATGGGGTATCTTAGGGCTGAAATGCTGCTCAATGGTAATCGCGTGGGCTTTGACTTTTTCAGAAATTAGATCGAGCGTCTTACCCAAAATACGGGTAATGTCCAGAGGCTCGAAAATTGGTGGAGAGGGTCTTGAAAAGCGCAAAAGATCGGTAACGATCTTATTCAGGTGGTTAATTTCCGACTCGATACCGCTGAGCAGTTCTTTGGACTCTGCTTTGGTCACTCTTTTGGTGAGAACCTGAACACTGGTTTTTATGCCGGCCAGGGGATTGCGAATCTCATGGGCCATGCCGGCGGAGAGCTCTCCAAGGGAGGATAGTTTTTCCACCCTCAGCATCACCTCTTCCATGCGTTTGCGCTGGGTGATATCGCGAATTTCGGCTATGGCGCCAAATATTTTACCGGTCATGCTGGAGAGCAAGGAGGTGTTGATCTCCACATACGACAACTCTTGGTCGGACTTGGAAACAGCCAGTTCCCGGTGGTGAATGCTGAGACCGGCTTCGAGTGTCTGCTTTAATGCTTCCAGGATCTGGTACAGATGTTCCGGTATGGCATCCAACTGATGGCTGGATGCAGGATGCGGTGTGTGGTCCAGGATTTTTGCGGCACTCGCATTAAAAGAGGTAATTCGTCCTTTTCTGTCTACGGTGATGATGCCGCTGGTAACGTTACGTAAAATATCATCATTGAAGTTTTTAAGATCAATGATTTCATTCATGCTGGATTTTAATTGGACGGCCATTTTATTGAATTCTTCGGCCACGTCACGCAATTCATCGTTGGACTCGATATGGATGGTCTGATTCAAATCACCACTGCCGATTCGGCTGGCGCCTTCGATTAACTGTTTAATGGGCCGGGTAAGGCCTTTGATGAATAGATAGGAGATGGGTAGAATCAATATGATGATGACCAAAAAGAAGGTAAGCATCTTTTTCTGGAAACGGTTGATGTCGGCCATAAGCTCCGCTTGTAAAATCGTAATGCCGACACTCCAGGGCCTCTCCCGGCAGGGCGTATAGACCAGGAATTTTTCCTCCTCCAAAAAGGAATAATGACCGTAACCCTTTTTACCTTGTGTCATTTGGTGAATATGGATTTGAAGTCGGTCATCGCTGTTCTTGATGATGTCCCGGGTGGATCGAAACTGGCGATCCGGGTGATGGATCATTTTGCCCCCATGGTGCATGAGCAGCGCATACCCGCCGCTGCCGATGTGCAAAGACCGGGCAAAATCGGTGTATGCTGATGCTTTAATGTGAAAGGCCAGGACTCCCACCGGTTGAGATGCATCCTCAAAGTCGTAGATCACTTTGCCGAGAAAAATTCCGGCTTGACCATACGATTTGGGTGAAAGGGCATCCGAAAGATAGACTCCTTTTTGTAAGGTCTGTGAAAACCAATGATCTTCACTAAAATTGTGCCGTGTCAAATCGGTGGAGGGAACCGCCAGGATCGGCTGGCCGTCTAGGGCGATGAGATAGATGCGGGAGAAATAGTCGTTTTTTTTACTATAGTCCAACAGAAGGCGTTGAACCGTATCCAGGCGCTGTCTAAATTCATACTGAAGAAAGGCCAGCTGAACAAATGGGTAGTCCGCTAAAAGATTAATGTCCTTTTGGGAGGTTCGGAAAAAGTTGTCAATTTGTTGCGCTGTTTTATCTGCCAAATTTCCCAACTGCTGGGTCGTCTGTTTTAAGAGTGCATCCGTTGCGCTTTGATATGACAGGTATCCGGTGATAAGCAAAGGAAAGCCCACCAAGACCAAAAGAAGGGCTATCAGCTTCGATCGAATGCTGGGAAAAATCGGCATGTTTTTTATTGACTGTATCACTGGACCATACACTGCGCCATGATCTCCACGGGGTGCAGCACCGGCCGGGTGCCCAGCTGCGCCATCTGCATCTCACAGGTGGGACAGTCGGTCACGGCCGCATCGGCTCCGGATGCGTCAATCAGGTTTATGAGATGACTGCCGATGGTGCGGCTCAGGCCGTCATTTTTCGCAGCCAGGCCCCAGGTGCCGGCCATGCCGCAGCAGTGGCTGTCCAGGTTCGACATCGTCAATTCCGGAACGGCCGTCAACATGGCCACCGAGCTTCGCGGATCCGGCTGCACCTTGAGGTGACAGGGCTGGTGGTAAGCCGTCGACATCTGCAGTTGCAGTGGTTGGACTTCGACCCCGTCCATGTAGCGATGGATCAGCCGGCTGGCATGGATCACCTTGTCGGCCACCCGGCGGATGCGTGGCCCGTCCATGAGATAAGACCATTCATCCATCAGGGCCAGGCCGCATGAGGAACAGGTCACCACGATGTGATCCACCCGGTCCAGCAAGCGCTGCCACCGGGCAAGGTTTTGTCGCACCTTTTCCCGCGCCGCATCGGCCCTCCCTTTGGTAAGCAGGGGCAGACCGCAGCAGTGCTGGGGCGGTGTGTGAACAGTCATGCCCAATCGTGTCAGGGCCTGAACCAGTGCGGTGCCGATATGCGGGCGGATATAACCGGCGTAGCAGCCGGAGAAATAGAGTACCTGGACCCTGCCGGCGCCCGCCACCGGTGCCACCCGGCGGAACAACGACCGCCGGGCAATGGGCACAAACGGCCGCCGTGAACTGATCCCGGAGACCATCTCCCCGGCCCGCCGCATCAGGCGAAGATCCATGGCCGGCTTGAGCAAACTGGAAACGCTGCCGCCATAACGGCCTAACGTCTCCGCCCCGGTCACCAGGCGACTGTGAAACGACGGTCCAAACCGTTTAATATACCGCGCCCGCGCCTCCAGGGCCATTTTAGGGATGTCCACATTGGACGGGCATTCCAGGCGGCAGCTGCCGCAGCCCACGCACTGGTCGATGACCGCCTGAAAGGCCTCTTCATAAAGAGCGGCATCGTCCAGCGCGCCGCTGATCAGCGCCCGGAGCACGTTGGCCTTGGCTTTGGGCGCCGCCGCTTCCTTTCGGGTGAATTTATAGATGGGGCACATGCGGGTGGCTGTCGTCACCGTGGTGCATTTGGTGCAGCCGTGGCATTTTTCAATCTCCTCATGCCATCCGTCTTCCCAGTTGAGACATGAAACAGCCGAGTCACGATGCCGGTAGCCGCTGCCGTAGCGAAGGTGCTGCATCATCTGGTCCGGGGTCGAAGCAATCTTGATCTCCGGATTCATCAGGTTGTGGGGGTCCAGCAGTCGCTTTGTTTGTTGAAACAGGGGGAAGATGTCCAGATACTGGCGCTGGATGTAGGTGCTTCGCAGGCGTCCGTCTCCATGCTCGCCGGACACCACCCCACCCAGGCCGTTGACCAGGCTGAACACCGCGTCGGCGAGTGTCTTTAGCATGGCGATGTCCGCCGGATCCCTGAGGTTCAGTAGCGGCCGGGTATGCAGCAGTCCCTTGGCAATGTGCCCGTAGACCACGAAGCGGACACCGTTACGGTTGAGAATATCATAGATGCCGGAAAAATAGTCCACCAGCCGGTCCGTGGGCACCGCGGCGTCTTCGATGATCGCAAGAATCTTCTTTTCGCCCTTGAGTCTGTACAGGATCGGAACAGCGGCCTTTCGCACCGCCCAGAAGCGCTTTTTCTCTTCGGCGGACACGGCCAGATGGGCTTTCGTGGAGAGTGCTTTCTCCGTCAGCAGCTTCCTGACCCGGCGCCCCAGTGCTTCGGTCTTTGTCTGTTCATCGCCGTCGAACTCCACCAGAAGGACGTTGTCGATGCCGCCGGGGATCCGCTCCCGCAGCACCGGATCGCTGCTTCTGGCCAGTTCCAGCAGGGACCTGTCCATCACTTCGATGCCCGCCGGCCCCATGGGCAGAATCTCCTGGACGGCCAAGGCCGCCTTGTCGATGGCATCGAAAAATGCCACCACCAGGCTGTCGTGGGCCGGTTTGTTCAGCAGTCGAAAAGTAAGCCGGGTGGCAATTCCCAGGGTGCCTTCTGCGCCGGCGAATAGTTTTTCCAGATGAAGATGGCCATCTTTAACCAGGCCCCGCAGGTTGTACCCGGCCACATTGTATCGGACCGGCGGGTAGGCGGATTCAATGGCATCCCGGTTCTCACGGTAAATCGCCGCCAAAGATGCAAACGGTTCAGGAAGGTCTTCCGGTGCCTTGGCGGAGAGTTTCGAAAACGTGATCACTTCACCGGTGCCACACACCACCTGAGCATCCAGAAGGTAGTCGGATACATTGCCGTATTTGACCGAATGCGCCCCGGAGGCATTGGTGCCCACCATTCCGCCGAAGCTCGCGTATTCGCCGCTGGAGGGATCCGGCGGGAAGAACAGCCCCCTGCCCTTCAGAACCTGCTCCAGTTCCCCGAAGCGGTAGCCGGGCTCGCACGCAAAGGTCTTAGAAGCATAATCAATGCAGATAAGCCGGTTCATGTACCGGGTGAAATCGACGACGATGCCTGTGCCCAGGGCCGATCCGCACAGGCCGCTGCCCGCCCCCCGCGGATGGACGGAAAGCCCTTGCTGCCGGGCAAAAATAACCGTTTCCACTACATCGCCGGTGTGTTTCGGATAGACCGCCGCCGCCGGTTCCCGGGAAAAGATGCTGCCGTCGGTGGCCAGCAGGATTCGGTCCAGGGGACACCAAGAGACATCACCATCAATCCGGTCGGCCAATTTCTCGAAAGATGCTGTCGAATATTTTCTCATACATCTCTTTCATTTGGCGCTACGTCCAGCGCTTCACCAGCAGGCTGGCATTGGGAATGACGGCAAGGGATCCGCTGTGCTGCTTCGCCATATGCACAGCCGCCTTCTCGTCAAGCCTTGTTACACCTATGGTTCGGCATACATCAGGTAACAGATCGGTAACCAGAAAGATGTTTATCCTCCGGGTCTTTTCCATCACGGCCAGGGCTGTGCCGCCATTCCCCTGATACTTTTCCGAGAGATAATCAAAAGCGGCATCCCATCCCCCCATGTCAAACCAGGGCAGGAAGGTCTTTGACCCGATTCCGTCACGACACTGGGCGAAAACGATGAGGGAGCCCCCATCTTTCACGAAGGCGGCGGCATGATGAACGGCCTTGTGGGCCTGGATGAAGTTGATGTCCTTAGGGTAGCCGCCGCAGGAGGCCACCACCATATCGTAACCATCGTCAGCGGCAATTTCGCAGTGCTTCCCATGGAATTCGCAGGCCTGCCGGAAGTGCGCGACGCCGCTTCCCACCCTCAGCCGGCACACCGTGCCATGACTGTCCAGAATGCCGTGGATGGCCAGGTCTGCCGGCCGATGGCTCTCGATCTCGGCCAGATCTTCCGCCAGGGGGTTGCCGTCCAGATTCCCGGGCAGGCACCCCGCGGAAAGTGTCCGGCGTTCCGGGTCAAGAAAAAGGCTGTGGTTGCCGTAGATGGCCGCCCGCTGCCCCAGCCCCGGAAATATCAGCTTCCGTCCCCCACCGTAACCGGCAAAGTAGTGATGGGAGATGGCGCCGAAGGTAATCACGAGACCGGCATCGAGAAGATCCTTTCGAATTCGGATCGGTGTGCCGCGCTGGGTTTGCCCCAAATCGGCAAAAACGGCATCGTCAGTGCAATCGTGGTGGACGAACCGGTAGCGTGAAAACACATCACCATATACAGCCCGGCTCTCCCTATCGCGCTGGGCGGGATGGGTGCCGTAGGCGATGTACAGGGTAATGGTCTCTGTTGACGCGCCCCTTTCTTCAAGGGCATCGATGAGTATGGGCAAATATCGGCCATACCCGCACAGCCGGGTCTTATCCGCCACCACCACGGCCACCCGGCAGCCGCCAAGGGGCTGGGACGGCAAGGCACCGTCCAGGTCCGCTGCAAACCCCGCCTCGGTCACCGTCTTCTCCGGCTCCCGGATTTTCAGAACGTCCGTACCATCTGGAAGCGAAAGACGGACTTGGGTGCTGCCGGTTTTCAATTCAATGCTTTTCCCCATCCTGTTTCCCAACCGGGGTATCGTCCCCTGATGCCTGTTTTCACGTCATTGGCAATCATTTATACACGCTTACGGAAAGGATGTTAATAGCAAAAATCCGATGGCATGTGGAAACGGAACCGCCAATCCGCTTCGAGTCCGGTATTGACAGGGCTGCCCGGTTCCGCTTTAACAGGCTGCTGATCGTTTTTCATTCGCGCTTTTCATCTCAGCAGCAACGAGCAGCACAAACAGCAATCGGCAACCCACTGGAGCCTGTTCATGCATTTAAATAAGGTCGTCATTGCCCAGGACCGATTCCCGGCAACAGACGCGTATCCCTTCAATCTGCCAATCATACAGCACACAAACACTATTGATTTTACCAGTCCGGTGACCGTATTCACGGGCGAAAACGGCACCGGCAAATCGACCCTGCTCAAAGCATTGTGCCGTCGGTGCAATATCCACATCTGGGAAGGCATGCACCGGGCAAGATACAAGGCCAGCCAATATGAAAACATGCTGCATCTGTCCCTGGATATCGAGTGGGCCGACGGACCGGTGCCGGGATCCTTTTTCTCCCCCGAGCTCTTCCGGAATTTTTCTCAACTGGTTGATGAATGGGCCGCCAGCAGCCCGGGCCTGTTAACCTATTTCGGCGGCAAATCGTTAGTCTCCCAATCCCACGGGCAGTCCTGCATGGCCCTGCTGGAAGTACTGACGACAATGAGCGTCGCCGGCCACGCCCAGTTCATTATCTCCACACACTCGCCCATCCTGATGTCCTGCAAGAACGCATCCGTTTATGACTTTAATCACACGGCCATCGAGCGCACCTCCTACGAAGAGACCCGGCACTATAAGATCTACAAGGAGTTTTTCAGCAATGGCGTCTGATCCGCAAATCACCATCGCAAGGAGTCACCCGCTTTATTTATTATAATTTCTAAAATAACTATAATATCTATATTTAATTATGCCTTATTAGGTTCAGTTATTCCTGTATTTATATTTTTTTTATTTATTTATTGACAATAAGCGGCGGCCGTGTCTTATATGGCTATAAGGCCTGTAAAAGATGTCGTTTCACAGCCGCTTCAGCACTGATGGCTTCAACCGCAGAGCTGATATCCACGCGCAAAGCGAATCGCACCACGTGCTCAAGATCTTTAGCTAAAGCGATCATCTCTCTCTGACCAGACATCCGCACGCCGGTCGATTGAATACTTGGCACACCGTTGAAGCCGCAACAGGGCCAAACCGTTTTTTTAAGGAGGGATTGAACAATGGAGGATACACTCACCGTCTTTAAGGCCAGCAAGCACTGCAATGTTTCCTCGAAAACCATCATCAACTGGATCGAGGCCGGACACATCAAGGCTTACAAAACCGTTGGCGGACATCGCCGTATCAAGCGCAGCGACATGGAACATTTCATGCGTCGCCAGGGCATCCCCATTCCGGATTCGGAAATCGAGGATGAACGCCGGCGAATCCTGGTGGTGGACGATGATCCCATCATCGTGGAGACCATCGTGCAGGCTCTGGAAGAAGACGAATTCGACTACGAGGTAATCAGCGCCTCTGACGGATTCGAGGCGGGGCTGCAGGTAAACCACTTTCATCCACACCTGATGATCCTGGATATCATGATGCCCGACATCAAAGGAAACGAAGTGTGCCGTAAAATCAAATCAAACGAGGAGACCAAGGAAACGAAGATCATCGTCCTGTCCGCCTACCTGGATGAAGAAAAATTCAAGGAGATGAAGGGCCACGGTGCAGATGTCTGCTTTTCCAAGCCGCTCCCCCTGCCCCAGCTCAAGGAGGAAGTGGCCCGGCTGCTGGACCTTAAATAGTGCCAGTCAATAAGGAGGCGTAGCATGAAACTCAAGGAAGCGCTGGAAAAAAAGAAATTTCTGGTCACCTCGGAAATCCAGGCCCCAATGGGCGACGACGATCCCGAAGCACTGGTGGAAAATCTGAAACGGATCCGGGGCCGCATGGACGGGGTCTCTATTGCCGAGGTGGAGCTGGAAGGCATCGTAGGCGACAGTATCCGAACCTGCGAACTGCTCAACCAGAACCGCTTCGATGCCATCTACCAGACCACCACCCGGGACAAGAGCCGCATCCAGCTCCAGAAAGACCTGACCCTGGCCCATGAATCCGGTGTGGAAAATCTGCTGGTGTTTACCGAGGACTATCGTATCTCCGGTGAGAGCCTGCAGGAGACCATGTTTTTCCATGTGGATTCAGGTAAGCTGGCCTCGGTGCTGGAGCACCTGAAGGACGGCCGAACGGTAGACGGCAAGGAGTTGGAAAAAAAGGTGGAGTTCATCATGGGCTCCGGCGTGGAATCCCCCTGGGGAAAAAACGTGCCTAAGCTGGGCATGCAGGAGATGGAGACCATGCGCGAACTGGGCACCGGCTACTTTCTGACCACACCCATCTTCGATCTGGACCAGTTCCAGCGGTTCATACGGCAGGTAAAGACCTTCGGCGTTCCCGTCATCGCCGAGGTGATGCTGCTGAGAAACGCCGCCATGGCCCGCTTCATCAACCGGCACTTCAAAGCCGGCCTGATCCCGGACTGGGTCATCCAGAAGCTGGACAAGGCGCCCAACAAGCAGAAGGCCAGCATCGAGCTGTTCGCCGACACCATCAAGGGGCTGCGCGATCTTTGCGACGGCGTCCACATCATCACCCTGGGCGGCATCGACAAAATACAGCCTTACTTGGATGCGGCAAAGATCAGGTAGTGCCCATTCACAAATGGCATCTTGCGGCCCAGCTCTGCGTTCTCGGGTTATTGAAATCCTCGACGTAGCGCTGCTACGCCTCCGGTTTCAAAACCGTTGCGGCCTTCCGTCTTCGCAAAGGCTTCGCCGGGACACGTGATCTGAACCACAATCTACCATTTGTGAAAGGACCCTGGGTAAAAGGGATTTAGACTGAAGACTGAGGGTAGACGGCTATTGCCGTTGATATCTTCCCCTTTAGCCTAACCACCTAAATTAGGAGGTCAGTGCCATGACGTCACCCATCGAACTGGATGATTTGGAATGTGAATTCAAGGAAGAGGTGTTGGATCGGGTGCCGGATGCCCTGCTCGACCTGTGCATGACCTGCGGCACCTGCACGGGCGGCTGTCCGGCATCGGGCCTGATGGACATGGATCCTCGAAAACTGCTGCGGATGGTGAATTTCGGGATGGACGAGGCGGTAAAAAAATCCAAGTGGGCGTGGGTGTGCACCATGTGCGCCCGCTGCGTCAATGCCTGCCCCATGAAGATCAACATCCCAAAACTGGTTTACAACCTGCGCGGCGCCTGGCCCCGGGATAAGCGCCCCAAAGGCATCCGGGGGTCCTGCGACCAGCATATCCGTGCCGGCAACGCCATGGGCGTTCCCACCGCTGATTTCATCTGGACCGTGGAAGACGTGGCCGAAGAAATCCGGGAAACCCAGCCCCAGTTCAAAGACATGCAGGTCTCTGTGGATCGGGTTGGTGCCTATATGGCCATCAACCAGAATTCTAGAGAGCCGGTCACCGAACCCGACGAACTGGGGCCGCTCTGGAAGATACTGAACATAGTGGACGCCGACTGGACCTACCCGTCGGTGATGTGGGCCGGCGAAAACTACTGCCTTTTCCTAGCCGACGAGGAGGGCTGGCGCTACATCATGGAGGAATTCGTCGACCACATCGACAACAACCTGGGATGCAAACTGGTGGTCAACACCGAGTGAGGGCACTCATACTTTGCGATCCTGGAAGGATTGCGAAAATTCAACATCCCCCACAAGTTCGAATTCACCAGCATCATCCAGCTTTACGGCCAGTGGATTCGGGAAGGCAAACTCAAGGTCAATTCGGACTGGAACAGGGACCTCAAGGTCAAGTTCACTGTCCAGGACCCCTGCAACATCGTCAGGAAAACCCTGCGCCAGGAGATGGCCGACGAGCTGCGCTTCGTCGTCAAGACCATCGTGGGTGAGGAGAACTTCGTGGACATGGTGCCCTGCGGCGTCAACAACTACTGCTGCGGCGGCGGTGGCGGTGCCCTCCAGGGCGGCTTTCCGGAAGAGCGCCGGGCCTACGGGAAAATCAAATTCGACCAGGTCATGTCCACCGGGGCGCAGTACGTCATCGCCCCGTGCCACAACTGCCACAGCCAGATCGAAGACGTGGGCCACCATTACGGCGGCAATTACCGCGTGCTGCACATCTGGACCATCATGTGCCTGGCCATGGGCATCCTCGGCGAGAACGAACGAACCTATCTGGGACCTGGTCTGGCGGACTACGGCCTATAACTAGTGTTCGTCCACAAATGGTAGATTTTGGTTCAGACCAAGGCCGCAGTGATTTTGAAACCGGAGGCGTAGCAGCGCTACGTCGAGGATTTCAACAGAGCGAGAACGCCGGCCTGGGCCGAAAGATGCCTTTTTGGATGAGCACGGAGGAGGAAGATCATGACAACACAGACCACGGGTTCGGTACTGGTCGTCGGCGGCGGCATCGCCGGCATTCAGGCATCGCTGGACCTGGCCGATTCCGGTTACCGGGTCGTCCTGACGGAACAAAGCTCGGCCATCGGCGGCGTCATGTCCCAGCTGGACAAGACCTTCCCCACCAACGACTGCTCCATGTGCATCATCTCACCCAAGCTGGTGGAGGCCGGCCGCCACCTGAACATCGACCTGTTTACCATGACCGATGTGCAGTCGATTACCGGCGAAGCAGGCAACTTCACCGTCACCCTGCGCCAGCGGCCACGGTTCATCGATATGGAAAAATGTACGGCCTGCGGCGAATGCAGCAAGGTGTGCCCCATCGACGTGCCCGACGACTTCGACCAGGGCCTTCGCGTCCGCAAGGCGGCGTTCAAGCGCTACCCCCAGGCCATGCCCAGCGCCTACACCATCGAGAAAAAAGGAACGGCGCCATGCAAGGCCGCCTGCCCGGCAAACCCCAGCTTCCAGGGGTGCGTGGCCCTCATGGCCCAGGGTAAATACAGGGAGGCCTTCGAGCTGTTCCGCAGCGAGCACCCCTTTCCCGGCATCTGCGGCCGGATCTGCCACCACCCCTGCGAGACGGCCTGCACCCGGGCAAAGGTGGACGCGCCCGTTTCCATCATGGCCCTGCACCGCTTTTTGGCCGACTGGGCCCGGAAAAACGACGTCACCTTCATCCCCCAGAAAAAGGATGCCAAACAAGAAAAAGTGGCGGTTGTGGGCAGCGGTCCTGCCGGTCTGGCCTGCGCCTACTTTCTGGCCATCGAGGGATTTGCGGTTACGGTCTTCGAAAAGCACGAGATGCTGGGCGGCATGCTGGTCCTGGGCATACCGGCCTACCGCCTTCCCCGGGAGATTATTGAAGATGAAATTGCGGTGCTGCGCGAGCTGGGGGTGGTATTCGAAACCGGCGTGGAGATGGGAGCGGACGTCACCGTCGGCCAGTTGCGCGAGCAGGGGTACAAGGCCTTTTTCATGGCCATCGGCTCCCAGGAGTGCAAACTGCTGGGCATCGAGGGGGAAGAGATCCAGGGGGTGTGGCCGGGGATGGACTTTTTGCTGCGCGCCAACCTGGGTGAGAAGATTGACCTGGGCGACCGGGTAGCGGTCATCGGCGGCGGCAACGTGGCCATGGATGCGGTGAGGACCGCCCTGCGCAACGGATCGAAGTCTCCGTTCATTATCTACCGTCGCAGCGAAGCGGAAATGCCGGCCAACGCCGAGGAGATCGAGGAGTGCCGGGAGGAGGGCATCGAGATCATGACCCTCACCAACCCGGTGCGGGTGGTCGAAAAAGAGGGCCGGGTCACGGCCGTCGAGTGCATCCGGATGCAGCTTGGCGCACCGGACGCCTCGGGCCGCCGGCGCCCGGAGCCCATTCCCGGCTCCGAATTAACCATCGAGGTGGACGCGGTGGTCCCGGCCATCGGCCAGGAGTCCGACTGGGCCTGCCTCACCGACGAGTGCGCCTGCACTCTGAGCGACTGGGGCACCATGAACGTGGATCCGGTAACCCTGCAGTCCGGCGACCCGGACATCTTTGCCGGCGGCGATGCCGTGACGGGTCCCAAAACCGTAGTGGAGGCCATTGCCGCCGGAAAAACCGCTGCCGAGTCCATCCGGCGGTATCTGGCCAAGGAGGATTTGAAAGCGGGACGGAAAACCCCGCTGGTGCCGGTGGAAGATGTAGACCTCTCCAAGGCTGTCCCCATGGGGCGTCAGGTCATGCCCATGGCCGATCCGCAGAAGAGAAAAACCACCTTCAACGAGGTCCAGCTGGGCCTGGATGAAGCGGCGGTTCGAAAGGAGGTTCAGCGGTGCCTGGCCTGCGGCGTCTGCTCGGAGTGCTACCAGTGTATCTCGGCATGCCTGGCCGAGGCGGTGTGCCATGAAATGGAGGAGCAGATCCATGAGGTCAACGTGGGTGCCGTCATCCTGGCCCCGGGGTTCGCCCCCTTCGATCCATCCATTTATGAAACCTACAGCTACGCCGCCCACCCCAACGTGATCACGAGCCTGGAGCTCGAGCGTATCCTCTCCGCTTCCGGCCCTTACGAGGGCCATCTGGTACGGCCGTCAGACGGCAAACCGCCTAAAAAGATCGCCTGGCTCCAATGCGTGGGGTCCCGGGATCTCAACGCATGCGACAACGGCTACTGCTCGTCGGTTTGCTGCATGGCTGCCAACAAGCAGGCGGTGATCGCCAAGGAGCACAGCGACACTGAGCTGGATACGGCCATCTTTTTTATGGACCTGCGCACCTTCGGCAAGGATTTCGATAAATATGCCAACCGGGCCCGGGAAGACTACGGGGTGCGGCACGTCCGCTCCCGCATCCACTCGGTCTTCCCGGCCGACGGCGACCGGCTGAGGATCGTCTATGCCACCGAGTCGGGCAAAAGCGTGGATGAGCGGTTCGACATGGTGGTCCTCTCCGTGGGACTGGCTCCCAACCCCGACGCCATATCATTGGCCCAACGGCTGGGTGTCGATCTGAACCATTACCAGCATGCCGCCACCCGCTGTCTGGCGCCGGTGAACACCAACCGGGAAGGAATCTTCGTGTGCGGTGCATTCCAGGAACCCAAGGACATTCCCCTGTCGGTCATGGAGGCCTCGGCCTCGGCGGCCGCCGCCACCCAACTGCTGTCCGATTCCCGCTGGACGATGACCCGCAAGCGGGAACTGCCCCCGGAGCTGGACGTGTCCGATCAGGGGCCGCGCATCGGCGTCTTCGTATGCAACTGCGGCATCAACATCGGCGGCATCGCCGATGTGCCGGCGGTCCGCGACCATGCGTCTAACCTGCCCCACGTGGTCCACGTGGAGGACAACCTGTTCACCTGCAGCCAGGACACCCAGGACCACATGAAGCAGATCATCCGGGAAAAGGGCATCAACCGGGTGGTGGTGGCCTCCTGCTCCCCCCGCACCCACGAGCCCCTGTTTCAGGAAACCATCCGGGATGCGGGCCTGAACAAGTACCTGTTTGAGATGGCCAACATCCGCGACCAGAACACCTGGGTGCATATGAACGATCCCAAACGGGCCACCCAAAAGGCCAAGGACCTAGTGCGCATGGCCGTGGCCAAGGCGGCCCACATCGAACCCCTGCACCAGGTGAGTTTGAAAATCACCAAAACGGCCCTGGTAATCGGTGGCGGTGTCGCCGGCATGGAGGCGGCCCTGGGCGTGGCCAACCAGAAATCGGAGGTGGTGCTGGTTGAAAAATCCACAGAGCTGGGAGGCGTTGCCAACTTGCTGAATGCCACCTGGCAGGGAGAACCCATCGCCCCCTACCTGGAAAAAACCATCCAACGGGTGAAGACCCACCCGCGCATCCGGCTTCTTACCGGTACCCGGGTGAAGCGCACCACCGGCAGCATCGGCAACTTCTCCACCATGCTGGTGTCCATGAACGGCGACAAAACGGAAACGGTGGTCGCCCATGGGGCCACCATCCTGGCCACCGGCGGCGGCGAATACAAACCGGACCGCTACCTGTACGGCAGCCACCCCAACGTGCTCACCCACCTGGATATGGACATGGCCATAGCCAATAAGGACAAAAGATTGGCCCATGCCAGAAGCGTCGCCTTCATCCAGTGCGTGAGTTCCAGGGACGACAAGCGCCCCTACTGCAGCAAGATCTGCTGCACCCACAGCCTGAAAAGCGCCCTGGCGGTAAAGAAGATGATCCCCAAAAAGAAGGTGACCATCCTCTACCGGGACATCCGCTCATACGGCTTCCGGGAGGATCTTTACAAGGAGGCAAGGGAATCGGGCATCCTGTTCATCCGCTACGAACCGGAAAAGCCGCCCACCGTGTCCGCCGATGCCGACAACCACCTGGTGCTCGACGTCACGGACCACGTGCTGCGCATGCCGGTGCGCCTGAGGCCCGACCTGCTGGTGCTGGCCACCGGCGTGGTGCCCAACGCCAACCGAGAACTTTTCGAACTGTTCAAGGTGCCGGTGAACGCCGACGGTTTCCTGGTGGAGGCCCATGCCAAACTGCGGCCCGTGGAGTTCTCCTCCGAAGGTATCTACCTGGCCGGGCTGGCCCACTATCCCAAGCCCCTGGAGGAGAGCATCGCCCAGGCCAAGGCGGCCGCCTCCCGGGCCATGACCCTGCTCTCCAGGGATGCCATCATGGTCGGCGGTGTTGTGGCCACGGTGGATTCGAGCAAGTGCGCCGCCTGCCTCACCTGCGTCCGGGCCTGCCCCTACGGCATTCCCCGGGTGGAGGAGCATAGCCATGCGGTCATCGATCCGGCCGAGTGCCACGGATGCGGCACCTGCGTGGCCGAATGCCCCGGCAAGGCCATCACCCTGGCCCACTTTACCGACGACCAGCTCATCGCCAAGATCGAGGCCCTGTTTCTGGCGGCGTAGGACGAAAGACGGATGTCGGATGACTGAGGACTGAAGACAGAGGTCGGAAGACGGATGTCAGAGGTCAGAGAACTGAGGACAGAACAGCTGGTAAGCTCATGAGCTGGTGAGATAGAAGGATGATTTCAAATTCGGCTTATCCGCTAATTCACTTATCCGTTTGACAGCTAACTCGGGAGGAAGACATGACCGAAACAAACGATCCCCAGATCCTGGCGTTCTGCTGCAAATACTGCTCCTATGCAGCTGCCGACCTGGCCGGCTCCATGCGACTGTCGTACCCGGCCTCCGTCAAGGTGGTTCAGGTGCCGTGCACGGGCCGGGTGGATGTGATTCATCTTCTCAAGGGCCTGGAGGCCGGCGCCGACGGCATTTACGTGGCCGGATGACTGGACGGAGAATGCCATTTCCTGGAAGGAAATCGACGAACGCGGAAAAAAATTGACCTGGTAAGAAAAACCCTGGAAGAGATCGGCATCGAGAGTTCACGGGTGCAGATGTTCAACATCTCTTCGGCCATGGCCCCCGAATTTGCGAGGATCGCCAGGAAGATGACCGAAACGGTGAAGACACTGGGACCGCTGGCCGGTTAAAGGCCATGAACGTTGAATTTTGAATAAAGAGGAAACCATGGACGTTAACCAGGCCCACGGGCTGACCGGTGTTCTGGATGCCATGGCCGACGGCATCTACATCATCAACGACGACTATGTAGTCGAGTTCATGAACAAGGCCATGATCCGGGTGTTCGGTTACGGCGTCGGCAAGAAATGCCACGAGGTGATCAACCACACCGCCGCCCCCTGCCCCTGGTGCCGGGCCAAGGAGGTGTTCGACAACCGGCAGAACGTCCACGAAGAGGTCCATGTGCCCACGGTGGACAGAACCTACAATCTGCTGGAGATTCCGCTGCACAATACCGACGGCAGCATCTCCAAGATGAGCATCTACCGGGACATCACCCACCGCAAGGACCAGGAATACCGGCTCAGGACCTCCCGGGAGAGCTTTCGCAGCCTCTTCGAGCACGTGGCTGCCGGCGTTTACATCAGCAGCAAAAAAGGCAGATTCCTGGATGCCAACCCGGCCCTGTTGGATATGCTGGGCTATGAAAACAAAAATGAATTTTTGGAGCTTGACCTGGCCCGGGACATCTACCGCAAAGCCGAAGAGCGGACCCGCTTCCAGCAGATGATCGAAAAAAACGGCCGGGTCATCGATTACGAGGTGGATTTCCGCAAAAAGGAGGGCACCCCCATCACCGTTATGCTCACGGCCCACGTGCGCTACGACTCCAAAGGCAACGTGCTGGGCTACGAGGGCATCTGCGTGGACCAGTCCCAGCGAAAAAAAATGGAACAGGAGCTGAAAAAGGCCCACGATTTTCTCAACAACATCATCCAGAGCTCCCCCAACGCGATCATGGGAACGGATATGGAAGGCAACATCATCATCTGGAACCAGGGTGCCGAAGAGACCCTGGGTTATCAAGCATCGGAGATCATCGGCGGGATGAGTGTGAAGGACCTGTATCCCGACGACATGGCCCGCAAGGTCATGCAGATGATGAGAAGCGACGACTACGGCGGAAAGGGCAAGCTGCGCTCTTATCCCATGATCTTCAAGGCCAAGGATGGTCGCCCTGTGGAAGGCAACCTGTCGGCCAACATCATCTACGATGAAACGGGCAAAGAGATGGCCTCGGTGGGCATATTCGTGGACCTGGAAGAGCATCTGAAGATGGAGCGTAAGCTTCACAAAACCCAGGAGCAGCTCCTGCAATCGGAAAAGCTGGCCGCCATGGGCCGGCTCACCTCCCAGATCGCCCACGAACTCAACAACCCGCTCTACGGAATCATGAACACCCTGGAACTGATGAAGACCGAGATTCCGGTTGGAAACAAACGTAGAAAGCTGCTGGACATGTCCCTGTCCGAGACGGTGCGGGTCACGGACATGCTCCGCAAAATGCTCTCCTTCTCCAAACCGGACCAGGAAGAGCGGGCCCCGGTGGACATCAACACGATCCTGGACGAAATTCTCCTTTTACATGAAAAACAGCTGTGGGAGCACTCCATCAAAGTGGTACACAGCTTCGCAGATAATCTCGGGAAAGTTTATGCCTCCAAGAACCAGCTTCGCCAGGTCATTTTAAACCTGGTTTCCAACGCCCGGGACGCCATGCCCGAAGGCGGCCGCCTTACCGTGGCCACCGAAGGGGACGACTACTTCGTTCACATCACTATTTCAGACAACGGGGTTGGCATCAAGGAGGAGCACCTGGACCTGATCTTCGAGACCTTCTTCACCACCAAGACCGACAGCGTCAAGGGCGTTGGACTGGGCCTGTCCGTCTGCTATGGCTTCATCAAGGACCACGGGGGGGATATCAAGGTGGACAGCCGGCTGGGAGAAGGCACCACTTTCACCATTTCCCTTCCGGTCTACCGGCAGAAAGTTGAAAACGGATAGGTTCGTAGCATTTGCAAGGGCCAGGAGAGCATTCAATCGCCACGTCTATTTCGATTGTTGGGCGACTTATCGCATGTCGGTACTTTTTACCGGATTTCATTTGGGTGTGGCTCTTTTACGACGACCTTTGTTAACAGTTAGCGGCAGTTTGTACTGCTTCATATTAGCTAATCTTCCTTACTTGATTACTTTCAGATGATCGCGATTAACAGT
>JABZFO010000175.1 GCA_014237405.1 Desulfosarcina sp. | reverse complement strand
GCCGTCTTTGTCAGGCCATAGACCTTGCAAGCTAGCTCCCGGGCCAACTGCCATGCCTCAATATCTTAAAATCGATCTATTCTCATGACTTATCCATTATGGGTTGAACCTCTGAACCCGTGAACGGTTACAATTATTTTCACGCCACCACTCCCACCACCTTAATTCCGCCTTGACAATTCTCCATTTATTGAATAATTTGTAATAGCTTAAAATTTAAGGGCAAATATCAAAATAAGGATTAAAATCCATTTTGGCTTATCAGCTGTGCTCTGCTTAGGCTCTATTTTCTTTTCAGGTAAATTTGTTTTTTTCCGCAGCCCTAAAAACACACCCGGGATACGACCGTGGATCCAACTGAGAATTATCCCTCTTTGGTCAATTGCCTTGAAACGGGTAAAAGCGGGTTGTTGCTTGATCTGGCTTTCCCTTCAGGAGGCCAGGCCAGTGCTGTCGGAACGGCCTTTCGCACGAGTCCGTTTTCCAAAACCATGCATGCGCGCATCAAAACCGATGGTGATGATGTCATTCAACCTGTTTATCTGGTCCTGCAAAGGGATCATTACGACACTCCCAGTTCGCTTTTGCCGGTCGACAACATCGATGTGGAAACCGCCTGGCAAAATGCCTTTGCCTTTCACCAACGCACCGGTCATTCAAAGGCGCCGATCTTTTTTAAGCACCAAGTAAACACAAAGGGCGAGCTCAAACCGTTTCAACCGTTGTTTTATTGCCATGAAACCAGACGATGGTTTCATCCGGTCTGCCCGCAGTGCGGGTTGGCGCTGACGCTTTGCCGGGACGACGCGCTTCTCGAAAAAAGGGGGTTGCCGGCCTATTCCGGATCGCTGGAGCGGTTTTTGTATTGCGGATCCTGCGTGACGCTGTCCGATGCATCCCCATTTTATAGTCGCGAAAAGGCGACCGGGATGCCGGATGTCGTCCATGATGCTGGCACCCTGTTTGCCCAATGGGAACAGCTGCTTGCCAGTTTGCCGGACGACAATGACCTGCCCTGCCGGGGATGCTCTGACATCGATGCGTGTTATGGGCCTGAATCGCTCGTATCCAAACGCATCGTGCCGTTCTCCTTCTTCCCGTTTTACATGATGATGTTTCCGGCACCATCATGCAGTGCTGCGGATTTCCTCCCGATGATTTCAGGCGATACCGTTGCTGCGCAACTGGTCGCGAATATAGCTGCCTCTCCATCTGAGCAGAACCGATTCTTTTTTCAAGATCAAGATCGGCAATTTCTCGAAGTCCTCTATTTGAAGCTCACCTTTTTGGAGCAGGTTTACCGGCAACTCATGCCGGCCGATGCCTCAGCCGGTATTCAGGAGTATGACCTGTCTCTTGAAGGCATCGGCGTGGATCTGAACCCGGCTGGAGCGGGACTCCCCGCCTATTGGAATTTCAACGTCCGCATCTTGGATGCCATTGGCACCTTTCAAGTCAGTCCTTTTGCCCCCATCATGTCTGAGGCGCCGCGCCTTCACTTTTTGGGGGCCATGTGGTTTCGAACACTGCTGGTCAATTCCCGTCAGAAAGCAGATGCCGTATACGCTGAAGTGGGGCGGTGGGTTGATCAATCGGCCAATGAAGAGGGTTATGAGACACTGGCGATAGACACTTCGGACCCTGTTGGTGTGTTTGCCGGCAGCCAGATTTTTTGGGCGCCTGATCAGCGCAGCCTTCCTGAAAACTGGCAGGTCTACTGGAAACAGGCCATGCGTCTTGGATTTCAGCTGGTTCATGCAGGCTTGAGGACCGGCGTTTTCTGGGACGGCGGTCAATTTCTGGCAGCGCTTGAAGCATTGCGAAAAGAAATTAAAGACGAGATGTTCTCAGTACCCGCCATTGCGGCTATTGGTAAAGAGAAGCCCGCGCAATCGGAAAAAATTAATATGGTGCTTCGCGGAATTCTCGAAAAATGGCAGGCGGAGACGGAAACCGCCGGCAGCCGGCAAATCCCGGAATCGGAACCGGAAAATCCGGATATTGACGATATCGAAGAGACCGTTGTGCTGCGAACCGAATCGTCCACGCCCCCCCCGGCGGCGGCATCTCCCGTGGACGACATGGACCAGACGGTTGTCATTTCACCGTTATCGCTTCCCCCCGATTCCCCGCTGCCGGGCAAAGACCCGGAATCAACGGACGAGGACCTGGCAGCCACGATGATTCAAAATGGCCCCGGTCCGCCGCTGTCATCATCCGGTGAGCGTGATGAGGATTTGGAGGCCACGGTAATTATCAATCCGGCCAATCAACAGCTGCCATTGAATCATTCACCTGAAACTTCACCGGGACCCGCGGATGATGATTTGGCGGCAACGCTGATCGAGACGCCACGCAGCGCCAATCGTCCCTACGCCGAAAGGCCGATCACGGGAAATGCGCCACCAACGCCGCCGGCCCCACCGCAGCCACCATCGGGGGCATCGACGCCGCAGCCTCGGGATGTTCCTGAGAGGATGGCACCAGACCCTGCAAATGACGATGATGACATTATGGAGCAGACGGTCATCATTCGATCGGATGTAAAGAAAGAGTAGGCCATGATATGTCCGATATGAACTTGATAGACCGCATTTCATCACGGCTCGCCGCCCGGTTCGAGTCCGATGGCGACCTCTCTGCCGATTCGGTGGAGGCCTACCTGAATGAACAAATGGCGGGGCTCGACCGGCAATCGCGGATCAATGCCCTGCAAACGGTGGTAGACCGGTTGGGGGACACCCGCCACCCGTCGCTGCCCGGCGAAACCGATGACGAGGTGCTGACGCGGGTCTGTTCGCTGCTGCTGGGGCGAAAGGTCTCCATGGATGACCTGTCGTCCACCGAGCTGTTGGAGAAACTGGCCGATTCCCTCAACACCATCTTTAACACACTGAATCAACTGATCAGTGTCATCAATATGACCTTTACCGGAGAGGGGTCGCCGGAACAGACCATCCGCCAGGTAATCGGATTCCGGTTGGAAGGAGAGGAGCAGGGGAGTTCGCTGGAAACCTACCTGGGGCAGATCAGCAACGCGTTTTTGACCTCCCAGCAGTCCTTTAAAGAGGCAGCATACGCCAAGGTCAAGCAAGTGCTCAGTGTTCTGGACCCGGAGCAATTGGCCGCGGAGGTGGGAAAGGGGCTGAAATTCGGCCCGTTGAAAAAGGCTGAAATGTTTGAAATATACGAGCAACGCTATGGAAAAATCCAGAAATGGTTCAGTTCCGGCCGCTTCATGGAGGATTTTTTACGGGAATTTGAAAAGAACTGCCAGACCAAATTCGGAGAACAAGGAGGCTGACTTGAAACGATTTCTTCCGCTAATGATCGCCGGGTTGCTACTGTTTTTAACCGCCTGTGCCGCCAAACAGTTGCCGCCCCCCCAGTGGACCTACGAAAAAGAAGCCATCCGTTTGCACATCAAGGCGGACAACAAGCTCAACCTGGACGAGGGCGAGGCGCACACCCTGTTGCTATGCGCCTACCAGCTGTCCGACCCCAACACCTTCAACCAGTTGTCCAATGACCAAGACGGGCTTTACACGCTTTTAGAATGCAGCCTGTTCGGAGACGGTGCCGCCACTTCCAAACGGATGATTATCCAGCCCGGCCAGGACATCAATATAACGCTGGATCGGGCCGAGGGCGCCCGCTATGTAGCCATCGTGGCCGGGTATTATATCCTTGAAAAGGACCGCATGGTCAAAATGGTGGATATCCCCGAATATGTGGAGAAAAAAGGATTTATCAAAAAAACCAAGACGCGCAGGCCGGCTCCCTTGAATATCGATCTGATCCTCGGTCCTCAACAGATCACCACCATTACCACATCCACGCCGGAAGGAAAGTAGTCCGATGGAAAGACCCCTTTATTGGCACCAGGGGTTGTTTTTACAGCCCCAGCATTTCCAGCTCCAGGAACACTATACCCGGTCATTGTTCGAACCGCTGCACCAGAAGCTGGTGCCCTATTTCTGGGGCGTCGGGAGCATGGCGGTGAAATCGGCTGCATTGGGAAACCGATCCATCGGTCTGACCAGTGGAGAATTTCTTTTTCAGGACATGACCTATGCCGTGATTCCGGATAATGCCGTGGTCCAGTCCCGATCCTTCGAAAGCGCCTGGGAGGATGGTGGAAAGCCATTTATGGTCTATCTGGGGTTGAAAAAATTCAGTCCGTCTGGAGAAAATGTCACGGTGGTCCAGGATATGAACCGCATTGACGATGTAACTACCCGGTTTGCGGCCACAGAGGATGCCGAGGAGATCAAGGATCTTCACGGGAACGGGCCCAATGCCCAGGTCCGGCATCTTCGTCTGGCTCTGAAGTTTTTCTGGGAAACCGAAAAGGGCCAGTTGGGAGACTACGAACTGATTCCGTTGGCCAAACTGGAGCGGCAGGGCGATGCAATTGCCCTGAGCGAACAGTATATCCCCCCGTGTTTGAACCTTGCGGCTGTGCCCGCACTGGAGCGCCTGATCAAGGAGGTCCGAGATCAGATTTCCGCCCGCGGCCGGCAATTGGAGTCCTATAAACGGGACCGGGGCATCCACACGGCCGAATTCGGCAGCCGGGACATGGTTTTTCTGCTGGCTCTTCGCAGCCTGAACCGATACGTGTCCATGCTGGTCCATCTGACCGAAGCCAGCCAGGTCCATCCCTGGACGACTTACGGCGTCCTGCGTCAGCTCATCGGTGAAATGACCACCTTTTCGGAACGCATCTCCGTCACCGGGACGCTGGATGACGGCACGGTGCTCGTTCCCGTGTACCGGCACCAGGACCTCTGGAAATGCTTTTCTTCTGCTCAGAGCCTCATCACCCAACTGCTGGACGAGATCACCGCCGGTCCCGAATATATGATGCCCCTGCTGTTTGACGGCACATACTACGCCACCGATCTGCCGCCCGCCATTTTTGAAGGCCGCAACCGGTTCTATCTGGCCCTGGAGACGGAATCCGACCCCCAGACGGTGCTGGCCTCCGTGGAGCAGATCGCCAAATTCAGTTCCCGGGAATACCTGCCGATCCTCATTGCCCGCTCTCTGCCGGGGATTAAGCTCACCTATCTGCAGGTGCCCCCTCAGGAGTTGCCACGGCGGGCAAATACCCTCTATTTTCAGATCGACCATCATGGGGAGCCCTGGGCCCAAGTGCAGCATGGCAACAACCTGGCCCTTTACTGGGATTCCGCCCCCGAAGACTTGAAGGCCGAGCTAATGGCCGTTGGGAGACCTTAAACTGAGCGTTAAAGGAGCAGCTTAACCATGCGTCTGAGCGATTGTTTCATTGAGCTGATTGCCTACACCGCCCTGGTCATCCGGCCGGATGCCGGCGGGCAGGCCGCTTTTGAACAGGTGGAGGCTGATATCCGGCGCCTCATTGCCGAAAGTGAAGCCAGTTGTCAGAAGGGCGGTTTTTCATCTGTGGACTATGATCTGGCGCGCTTTGCCGTCTTTGCCTGGATAGACGAGACCATTCTCTCTTCCCACTGGGAGGGTAAAAACCGATGGCTGGGGGAACAGCTGCAGCGGCGCTATTATAATACTGCAGATGCCGGCAAGCTGTTTTTTGAACGGCTGAACACCATCGGCCCCCATCAGCTGGACGTGCGCGAAATCTATTACCTCTGCCTGGCCATGGGCTTTACCGGTCAGTACTGCAACGAAGGGGACGATTATCTGCTGGAACAGCTGAAAATTTCGAACCTGAAGCTGCTCACCGGCAGTTCAATGGGGCTTCCGGACCTGAAACACACCACCCTTTTCCCGGACGCCTATGCGCCGGACAGCGTGCAACTCCCGACGGCTGGACCCAAGATGAAGCGCTTTTCCGCCTTCACCCTGATCTGTGCCGGTGCGCCGGTGCTGCTTTTTGGGGTCCTGTTTCTGGTGTACCGGTTCATTCTCGGCAACATCGGACAATCCCTCATCAATACGGTGCCCTAAATGAAATCGTTGTTGATAAAAATACTCAAGGCATTTCTTTTTTTGCTGCTGACCGCACTGGTGCTGCTGCTGATTTTCGGATTGGTGCTGATGATTGGATGGCCTCTGTGGGTAGGAATCTTTTTTGTCATCGGCCTGCTGGGCTTCATTCTTGGCATCATTTTCATTAAAAAACTGATGGCCCGAAAGCGCGAACAGCAATTCGTTCAGCAGGTCATCGCCCAAGACGAATCACGGATCAAAGGGCTCTCATCCGGGGAGCAGGCCGGTTCCCGGGAGCTGCAGGGGCGTTGGAAGGAAGCCCTCGACGCCCTGCGTAAATCTCATTTGAAAAAGTACGGCAACCCGCTGTATGTGCTGCCCTGGTACATGATCATCGGTGAAAGCGGCAGCGGCAAGACCACGGCCATTAAAGGCGCGGATCTTTCCTCGCCTTTTGCCGAAATCACCCGCGCCTCCGGCATTTCCGGCACTCGGAACTGTGACTGGTGGTTTTTTGAACAGGCTATTCTCATCGATACCGCCGGCCGCTACGCCATTCCCGTGGACCAGGGGCGCGACCGCAACGAATGGCAAAAATTTCTCTCCCTGTTGGCCAAGTTCAGGAAGCGGGAGCCACTCAACGGCCTTGTGGTGGCGGTGGCGGCGGATCAGCTCATGGAAAACGATGCCGGGAAACTGGAAAGCGCAGGCAAAAGCATTCGCCAGCGCATAGATGAACTGATGCGTGTGCTGGGGGCCAAATTCCCTGTCTACATCATGGTGACCAAGTGCGATCTGATCCAGGGAGCCGTCAAATTCTGCGACCACCTGGAAGAGTCGGTGCTGCAGCAGGCGATGGGGCGACTGAACCATCCCCTGTCCGCCGACATGAACGCCTTTTCCGGACAGACGGTCCGATCCATGGCCGAACGGCTCAAGGAACTGCGACTGCTGATTCTGAACCTGAGCGGTGCCAAGGGCAAGCAAGCCGATCCATCCTTACTGATGTTTCCGGAAGAGTTCGATAAACTGGAACCCGGCCTCAATGCCTTCATGCGCGGCGCCTTTCAGGAGAACCCCTACCAGGAGACACCGATCCTGCGGGGAATTTACTTTTCCAGCGGAAGACAAGAGGGGACGCCCTACTCCCATTTTCTCAGCGCCATGGGGCTGATCGGTGAAAAGGAAGTACTGCCGGGAACCAACCGGGGGCTCTTCCTCCATGATTTTTTCTCCCGCATTCTGCCATCTGACCGGGGATTGTTTGCCCCCACTCAGAAAACGCTGGAGTGGAGCCGGCTGACCAAGAGTATCGGGCTGACTGCCTGGGTGGCCGTCATCATCGCCATCTGCGGTCTGCTGAGCTTCTCCTTCGTGAAAAACCTGAAGACGCTGCGGGACGTGTCCGGCCAGTTTTCCAAACCCCCGGTGCTTCAAGGGGAACTCACCACCGATGTTCTGACGCTGGACCGTTTTCGCCAGGCCGTGAGCAAGGTGGAGGTGCAAAACGCCAACTGGTGGATCCCCCGTCTGGGGCTCACGGAAAGCAACCGGGTGGAGGCCGGATTGAAGCAGCGATATTGCGACATCTTCAAAGCCGGTTTTTTGAAAGATTTCGACCAGCGTATGGCCGCGCGCATGACCCGGTTCAGCGCCGCCACCCCCCCTGATGCAATGGGCCATCACGCCATGCACCTGGCGCGCCGGATCAACCTGCTGCGCCTGCAAATGGAAGGATCTGATTTAGAGGCACTCACGGCGATGCCTGCAGCCCCGTATCCATCGCCCCTGCTGGAGGTGCAGGCCATCGCTGAAATTTCGGACAAGCTTTCCGAACTGTATCTGTATTACCTGTCGTGGCGGGGGTCGGACACCTCCATCAACGACGAATTGAAAGACCTGCAAACCTGGCTCAAACACATTCTTACCCTCGACGGGGCCCGGCTTAACTGGCTGGTGGACTGGGTGAATATCAATGGCGAGGTAGCCGGGGTCACCATGGCGGATTATTGGGGCGAGCTGGAGCCGGATCCCGATGAGATCGCCGTTGCGTCGGCGTTTACCGTAAAGGGCGAAACGATGGTAAACGCAAATATCGGCGAAATTGAACGGGCCCTGTTCGAACCGCTGGCCATCGGTACCCAGAAACTGGACTTCAAGAACTGGTATGCTCGTGCCTACATCAATGCCTGGAGCGCCTTCGGCGCCTATTTCCCATCCGCTCTCCAGCGCCTGAAAGACCGGGAACAGTGGAAACAGGCCGGTGCCGTCCTGCCGTCGGAAAAGGGGCCCTATCTGGCACTGTTGGATACCATGGCTGCCGAACTCGGTGTCGTGGGGCAACATGAAGAACTGCCGGCCTGGGTGGACCTGGTATTCCGTTTAAAGGAGGTTCGCCTTCAGGCCAAAGCCGATAGCAAAGGAGGCAAAGCGGCCGCCAGCATCCTAAAAAAAGCCACCCAGAGCGTGTCATCCAAAATCGGCCGGATAGAAAGCACCGCCGGTGTGAACGCCACCACCGCCTTCAGCTTTGAGGACCGCATAGCGGCGGGCAAAGCCTTCAATCAGTATCAGGCGGCTTTAAACGGCCTGATGCCCATGATCGAATCGCGCAAAATTGCTTTCAAGATGGCCTCCGATCTGTACAGCGAAGATCCGGCCGAAGGCGAGTCGCCGTTTTTCAAGGCCCGTCACGCCCAAAAACAGCTCCAGGCGATCCTTGGCCGGGAAACCAAGGATAGAGCGGTGTTCTGGGACCTCGTCAGCGGCCCCATCCTGTTTTATCATGAATATGCCGCCCGTGAGACCCAATGCCATCTTCAAAACCTGTGGGAAAGAGATGTTTACCTGGAAGTGCTGGATGTGTCCAGGGGCACCAACCTGAACCAACTGCTCATGGGGACCGATGGCTATGCGTTGAAATTCCTCAAGGGGCCGGCGGAGCCATTTATCGGCAGGAGCCGTGGAAAAGGATATTACGCCAAAAAGGTTGATGGAAAGGTGCTGGACTTTGATGTGGGTTTTCTGACCTTTCTGACCCGCGGTGCCAGCGTGGCCAAACCGGTGGCATCGGAATATCGCGTCACCGTCAAGGCCTACCCCACCGACGCCAACAAGGATGCGGCCATTAAACCCCATTCCACTACCCTGGAATTGCAGTGCGGTGATGAGAAAAACAAGTTGCTCAATCTTCATTACCCGGTGAAAAAGACCTTTCGATGGTCTCCCCAAAACTGCGGTGATGTGGTTTTTAAAATTGAAATCGGAAATCTCGTCCTGACCCGGGTCTATGGCGGCTATCAGGGCTTTGCAAAGTTTTTAAGGGATTTTCAGACCGGTCAGCGGACCTTCAGACCTGATGATTTTCCCGATTCGGCGCTTGCCCTTAAACGCATGGGCATCAAATACATCACCCCGCGTTATCAGTTCAGCGGCCACCAGAAAGTGATTAAACTGCTTCGGGCGTCACCGGGACGCGTACCCCAGGAAATAACATCATGCTGGGGAAAATAATGGGTTGGAACCGCTGGTTGTGGGCGGCCTTCGGTAAACATCCGTCAGCCAAGGACTATTTCCAGATCAGCCTTCAAAGCCCACTTGCCCAGGCTTTTGCCCAATGGGTGGAAAACGGGTTCGGGCGAATACCGGAAGCAGTTCGCCGAAATGGGGTTTACTCATGGCGATTCTGGTCCCGTGGTCTAAAAAAAGGCACCTTGGTATGTGGGCTCGGTAAAAGCAGCGGCGACGGTGTCGGCCGGCCTTACCCTCTGATGCTGCTGGGCGAGGGACACCTTGACCGATGGGAGCACCACTGGAATTTGCTGCCTTTCGTATTGGCCTCTGCATGGGACAGGATGGAATACACAGCCGCCAGGCGAGTGGAACACATCAGCCAACTGGAGGCTGACCTTCAGCGTATGGAGGCACCGAACCCCGGCTGGAAACAGACGCTGAAGGCAATTTCCCAAGACCTGAGTGCTTATGAAACACAACCGATTCACAAAATTATTATGGCCAAAATCCGGGAAAAAGCCAGGACTCTGGAAATGGAACAAAAACTGATTATCTCTCTGGACGCCGGGCATCAGGGGGATCCACTGCAGATGGCCGGTGCCTGGCACCAGGCGTTGAAATCTCATTATACCGGCACTCCGAATACTGTTTTCATGGGTGGCAGTCCGGAGAAATCGTTTTTGGTGCTTTACAGCCGACCGCTATCACCGGATGACTTCTCCGTCCTATGGTCAATGTGACGGATCCTAAAAAACAATACGAGTCCCACTGGATTTGAGCCCGTGGGCTTTGCTCTTATTCCTAATGAGAAAGGCTGATTCAGGGTCAGCGGGCGACGTTTTTGCGGGCCCGCACAACAATGCCCGCTACAGACTGGTTGGCTTCTAATCGGAGAACGGCTGACGTGATCCCGCGGATTGTCAATCCAGCTTCGGCTAAACACTTCTTTAGGTAATCTGCTGTGTGGCAATATCGACCGTGGTGACCCAGGCGATAGCCGAGTTCCGAATGCTCGCTATCGTCTTCTTCACAGGTGAAAACCACACAGCCACCGTCGCGCAGCGCCCGGGCCACCGCCGCCAGCACAGGCTTCAGAACGCCGAAATAATTCATCGTATCGGCGGATGCAATGAGATCAAACGCCGCACTGCCATCATTAAGGTAGGTGGTCAATTCAGCGGTCACCAGCTCATCATAGACACTCAACCGTCGCGCCCTATCCAGCATGGCGGGTGACAAATCAACGCCCACCAGTTTGCGGGCATAGCGCCGCAACACCGGGCCGCATAGGCCGGTGCCGCATCCGGCGTCTAAAACGTCGAGTGACTTCTCTTCAGGGTTAAATTCTTGTGTGATCGCAGCGGCCAGTACCTGCGGCCCCTGATAACCGAGTTCCTGCAATTCCTCGTCAAAAGTGTTGGCAAATCGGTCGAAGACCTGCCGCACATACGCGTCGGAGGCCCGCGACGGTGGCTCTCCGTCCGAACATGCGATCAGCATGTGTTGAGCGATCGGGTTTTCGGAGTCTTGCTGAAGCCAATGCCGGAGAGCCTCTTGGGATTCATGTAACCTTCCCGCCCTGCGCAGAGTAGCGGCCAGACTTTGACATGCGTCGGTGTGGAACGGTTCCAGCTCGATGACTAAGCGGTAGGCCGCCACAGCCTCATCGAATCGACCTAACTTCTTCAAGGCGTTGCCAAGGTTGTAGTGTTGACCAGCGTTCTTCGGGTTCAGTTGGATCGCTTTCTTAAAGGCTGTAACCGCTTCCTCGTGTTTTCCTTGATCCTTTAAAACCACCCCCAGATTGTTGCACGCATCTGCGTGCTGTGGCTTGAATCGTATGAGTTTGCGGAAGACCGAAGCAGCTTCTTCAAGCTGTCCCGCTTCGTGCAGCACGTTCCCCAGATCGTTTTGAGCTTCAGTGAAGTTAGGCCGCAGCGCAAGCGCCCTATGGATCAATGCGATTGACTCATTCGGACTTCCGATTCTGTGAAACAGCACACCAAGGAGATATAGCGCCTCCGCGCAATCAGGATGAGCCCGCAGCATATGCTCGTATGCCTGTTTTGCATCGGCTAACCGACCGGCACGATGAAGTTTCAATGCCGCTCCCAAAGCCTTGTTGACCGTGGAGCGTGTCCGCCTTGGTTTTCGTATTCGTGACTTCCGTTTCATTACGCACCCGCCTGTATGGTCCGGTGCCGCTACCCTTTCAGAACCTTCATAGGAAGGGAAGAATAAATGTTTACAGCTTGAAACTTGAATGATATAAATGATATAAGAATTACAAGTCATTTCAACTATCATGGTTGACACCAAATATCCAGATGGAATCACTGGAAGCCTATGGATGTATCCCGCATGCTGAGAACCCTCTCCGACCTATATCCCTTTAGGTGAGAAAGGATGAAATTCGTGAAAAATTTGAGAGTGTACCGGTAAGTATTGATAAACTCGTAAAAAGTATTCGAGCAACAAAGAAAATCCTTGTATAGAGGTGTGTTGTGACTAATTTCGACGTTGAAGCGCTCCTTACCGAAATTTCACCCGACTCTCCCTGCGGAGAGGACATCTCCTATGATGTTGCTTTTCTGGAACTCGAGCGAATCGCCCAGGGCAAGGCGGAGACACAAGTGGGCGACTATATTCAGGAAGGCGAAGAACCCGACTGGAAGCAGGTCTACCGCCAGAGTCTTGAATTGCTTGAGCGTAGCCGGGATCTTAGACTGATACTCTATTTGACCGCCTCGACGCTCTGCCTGGAGGGGTTGTCGGGCTTTTGTGATGGTCTGGCCTTGTTGCGAGGTGTTGTGGAGCGCTACTGGGACCATTTGTATCCGCAACTGGATCCCGAAGATGACAACGACCCCCTGGAGCGGATGAACATTATTAGCTCCCTCTCCCCCCCGCCGACTGCCATGAGCGATCAGGATCCCATGAAATTCATTCCCCGATTGATGGAGATCCCTCTGTGCGCGCCGGAGGATGCGCGCCTGCCCCATCCGAACCTGCGTCAAATGCTTATTGCATCAGGTGAAATATCGACACCCGAGACAGAGGCGAGTGCTCTACCCACAATGCAGCTCATCGACGCCGCTTTTGAGCAGGCTGAAATCGAAGCCTTAAAGACCACCGATCAGGGACTGCGCGATTGCCTCGAGCATCTCCATGTTTTGGACCACGTGTTAATTGACCACGTGGGAACGACAGCCGCACCAAATTTCAGCAGGCTTGAGCATCTGTTGCAGCAGATGCAATCGAAAACAGGGATGTACATGGAGCGAAGAGGATATGGTCCGGATGTGTCATTGCTGAAGCAGACCCAGACAAAAATTAAAACCTTTTTAGACAGTAAACAATCCAATTCAAACGAGTCCCAAGCGGACACCGAAAACCGGGCAACCTCCTCCGGTGGAGACCCTGGGCAGGCGTTGTCCGGGCGGGTCACATCGAATCAAGACGTGCTCAAGGCCTTGGACATGATTATAAACCACTACGAGCAGCGTGAACCATCCAGCCCGGTACCCTTGCTGATCAAGCGGGCCAAACGTCTTGTCGGTAGAAGTTTCGTGGACATCATTCGCGATCTTTCTCCGGATGCCATGTCCCAAGTGCAAATGGTCAGTGGGGAAGCGGATCTGCCCGAAGATTGATTTACAACGCTGCGTCTTGTAGAAAATACGGAATAGCTTACAACACCTTGTTATTATTAGGTTCCTTGTATAAAAAAGAAGGGAGAAAAAATCATGGCCAAGGGAAAAGCAAGTAGTCAGAAATTTATTGCACGCAATAGAGCGCCGAGGGTGCAGATAGAGTATGATCTGGAGACCTACGGAGCGGAGCAGACCATCAACCTGCCATTTGTGATGGGGGTGATGGCTGATCTGTCCGGAAAGCCGGAAGAGGCGTTACCCGCCGTAGCAGAACGCAAATTCCTGGAAATCGATGTGGATAATTTCGATGAACGCATGAAATCAGCGAAACCGCGGGTCGCATTTCAGGTTCCCAACACCCTGACCGGTGAAGGCAATCTCAACGTCGACCTTACTTTTGAAAGCATGGATGATTTCTCACCGGCCGCAATCGCCCAAAAGGTTGGTGCGTTAAACAAACTGCTCACCGCCCGAACCGAATTGGCCAACTTATTAACTTATATGGACGGCAAGGGTGGTGCCGAGGAACTTGTTGCCCGGCTTTTGAACGATCCGGCACTTATGCAGGCATTGTCCTCGACACCCAATCCGGATGAAGGATCTGAAAAGACGAAAGAGGAAGGTTGATCATGGCAGATTTAAGCAAGGATGCCGCTGCAGAGTCGGCGGAAGCCCAATCCATGGAGATGAGTGAGTTTGAGGGGCTTCTTAAAAAGGAATTCAAGCCCAAGACTGATCGGGCACGTGAGGCGGTGCAAACCGCGGTGCAGACATTGGCGGCGTCGGCATTGGAACAGACCGCGTTGATTTCCGACGATGCGGTCAGGACCATAGAATCAATCGTTGCCGAAATCGATAAAAAACTAAGTGAGCAGATCAATTTGATCATGCATCATCAAAATTTTCAGCAGTTGGAAGGTACTTGGCGCGGGTTATCCCATCTGATCAATAATACGGAGACGGATGAGCAGCTCAAGATCAGGGTGTTGAACCTGACCAAGAAAGATTTAGGCAAGACCCTGAAAAAATTTAAGGGTACTGCCTGGGATCAGAGCCCGTTGTTCAAAAAGATGTACGAGGACGAATTCGGTACACCGGGCGGCGAACCATATGGGTGTCTCGTCGGTGACTATACCTTTGATCACACGCCGCAGAATGTGGAGATTCTGAAGGGTGTGGCGGAGATTGCCGCGGCGGCACATGCGCCGTTTATTTCTGCCGCCGATCCGGGCCTGATGAACATGGATACGTGGCAGGAGTTGGGGAATCCGCGGGATTTGACCAAAATTCTACAAACTGCCGAGTATGCTTCCTGGCGCTCCCTTCGAGACTCGGATGACTCCCGGTATATTGGACTGACGATGCCCAGATTCTTGTCCCGCATTCCCTACGGCGCAAAAACCGAGCCGGTGGAGGAATTTGACTTCGAAGAGGACACCGAAGGTGCCGATCATTCAAAATACTGCTGGTCCAATTCTGCCTATGCAATGGGCGTCAACATCAACCGGGCATTCAAACTTTACGGCTGGTGTTCACAAATTCGGGGTGCCGAGAGCGGCGGCATGGTGGAGGGCTTGCCGACCCATACGTTTCCCACGGACGATGGTGGCGTGGACATGAAATGTCCTACCGAAATCGCCATTACGGACCGCAGGGAAGCGGAGTTGGCCAAGAATGGATTAATGCCGCTTTCCCACTGGAAGAATACCGACTATGCGGTATTCGTGGGTGCGCAATCTTTACATAGCCCCGCGGAGTTTGATGATCCCGACGCCACCGCCAATGCGAACCTGGGCGCGAGGCTGCCGTATCTATTTGCGACCTGTCGCTTTGCCCACTATTTGAAGTGTATCGTGCGCGACAAAGTGGGCTCCTTTGCGGAACGTAGCGACGTAGAATCCTGGCTGAACAACTGGATCACCAAGTATGTCACCACGGACCCGACCGCTTCGGAAAGTGTCAAGTCCAGGTACCCATTATCCGCCGCGGAAGTGGTGGTTGAGGATATTGAAGGCAATCCGGGATATTATAGCGCCAAGTTCTTCTTGCGTCCCCATTATCAGTTAGAAGGCCTCGTAAAAAGTCCGATATCTGCGTTACGCTTCATCCCTCGTCACTGCGGAGTACGCTAAGTACGCTGCCTACGGCACCCGCGTTAGCGGTATTCCTAGGGATTCGCAAGCCTTGATCTCGAACTTTTTACGAAACCGTCTGAAATGTGACTTTTTACGAGTTTATCATTTTTACTTGTAACTAACTCTTAAGCGGGGGCCTATGCAAGCTGAAGAATATCTTCAAACCGGCGACCTTGAAAAAGCGTTGGCTACCCTCACGGAGGAGATCCGTAGCAATCCGTCAAAAGTTGAACTGCGGATATTTCTGTTCCAGCTGCTCAGTGTACTTGGCCAGTGGGATCGGGCCATTACTCAGCTCAATGTTGCGGCCGAAATGGATTCAGACGCTTCGCTAATGGCCCAAGTCTATCGTCCTGCCTTGAACTGTGAGGTTTTACGTTCAAATGTATTCCAAGGCAAACGGACCCCTTTGATTTTTGGTGAACCTTTGGAGTGGATGGTATGGCTCACCCAGGTACCGGGCCTTTTAGCCGCCGGTAACCCCAAGGCGGCAGCCGAACTGCGCGACCAGGCGTTTGAAGCGGCTCCCGCGATCTCGGGTCGAATTGACGGGCAAGCGTTCACCTGGATTGCGGATGCCGACGCCAGGCTTGGGCCGACCCTTGAAGCCATCATCAACGGCAAATATTATTGGATCCCCTTCGAGCGGATTCGAGAAATTCGGATCGACAAACCCGTCAACCTCCGTGATGTGATCTGGGCCACGGCAACTTTCACCTGGGCCAACCAGGGCCAGGCGGTTGGCTTGATTCCAAGCCGATATCCCAGTTCGGAAGAAGATGAAGACAGTTTGTTTCGGATGGGTCGTAAAACAGATTGGAGGGATGCCGGAAACGACCTTTTTATAGGCATTGGTCAGCGTATGCTGGCCACGGACCAAGGGGAGTATCCCCTGCTGGAGATTCGAGAGGTGTTCCTCAACCAATCGGACAGCCAACCGGAAGAGAACCCACGGCATGGCTGAATTGACGCCGTCGGAAAAACTGCAGCCATGCCTGCTGGACCGGCTGACCGACGATGAGCCCAACAAGCAGCAGGAGAGCCGGAATCAACGCGTGATGAGCATGCAGAGATACCGTCAGGCGGTTCTCCGCGACTTGGCATGGCTGCTGAACACCTACGCCAATGCTGAACAAAACGGTTTAGACGAGTTTGAGGAAGTCCCATCGTCGGTCTTGAACTTTGGCGTTCAGAATGTAGCGGGTATGACGGCGTCCAGCCTGAGTGTTGATGAAATGCGATATCGATTGACCGAAGCACTTCGGCGCTTTGAGCCACGTATAATCCCCAACACCATCTCTATTATCATGGCGGTGGACCCGAAGGGGATGAGCAATCGCTCAATTCGTTTTGAGATCCGCGGGAACCTCTGGACCCAACCCATCCCCGAATCGCTTTTTATCAAGACCGAGTTGGATCTTGAAACAGGCAAGTGTAAGCTAAGTCGGGGGATAAGTGGATAGACGACTATTAAGGTACTACAATCAGGAGCTCCAGCACTTGCGGGGTACAGCGGGTGAATTTGCCCGGGAGTTTCCCAAGGTTGCCAGCCGACTCTCCCTGGACGAATTCGCCTGCGGTGACCCCTATGTGGAACGGTTGCTGGAAGGGTTCGCCTTTCTTGCCGCGCGTGTTCAGTTGAAATTGGGTGCTGAGTTTCCCCAGTTTACCCAGTCGATTTTGGAAACTGTTTATCCCCACTACCTCTTGCCAACACCCTCCATGGCTGTTGTGGAGTTCGCCTTTGACGTGACGCGAAGCGGTCTCGAAAATGGTTTTAAAATTCAGCGCGGCTCAGTGCTCCGGTCGGTAATCGAAAAGGATGAGCGGACCGCATGTGAGTACCGTCCGGGACATTCCGTTACCCTTTGGCCGATCAAGGTCACTCAAGCGGAGTATTATACCCGGGATCTCAGCAGCTTGAATCCTCCCGCTTCAGTGGTATCTGCCAAGGCGGCTATTCGAATCCGTCTCGAAACTCCTGCCGATTTGGCTTTTTCCAGTCTGAATATGGACTCCCTTACCTTTTTTATCCGCGGGGCTGAAGATTTTCCCATGCAGATTTTTGAGCAGATTTTTGCCCATGGGATGAACGTATTGGTCCAGCCGACGGAAAAACCCTTTGCCTGGCAGCGTGTCCTGCCTGCTGAAAACATCAGCCACGTTGGATTTGCCGATGAAGAGGCGCTCCTGCCAGTGGGGGCACGGTCTTTCCGCGGCTATCGGTTGCTCCAGGAGTATTTCGCCTTTCCCCAACGGTTCCTGTTCTTCCGTGTAGAAGGACTGCGAGAATGCATAAAACGTTGTGAAAGCAACGTTATAGATCTCGTTATTCTACTCGATCGGGAAGAGTTGAAACTTGAAGGCCGGGTTGATGCCGGCAATTTCGTGTTGCATTGTGCGCCGGTGATCAACCTGTTTCCGAAACGGGCCGATATCATTCACTTGTCCGATAAAATTACTGAATTTCACGTTGTGCCCAATCGGACGCGCCCCATGGATTTTGAGGTTTATCAGGTGATAGGGGTGACCGGTTTCGGCGTGCGCGTCGATGAAAAACAGGCTTTTGCTCCTTTTTACTCGGCCACTGATATTGAAAAGACCAATGGCGGTGGTGCATACTTCACGGTAAACCGCACCCCCCGTATGATGTCAAGCAAGGAAAAGCAGCATGGTCGGCGTTCCAGCTATGGCGGCAGTGAAGTATTTCTGTCCATTGTCGACTCAGCGGCAGCACCCTACCGATCCGATTTGCGCCAGCTGGCCGTTGAAACCCTCTGCACCAACCGTGATCTTCCCATCCAAATGAATATTGGCCGGGGTAAAACGGACTTCGATCTTGATGTCAGCTCACCGGTGGATTCCGTGCGTTGTGTGTCGGGTCCCACAGCACCACGCCCCTCCAATGCCGAGGGCGAGATCAGCTGGCGAATTATCAACCACCTGAGCCTTAATTATCTTTCATTGGTGGACAGCCCGGATGGAAAGGGATCCGCCGCCATTCGAGATTTGTTCAGGCTGTATTGTGACACCCGCGACCGTCAGGCCAGTAAACAGATCGAAGGTGTGTTGTCGGTGAACAGCAGGCCCGTTACCCGCCGGATCCGTGACCAGGGTCAGATCGCTTTTGTCCGTGGCCTCGAGATTGTCCTGGAATTCGACGAAGTGGCCTTCGAGGGGACCGGGGTGTTTATATTGGGGGCCGTGATGAATGTTTTCTTTTCAAAATATGTCTCTATCAACTCGTTTACGGAAACTGTGATCAAGACCCGTGAACGTGGAGAAATAATGCGATGGCCAGCGAATCTGGGGACCAGGCACACGCTTTAGATCTGCGGTTCCTCGAGAACCCAGCCGGGCTCAGCTTCTATCAGGCCGCCCGAAGGGTGGAATGCGGGTTTCCGGATAAACCCCGTCTGGGTTACTCGACCCGCTCGGCGAATGATCCCATTCAATTCTGTCAGGAACCTTCCCTGGGCTTTGCGCCTGCCACGCTGCAGCGCTATGAACGACAAAAAAAGACCGGAAAGCCCCGTCTCATGGTAAATTTCATGGGTCTGCTTGGCCCCCAGGGTCCCATGCCGCTGCACATAACCGATTATGTTCATGACCGTGAACTGAATCATGACGACCATACACTGGCCCGCTTCTTCGATATCTTCAATCACCGCATGATCAGCCTGTTCTACCGGGCGTGGGCCTGTAATCGGCAAACGGTAAGTCACGACCGGCCCCATGAAGATCGCTTCTCTGCCTACATCGGGAGCCTAATCGGAATCGGCAATGATTCCCTCCGCGATCGGGATGAGGTGCCCGATGTGGCGAAACTGCATTTTTCCGGGCATCTTGCTTGCCAGACACGGCATGCCGAGGGGCTGCGTGCTATTCTTGAGAATTATTTCGGTATCAAGACATCCATTAAAGAGTTTATCGGCCAGTGGATCACGTTGCCCGACGCGTACAAATGCCGATTGGGCCAATCGCCCGATACTGCAACGGTAGGTGTCAACGCGGTCGTCGGCTCGCGGGTATGGGATTGCCAGCAAAAGTTCAGGATCTTGATGGGCCCCATGGATCTGAAAGACTATGAGCGGATGTTGCCCGGGAGTGAGAGCTTTGCGGGACTGAAGGCCTGGGTGCGAAATTATGTGGGAGATGAACTGAGCTGGGAATTGCAGCTTATCCTCAAGGCGGCCGAGGTGCCGGCGGTGCGCCTCGGTGAAGCGGGGCGTCTGGGATGGACCACATGGATCAAGAGCCGGCCCTTTGAAAACGATGTCAGCGATATGGTTGTTGAGGCAGATGCGGCGTAGAGAAGGGCAGCGGAAAAAGGGTGGCATCTGGAAAGAGACCTGTCCCGCGCTTTTAAAGAATGATATAAATAACAATTGGTTGAACTAAAAGCAAAAGGATAACATCATGGCGGACATCAGCCGCACAGCACTGTTCGGTAAGCTTAACAGCCTCGCCTACAAATCGGTGGAGAGCGCCACTGTGTTCTGCAAGATGCGGGGCAACCCCTACGTGGAGCTGGTGCACTGGCTGCACATGGTGCTACAGTTGCAGGATTCAGACCTGCATCATATTGTCAACCATTACGATCTCAACCCATCGCGGCTGGCATCCGACATGACATCGTCCCTGGACAGCCTGCCGCGGGGGGCGACATCCATTTCCGACTTCTCACCCCACCTGGAAGAGGCTGTCGAAAGGGCGTGGGTCTTTAGCACGCTACTCTTTGGAGAGTCCCAGGTGCGCAGCGGACATATGGTCATCGCGTTGTTAAAGGCACAGGGCCTGAAGGCAGGATTACCCGGAATATCCTCTGAATTCAGCAAAATTAAAGTCGAAGACCTTTCTGATAAGTTTGCATCCATCGTGGAGGGCTCGCCCGAGGATGCCTTGGCAGCCCAGGATGGTTCCCAAGTGGGAGGCGGTGTTGCCCCCGGTCAGGCCAGCGGTGCGGTGGCGCCGGCCGTCATGGGCAAACAGGAAGCGCTGGCCCAGTTTTCCGTGGATCTGACGGAAACCGCCCGAAAGGGTTCACTCGACCCGATCCTGGGGCGCGATGATGAGATCCGGCAGATTATCGACATCCTCATGCGCCGCCGTCAGAATAATCCGCCGCCGCTCCGGGACGTCACGGTACGCACCCTCGACTTGGGACTGCTCCAGGCCGGCGCGAGCATGAAGGGAGAGTTCGAGAACCGGCTGCGCCAAGTGATTGAAGAGGTCCAGGCGTCACCCAAACCGATCATTCTCTTCATTGACGAAGCCCACACCTTGATTGGGGCCGGCGGTGCCGCCGGTTCAGGAGATGCGGCCAATTTGCTCAAGCCCGCCCTTGCGCGAGGGACACTCAGGACCATTGCGGCGACAACATGGGCCGAGTACAAAAAGTATTTTGAAAAGGATGCCGCCCTTACCCGGCGATTCCAGGTGGTGAAAATCGATGAGCCCTCTGAAGATCAGGCGATTATTATGATGAGGGGGTTGGCGGGAGTCAGTGAGAAACATCATCGGGTGCAGATACTCGACGAAGCGCTGGTGGCTTCGGTTCAGCTTTCCCATCGCTATATCCCCGCACGTCAGCTGCCCGATAAATCGGTCAGCTTACTGGACACTGCTTGTGCGCGTGTTGCGATCAGCCTGCATGCCACGCCATCGGCGGTGGAAGCATGCCGCCGGCGCATCTCTGCCCTGGAAACGGAAAATGAAATTTTGACCCGGGAAGAAGCCGTGGGAATGACGCGCCAAGAACGGCGAAGCGAGATTGAAGATCAGTTGACCCATGAAGTCGAGGAACTGAAACAGCTTGAAGATGGATGGCAGAAAGAAAAGGATCTGGTCGACAAGATTCTTGAAATGAGAGGCAAACTTCGCGCGGGTACCGGGGAACCCATTGACGGAAAACTGGCTGATAGTGATCTTTCAGAGGAGGGAACCGAGGCCGAGCCGGAAAAAGAGGGAACGGAAAAAGAGGGAACGGAGGAAAAGGAAAAAGAGAGCGGCACGCTCACCACGGAAGAACGCGAGACCATGGTATCTGAACTAAAGGACCTTATGGTCAATCTAAGTGAAATCCAGGGCGAATCGCCTTTGATTCTGCCGAGCGTTGATGAACAGGCCGTAGCGTCCGTGGTCGCGGACTGGACCGGTGTTCCTGTGGGCCGGATGGTAAAAAACGAGATCGAAGCAATTATGCACCTGGCCGACACGCTTGAGGAGCGCGTCATCGGACAGCCACACGCCCTGGACACAATCGCCATGCGTATGCGGACCTCGCGGGCCAGATTGGAGAACCCGGGCCGGCCGATCGGCGTCTTTATGTTTGTGGGGCCAAGCGGTGTGGGCAAAACGGAGTCTGCGCTTGCATTGGCGGAAGCGCTCTACGGCGGCGAGCAAAACGTCATCACCATTAACATGAGCGAATTTCAGGAAGCACACACCGTCTCGACCCTGAAAGGGGCACCGCCGGGTTATGTCGGATACGGCGAGGGCGGTGTGCTTACCGAGGCCGTGCGCAGGCGGCCCTACAGTATCGTGCTGCTGGACGAAGTGGAAAAGGCCCACAAGGACGTGCACGAAATATTTTTCCAGGTTTTTGACAAAGGCCGGATGGAAGACGGAGAGGGCCGGATGATCGACTTTAAGAATACGATTATCCTCCTCACAAGCAATGTGGGTACGGATCTGATAATAAACATGTGTAAGGATCCGGAGCTCATGCCGGACCCCGCGGGTATTGGCAAGGCGCTGCGGGAACCCCTGCTGAAAGCATTCCCCGCGGCTTTCCTGGGCCGGCTGGTCGTGGTGCCGTTTTATCCCCTTGGCGACGAGGTTCTGCGTAAGATCGTACGTCTGCAATTGGGTCGCATTGAAAAACGCATCCAAGAAAACCACAGAATACCGTTTACATATGACGACGATGTTGTCGAACTGGTCAATAGCCGCTGTACGGAGGTGGAGAGCGGCGCACGGATGGTAGATGCCATTTTGTCCCATACACTATTACCCGAAATCAGCAGTGAAATCCTTTCGCGCATGATGGAAGGTGAAGATTTGACCCGGATTCACGTCGGGGTAAAAGATGGCGGCTTTGCCTATTCATTTGCCTGAGCCGTGAGGCATATTTATATTATAGACGGCCCAGGCGAGGAAATTCCTCGCAGGCGGCCAAAGCGCAGTAAAAATCCCTTAACACCCAAAAAAGGAGGTAACTATGGCGGCTTACATTAAATTCGATGGCGTGGATGGTGAGGCACAGGATAAGGATCACAAAGCCTGGAGCGATCTCGCCTCCTTCAGCCAGGGGCTGCATCAGCCGGGTGGTGGCGCCACCGGGGCGGCCCGTCGCCGGGGCGATGTAATCTTGGATGACCTCACTTGTGCCAAAGGGCTGGACAAGGCGAGCCCCAAGATTGCCGAGGCCATATGCAAAGGTAAGGTTTTCCCGAAGGTGGAAATTGACCTAACGGCGTCCTTCACCGATGCAGGGCGGGTGACCTACTATCGCTATGAACTGACAAACGTTGCGGTCACCAGCTACAACATCGGCGGTAGTGGTCAGTCGGAAGAAGTGCCGATGGAGGATTTTTCGTTGAACTTCGAGGAGATCAAAGTTACCTATACCGAGAATGACAGCAAGGGTAAGTCGAAAGGGAACGTCGAGTATTCCTGGAAAGTGGAAGAAGGCGAGGGGTAAGGAATCCGGGAACTCAATATCCGGCTGGGCTCTTTGGTACGGGCCCCGCAATATAGGGTCACGGCCAGAATATAATCCGCATAAACCGATAACTTTTTGTCTGCGGTCAGTGGTGAAGTCCTACCGCCGATGATGGAAGGCAGAGCACTGGTGGGGTTTACCAATGCTCTGGGAACCCTTTTTCTGCGTCATAAAACAGGCTTTCCATTTAGTCTAACCTGCATCAGGAGAATCGTATCATGTCGCAACCAACTCAGGCAACTCGACATATCGCCATAGATACCCCCCTGGGCGATGATGTGCTTCTGCTGCGAAGTTTCTCTGCCCAGGAAGAGATCAGTCGCCTGTTCGAGTTTGATCTCGACCTGCTGAGCGAGGACTATGAGATCAACTTTGACGACATCATCGGACAGAATGTGACCATTAGCATGGAACTGCCGGGAGGGGGCAGACGCTACTGGAACGGATTCATCAACCGTTTTGTGCAAGGCGTTTCGACCAGCACCCAATTCGCGCAATACCGGGCAACGATGGTGCCCTGGCTGTGGTTTCTGACCCGCACTTCCGATTGCCGCATTTTTCAGGAAAAAACGGTGCCGGAGATTGTCAAGCAGGTATTCAACGATCTTGGATTCAGCGATATTGAGGATCGGCTCTCCGGCAGCTATCGGACCTGGACCTATTGCGTGCAGTACCGGGAAACGGATTTCAACTTTGTCAGCCGCTTGATGGAGCAGGAAGGGATCTACTATTACTTTTTGCACGAGCAGGGCAAATGCACCATTATCCTCTGTGATTCCCGGAGCAAGCATGACCCCTACGGGAAATACGACGAGATTGACTTCACTCCCGATACCCGGAGCTCGGCGATCCAGGAACGGATCAGTGAGTGGACGGTGGATAAAAAAGTACTATCGGGGAAATTCGCCCATACCGACTACAACTTCACGAAACCGAGTACCTCCCTGATGAGCACCGACGAGGACCAAAAAGGTCATGCTCAGGCCAATTATGAAATCTATGATTATCCGGGCGAATATCCGGAAAAAGCTGACGGCGATAAATATGCCAAGGTGCGCATGGAAGAGTTGGCCCGGTTCCATGAAGTCTGCAGCGGCCAGTCGGATTCCCGGGGCATTTGTTCAGGTTATCTGTTTACCATGGCCAAGCATACGCGAATGGACCAGAACCGGGAGTACCTGATTTTGTCCACCAATTACCAAGCCGCGGCCGAAGACTATGAGACCTCCGGCGGGCAAGACGAGATATGTGCCTGTTCTTTCACGGCAATCCCGAGTTCCGTCCAATTCCGGCCGGCGCGCACAACCCCCAAACCGGAGATGAAGGGCACTCAGACTGCCGTAGTTACAGGTCCTTCAGGCGAAGAGATTTACCCGGATGAATACGGCCGGGTGAAGGTCCAGTTCATCTGGGATCGTGAGGGGAAAAAGGATGAAAACAGCTCCTGCTGGATTCGGGTCAGCCAGCAGTGGGCCGGCGCCAACTGGGGCGCCATGTTCATTCCCCATATCGGACACGAGGTGATTGTTGATTTTGTTGGAGGTGACCCTGACCGGCCCATCATCATCGGCAGCGTTTACAACGGGAACAACCAGCCGGCCGATACGCTGCCCGACGAAAAAACCAAAAGCGTTATCCGAAGCTGGGGGGACAACGACATCGTCATCGAGGACAAAGAAGGCGATAAGCACATTCAGATCAAGCAGGCCAACGGCAATGAAATTTATCTGCACGAAAGCAGCCCGGATATCGAGATCAAGCAGGAGTGCGGCAACAAGCTTCATATGAAAGCATCCGGCCCCGATATCGAAATTACCCAGGCCTGCGGCAATGAAATCCTCATGCGTGAAGCCGAAGGCATTCAAATACGCGATAAATACGGCAATGAAGTGGTTCTGGATTCACCTGCCGGAACCATGAAACTTCGATCGCCCTCTCATGAATCGGTTGTGGAACTAGGAAAAAGCATCTGGATGGGCACCACCAGTGATCTGAAGCAGGAGGCCAATGGTAACTTTTTTCAGATGATTCACGGATCAAAAGATGAATACATAGTGGGACCGGTGAAGTTTAAATGGGATGGAACCAACGCCAAAATCCATGGTGGTGCCGTATCTGATACTTTTCTTGGTGCAAAACATGAAACCCTCGCCGGAGTTAAGGTGTGTTTAAACGCTTCCAAAGAAGTCAATAAAAACGCTTTGAGTCGTGACAGGAAATCATCCGGACATCTTTACTATGGATCGGATGAGTATATCCATTTAGACTCAAAGGCCAGCATGATCTGGCTGGACGATGATGGTGTAAAGATACAGTCAGGCAGTACATTCGTAGAGTTGAAAAAGGGAGGCAATTTGTCATTGCAATCCAACGCCGATATAAAGATTCATGCAGGCGGTGATGTGATTATTGAAGGCGGGAATATAACACTCGGTGGAGATGTAAGAATATTTGGAGAGCTTGAACATCCAAGTATCACAGCAAAAAAATAGTCAATTGATCCAGGCTATAGATTATGGTCTGCAATTGTAAAACAACATTGAAAATCTCTCTTATCACTTTAACAGTTCTGATTGTAATTTTAATTATGAGTGAATTGCTATTTATGGATATTTTTGGGATTGGGCGGCTTAAAGCGAAAAAAATGTTTCCGGAGGCTGCTGAGAAAATGGGATTAAAAGCCCATTCACTCCTGAAAAAAAGAAGCTTTCCCCAATATTCAGGCTCTTTCAGTAATTTTAAAATAGAAGTCGCACCTGAGATGTCCAGCATCAAAGTTATGATGCAAAGTGTACCAGGGCTTTTCATGAACACATTCGGCAAAAATGTTGAATTTGATATTGGGAATGAGACTATTGACCGTTTTTTCACTGAACGTAAAGCACCGCGATCCACCTATGAAAAATTGGTTGGTAATGCTGAATGGGTTCACTTTGTTCGTCGCTTCATTGAAAAATGGAAGAGAGTAATTCAAGTGTTAGATGTCGAGCCGGGGTACATTGAGTGCCGAATGAAATATGGCAACGGACACTATATTCCCGCGTCTGTCCTAGAGCCGATGACGTCCGACCTCGTTAAAATTGCCGACATTCTTCAAAAGACTGTCAATATAGAGAGTTCAGGGCCAGCAAATGTAAAGGAGTAACCATACGGTTCTGTGGAAATCATCAACGACACCCCTTTCAGCTTTGGATGCATTGCCGGCCGGATTCCTTTCCCGAGCCACTCGCTGACGCTGATTGTAAAGGCCACCTTTGACCTTATTCACGATGGAGTGGCAACGCCGTCAGAGGAACAGCTGAACACTACCGGAGACGAGTTTTATGAAGAAGATGAAGATATGCAAGGCGAGCCGCGATACGCGTCTGATTTCGCTTATTACAAACCCTGTGCAGATCTTTCTCTTGCCGGTCACTGCCATGCGCCAAAAGGGACCCTGGCGGCTGCCCGACGGGTCACATTCAGCGTGGGAGATGTTTCCCGTTCGCTGACCATTTATGGAGACCGACACTGGATCGGACCTGTTTCAACGGATCCGGTGCCATTTTCCAGCGTTCCCCTTCGATACGAATACAGTTTTGGCGGCGAGGGGTTCAAGAAAAATCCCTCAGGCCGGGGATACTCAAAAACAACCGGTGAAGACGGCGATACCAGACGTTATTTACCCAATATCACCAGGCCAGGGGAACATATGGCCACGCCGGTAACCAGACTCGATCCGGCCGGGTTCGGGCCGTTCAATCGCGAGTGGACGCAACGCAAAAAGAAATTGGGCACCTATACGGGAAAATACCTTTCAACCCAGTGGCCCTGGTTCGCGGAAAACATGGATTGGGGCTACTTCAATTCGTCACCGGAAGAACTCCAGACCGATTTTTTAAATGGGGACGAAACGCTTTACTTCGAGAACCTCAACCAGGAGCACCCGAACTGTCGGTCTAAACTTCCAGGCTTGAAAATTCGCTGTTTCGTCAGCAGAGACGAAGCCGTCTCCAACGCTGCCCATCCGTTCTCCGAAGTGTCCATGAACCTTGACACCTTGTGGGTGGACATGGATGCAGAGAAACTGGTGCTGGTATGGCGGGGGTGGACCCAGGTGTTGACCGAAGAATTTGAAGATTTACGGCAGGCCTTTATCGTCTCTGAAGAATTGGACCGACGACCGGAATCCGTCCGCTACTACCAAGACCGTTTGCAACAACGCCTGAGAGAAGAGGAGGAAAAGTGGGCGGAGGCTGAACCACCCGAAGCGCCTGACCCGGAGATCGATGACGACACCGACAAATTGATCGCCGAGGCCGAGGAATCCTACAAAAAAGCGATGATTGATGCGGGTATGGATCCGGAAAATCCGCCGGAACCCAGTGCCGAGGACAAGGAAAAAGAGAAACGCATACTTGAAGAACTGGGTGTTGAACAGTGGGGCGCAATAGCCCCCGAAATGACCCGGGAGATCGTCATCGACCAGTTTGCTGATACAAAAGACATAACCGGGCTCAACCTCGAAAACCTGGATCTGTCCGGCATCGATTTTTCCGGGGGAAAGCTGAACGGAGCGGTGCTTTCACACGCCAATCTTTCAGGGGCCGTATTTGTCAACGCCGATCTCACTGAAACAGTATTGGAGAAAGCCAATCTGGCCAGTGTTAACCTTCAACATGCGGTGCTTGAAAACGCGGATTTTACAGCGGCCGATCTTTCCGGGGCCAATTTGTGCAAAGCGCTAATGACGGATGCCGTTTTTGATCATGCCAAGATGACTGATGCCAGGATCGATGATGCAGACGCCAGTGGCGCCAGTTTCATTGAAGCCGACCTGTCCGGTGCGAGCTTTGCCAATTCGGTTTTAAGCGGCGCTGACTTTTCTGTCAGCAACCTGTCAAAGGTCAATTTTACCGGGGCCAATTTGGCCGAAGCCACCGTGGAAGGCGCCCAGGGACCCGGGGTCGTCATGGATGAAGCGAATGTCACCGAACTCAGGGCTTCTGAAAAATGCAATTTTACCGGCGGATCCTTTAAAATGGTTTCGGGAAAAGAATCCATTTGGGAAGAGGCGGATCTTAGCGGTTCCGACTTCTCCTTTTCAAAGATGGAAGGCGCAAGTTTTTCCAAGGCCAACCTGACCAATGCCAGGTTCCGGGCCGCGGACATGAAAAACGCCCGATTCGAGAAAGCAATTCTCAAGGATGCAGACCTGGTTCTATCCAATCTTTTAGAAAGCAGCTTTGAACGGGCGGATCTTTCCCACTGCGATTGTCGGAAAGCCAATTTTTATGGCTCGGAGTTCTTAAACACAACTGTTGAAGGCTCCCAGTTCGAGGGTGCAAACCTGAAAATGACAAAACTCGTCAAAAAATAAGCCGAATCATAATGGACGGTCTTCCAGAATTAGATGAATTTCTGCAGCAAGCAAGATCGGGCAAGACGGTTGAAGGTGCTTTGCTTTCGAAGGAATCTTTGGCCGGTTTGAAGCTGGCTAATTCCCGATTGCTGAAAACCAAATTTGACGCGTGCGACTTGTCGAACATTGACCTTTCTAATGCTCAACTCTCAGATGTGTTGTTCAACAGTGTCGTGCTCGATGAAGCGAATCTCTCCGGAACGGATTTAACAGACGCGATTGTCATTAATACCAGTGCGAAGCACACTCAATTTACAAATTCGAAACTAAACGGAGTGATGGTTTTTTCGGACAATATGCCTGTTAAAGATTCATCGCAAGTGATCGTTTCATTCGAGCACCTGGATCTTCCCGGGTTTGCGGTTGAACAGCTAAAAAGCCTTGGTATTCTTGGGTTTAAGAAAGGGGTTAGCGACTTTTGCGACACGGATTTTTCAAGGGCTTCGGCTGAAAAATGTGAGTTCGAAAAATCGGCAATGAAACGTGCAGCATTTATCGAAACCCACCTTGAACATGGCCGGTTTGTCCAATGTGATCTTTCAAATGCCGACTTTACGCGTGCCCAGCTTACCCAAACCGTTTTCGACCACTCAAACCTTTCCAATGCCGGCTTCATAACCGCCCAGATGACAGACACCCAGATTATTGCGTGCGCGCTTCATAATTGCGACTTTTCGACCTCCAATTTTCAGGGTGTCATTTTTCAAGATGCGAATCTAAGCGAGGTTAAGCAGCTGCCTGCCAATCTTCAACATTGCCGGTTCATCAATTCGGACCTTTCCGGGAGCGACCTTTCTTACCGGAATCTTAGTAATGCTGTTTTTGTCGATTCTGACTTGAAAAACGTCAGTTTTTCCCGATCCAATCTCGAAGATATTACCATCAAGAACTGTCGGCTGATGGGCATTGATTTCAGCGGGATGGACCTGTCTGCCGCTGATTTTTCGGGCGCTAAGCTCCAACACGCCAAATTTGTCGGTTGCCAGTTAAATGATGCTGATTTTTCCGGTGCGGACCTCACCGGCGCCGATTTTTCCCGTTCTTTCATTTCCGATGCGCTGTTTTCGGGAGCCTGTCTGAAAAACGCCGACTTCAGCGAGGCTGTACTTGACGGCTGTGACATGAGCGAATGCGAATTCGACGGGATGAACATTACCGAGTCCAAAATCAGGGCCACCGATTTTGAAGCCGTGGACTTTACCCGGGTGATCCTATCTGCGACGATCATGAATACCTGCGAGATGAAAAATGCCCGGTTCGAAGACATGAACCTCTCCGGGTGTAATTTTACCGATTGCGATTTTGAAGGCAGCAACCTGAAACATACAATTCTGGACAGTGCCAACTGCAAACAGGTCAATTTTTCCAAAGCAGATCTATCCGGCGGGAGCTTGAAAAAAGCCAACTGCCACACGGCGAATTTCATGGGAACGACGCTGACGGGTGCCGGATTTCATGGCGCCGACTTAAGATGTGCCTGTTTTGCTGATGCAACCGCCGCAAATGCGGTTTTTGCCGGTGCTCGAATGGACCGGGCGGAGTTTACCCGGTCAAATCTGACAGGTGCCAGTTTCATCCATGCATCCGCACCATATTCCGATTTTTCATATGCAGTATTGCAGAACGCGGACATGTCCCACACCAATATGCTCCAGGCCGTGTTGCATATGATAAACGACCGGGGTGCCCGCTGGCGGGGATCAAACCGAAAGCTTGTTGAATATACGGATAAAGACCGGGCTGAGGCTGAGTTGTGGACACCGCCTGTGCCGCAGACTTAAAATCCGTTTTCGCTATGGTCCATCTTTATTCTGTACCTTTTGTGGTGATATAAATTTTCAAGGAGAGCGATATGCCACATACAGCAAAAATAGTCCCGCTGGCTACAGCGCCGCAGAAAATCGAACCTGCAATAGTAGCCGGGCGTTGTGACAGGAATGGATTTGTCCGCCTTCGCACCACCGGCGAACACATTGACCGTCATGCCCGTCTGGCGGTTTATCCGCGTCCGGAATTGGACCATGGTGATGAAGTATTGACCATGGTTGACGGCAGTGGCCAAATCTATGTTGTCGGGATCCTGTTATGCAAAGACGACGGGGGGAGGGCGGTTGAACGCCATCATCTGGATGATGGTTCGTTTGCCGAAATCGACCGCTCTGGAACCAATGACAGCTTGAAAGTATTCTCCAAGGCAAATGAACTGCTGGTTGATTACCAATCAGCGTCCGGTACCGTGAGAGTCAATGTAGAATCCGGCAACCTCGAGTTTGCTTCGGCCACTGGCAGCATTGCTTTTCAAGCTGCCAAGGACATCGTATTTAACGGCCACCGAGTGGCGCTGGGGGCCAGCAGCGATATCCACCTGCAGGTTAATGATTCAACCGGTACTGGCGGTCCTGCATTGTCTATGAAAAACAGGCAGATGCATCTCTCTTCGCCGGCAATTGATATTACCGGTCAACGGTTGCAGCTTTTCGTAGAGGAAACTAAAATTGCCGGTAAAAAGCTGCTTGGGCGAATCGGTAATGTTCAATTTATTACGCGTAAAATAGAATCGGTTGCCGATACGGTGATGGCCAGGGCCAGAAACGTTTATCGAACGGTGGCCGAATTGAGCCAGTTGAAGGCCGGTCGGCAGCGGACAATTATCGAGAAAACCTGCCATATGAAAGCGCAAAAGACGATTTTTAAATCGGATAATGATTTCAAAGTGAAAGCCAAGAAGATTCATCTTGGATAGTGACAGGGGAATTTCGCTGCCGAATAAAGGACATTAAACAACTCACCAGGAGTGCGGTCATGCCAGCCATATTTCCCGCTTCGACCACTCAGGGGGGCAACACTTTTGCCATCCCCGACCCCTGCCTGACACCGGCACCGCCGTCGCCGAGCCCGGTGCCCATTCCATACCCCAATACAGGCATGGTGAATCAGGCTAAAAAAACGGCGACCAAGGTGAAATTTGCCGGCAAGCCGGTAGTCACTAAAAAATCGGAAATTTCAAGATCCATGGGGGATGAAGCCGGGGTCAACAAAGGGGTTATGTCTGGCATGAACATGGGCAAGGTGACCTACAAAAAGGGGAGTGCCAAGGTCAAGATCCAGGGGCAGCCCTGCGTGCATCTTACCTGCATGTCCGGTCACAACGGCATGAACGCTAAAAGGCCGAATCGGCAGAACGTGCCTTGGCGGAAGCCTATGACATGACGCCCTATGCCGGAGATCCGTACTGCCTGACCCATCCCAGCCTGCTGGCGGCTTTCGGCTGCTTGTACGGCCTTTCTCCAACACCTCCGGCTAACTGTCGTGTTCTCGAAATGGGTAGTGGGGACGGTGGCAACATCATACCCATGGCTTACGAGTTCCCAAAGAGCGAGTTCATTGGCATCGATCTGTCTCCCGTACAGATCGGCATCGGACAGAAGATCGTTGATTCGCTGGAACTGGAGAATATCCTGCTGGAGACCCGCAGTATCATGGATATGGGCTCCACCGACGGGAAGTTTGACTACATCATTGTTCACGGTGTTTATTCATGGGTACCGGATATGGTAAAAGAGAAGGTCCTGGACATCTGCAGAAACAACCTCGTGGACCAGGGTATAGCGTATATCAGCTACAATGTTCTGCCAGGCTGGCAGTTCAACAAATCCATGCGCGATATGATGCTCTATCGTACCCGTCATATCAAGGACCCCAAGGAACGCACGGATACTGCGCTCGACTTGGTGACAACCATGCTCGAAGCCACGGCTGACAGTAATCGTTTCTATGATGTTCAGCTCCGATTTTTCGGAAAAACCCTGCAAAGCTTCCATGACGTTTCGAGCTACCTGCTTCACGATTACATGGAAGCGGACAATGACCCCTTCTACTTTCACGAATTCGCCGGTGCCCTGAAAAATCACGGCTTACAGTATATCTGTGATGCGGAACAGACGGATTTTGAACTGGATAGTCTGCCCGCAGATGCCGCGGCAAAGTTCGAGGAAGTATCTGAAAATGCCCTCGATGTCGAACAATACGTAGATTTTCTCAAAAACACACGCTTTCGGCACTCCATAGTTTGCCATGAAGAGATCGACGTCAACCAAGATTACAGTTTGGAGCGGATCGAGCATCTTTTTGCCGCCACGGATGTGGTTCCGGTTCTGGATTCACCGGATAGCCCAATCAAGGAAGCCACAGCCTTCAGGACATCGGGAGGTCGACGGTTTAGTACGGAACATTTTCTTGCGCAGGTCACACTTCGGAAGTTGAGCGAAATCAAACCAAGCACCATCGACATTCCTTCCCTGATCCAGGCAGTCAAGAAGGAGGCACCCTCTGAGCTGGAACGGGATTCGAAGAAACAGACCGAGAAGATCGGCCATGTGGTCTACGCCCTCTTCTTCAACGGTGTTCTGGAACTGCTGGCTGCTCCGCGACGCTGTGTACTAGAAATTAGTGACTGCCCGACCGCATCGCCCATCGCGCGTCTACTTGCGCCCTCGCGCCGAGTGACCAATCTTATGATGGAGGGCGTTCGCACCGGCCGTGTAGATCTTCCGAACCACAAGGAGGGACGCGAAGATAAAACCCGGGAATTGATACACAACCAGTTGGAATCAATTCTCCAACACTTGCCCCGCTGTGGAGTCCTGGTTGCCTGATTCAGTGTCCGACACTCATCATCTGGAAACAGATCGATGCGGTCAAAGGCCAGAAGAAAAAGCTCGAACAGAGCTACGACTGCTATGTGGACAACCTGGACATATAAAGATGGACGGGTTAACTGAAGAAGCTTTTAAACAGCGATTTTGATTTTTTTTGCGGTACTGATGGTTTGCGATCTGACCCTATAAGATTGGGGTCGGCATCGGTTTTGTCCAGGGGCTCTGATACCACATCTTGTATTTCCGCCAATCGGCCACCACCAAGAAACCGGAATTTGGGTCCTTGGTCGGTCAATGACAACTCAGCACCTTGGGCCAGAACCGATTGCGCTCCAACCGGCCGGCCATTGATGGAGACCACGTTTCTTCCCGTCAGATCCTTTACATAGTAGTCATTTTCGCTGAAGAATATCTGGACGTGGCGTCCGGTGAGTGCGTTGTTGGCGATTACGAACTCACACGCCGGATCGGTGCCGATGGTCACGGGCAGCAGATTGTAGGACTGAAGGGTTGGACCGAACTGGATCACCAGTGGCGCATTGGCGCTGATGACTGGAATTTCCAGGTCGGGTCCCACAGTCAGCCCGGGTTCAGGGATTTGGGGGCGCGGCGGCGGTGCCGAAGGGGCCGTCACCGGAGGCACTGGCGCGGGTGCTGACATCTGCGGTTGCATTGGTGCAGACGGTGATGGTGGCGATGGTCGAACCAACGGAGCAGGGGGGACGGGCGCGTTACCGGTTTCGATTTTGGTTAGAAAACTGGCTTTGGGGCCGTTTTCGGAAAAGGTGATCACATCACCGTCCCTCAGATAAACATCGGCGATGCGTTTTCCATTGACGTAGGTGCCGTTGGTGCTGGCGTCGATAATGCGAAACCGGTTGCCTTGACGTTCAATGCACGCATGACGCCTTGAAATGGCCGTCAGGTCTTTCTCGAAGCGGACCTGGCAGGAAGAGTGCCGACCGATTTGAACGGGAAATTGGGAAAAATCCTGGATTTGCCCTTTCAATGGGCCTTGTATGTGAACCAGTTGGACGGTAATGTTCGGCATCTGGGGCATGATGTCCCACCTGCATGTTTCAGATCTTGGGTTAGATTTTGCAGTGGCGTTCAAATTGAGCCGACTATAGCCGCAAAGGTATGGCTGATGTCAAGGCTATTCCGCGACGCTTTTTTTTATCCTTTCCAGTCGGTCGTTCAGAAGCGTTGCCTTTTTCAGGTTCTGCTGAACATCCTTATAGTCGGGATCCACCGCAGCGACTTTTTCCCACGACGCAATGGCTTTTTTCAGCTCTTCCTGGCCGAAAAAGACAATGCCTTCATTATAGTGGAATTCCATGTACGCTTCCATGCTTTTCTCAATGTACTGCTTGCATTCCCTGCAACCCGGTTTGATGACGGCCGCTTTCCCAAAGCCGGTTTTGGCTGCCAGATAATCCTGTTTGTTGTAAAAAATCAGGGCCTTTTGAAAAAGGGTCTGAAACAGCAGATCTGTTGCTGCTGCATCATTCGGATTCAGTGCCACGGAACGTTCGAGGGTTGAAATGGCTTTGTCGAACTGATTATTCTGAAAAAGCGTCTCCCCCTCTTTTTTTAAGGAGTCGGCTTCGATCGTCCGGCATTGAGCCAGCAGATCCTGGCAGTCCCGGCAGTTGTCATCGTAATCAAGGGCCGTGGTGAATGCGGTCTTAGCCTCATTGAGCCGACGCGCTGCAAGATGTCCTCTGCCCAGTTCAACGTATGACAAGGAGATATAAACGATGGCATCGGCATCGTCAGGGGCGGCACTGAGCACCTTTTGCAATTCAACGATGGCCTCGTCGTATTTTTTTTCGTTGAACAGGGCAATGCCTGTCTCACGATAATCCGCCACCTGATCCACAGGCTCCGAGGCATCCGGTTTGGGTAATTCGTCCGGTTCAGGCGCCTCGGCGACGGGTTCCGCCTCAACTGCCTCAGGGGTGTAAGAGATTTCCGGGGCCGGCTCAGCGGCAGCGGTAATGGGCGAAGAGACGCTTTCCAGTCTTGGTACTTTCACTTTCTGCCCCACCTTGATACTGGTGGGGTCCGCAATGTCGTTGTACTTGGCAATAACGTGAAACAATTTGTAATCGCCGTAATATATTTGGGCAACCCTGGACAGGCTTTCTCCCGGCTGGATTTGATGAACGGTGTATTCTCCTTTCACCGTGGCCTGACCCACCCTGACCCGGGTGGCGTCGGACATGTTGTTGAAATTGGCGATATGATGATATTTTTTATAGTTGCCATAGTACTTGAGTGCCAGCTTGGAAAGGCTTTCCCCCGGGGCGATCTCATGGGAGATGTACTTTCTTGCTTCCTCCGGCTGGCACTGCTGAAGCATGGTGGCGGCTTTTTTATGCTCCGGACGGTATCTGAGGGCTTTTAGAAACTCCTTTTTCGCCAACTGCCATTTGCCTTTGTCCCTGAAACGGAGGCCGGCCTGATAGTGGGTTTCGGCCAGGTCATCCAGCTGCTTTTCGATGCGGTTGACGCTGTCGGTGATGACCGGTTCGTTCGGGTCAATGGTTTGGGCCAGCTTGTACTGCTCCAGTGCCTCTACCAGATTGCCCTGACTTTCATAGGCCTGGGCCTGTTCGATGTAGGCGTTTGCCTGCTTGTCCTTTTCCCGGGGAGCCTGGGATGCCTGGCAACCCAAAAGGGTCATCAGGGACAACCCCAACCAGACACATATGTGTTTGCGTTTCATTGCATACTCACTTTAACGGGTAAAAATTAAACGTTTTCAAGCGGGAGGCAAAACGGTTCATATCCCGCTTTAAAATCTGGTCTCGTTTTAACAGGAAGGGGTCGGCGAAGAACGGATTGCTTCCCCGGTCTACGGTAACGGCAATTTTATACCCGGCCTGCCGTGCCAATGATACGACTGTCTGGTTCCGCCGGCCATACGGATAGGAGAAACAAAAGGTATCCTGACCGAGCTTTTCATCAATGATCTGCTTGGATCGGAATATTTCCCTTTTCAGTCGGGCCAGATAGGCCTTGCCATCCTCATCTTTTTTCTGTTTGGATAGGTCGCTGTGGGCAATGGAATGGGAGCCGATGTAAAATCCCTCCCGCTTTAATTCCCGCAGCTGTTCCCAGGTGATGGCCTGGCTGGAAATCCCCACGTAATCAATGTATATAAATAATGTGGCCGTAAATCCGTATTTTTTCAAGATTGGGTAGGCCACATTATATACCGAGCGATAGCCATCGTCTACGGAAATCATGACCGCATTTTTGGGTATCGGTTTGCGGTAATCCAGAAATGCGGCCAGCTCTTCGGGGCCGATCACCCGGTAGCCATTTTCCTTGAGATACCGAAGCTGCTGATCAAAGGTATCCGCGGGCACGCACAGGGGCGAATCGCAGGATGGGGCAAACCGGTGGTAGCACAAAATGGGAACCGTCTGGTATCCTTCGTCGGTGATGCCGGCGCGGTTGTTTATTACCAGGGGAATTACCACGAACCGGTCGGACAGAAAAGCATTTTTCGGATTGGCATCTTCCACCATCCAGGCCAGCCGCGCTTCCCCCAGATATCTTTCCGCCAGCATTTCTGGTGTTTCACCGGGCTTGAGCCGGTGCAGAATCCGTTCATCCGAACGGTATACATCGGGCCGTGAAAACGGCGAAATGATGCTTGGGCCGGCACAGCCCAGAAAAAAGGCCAGAAAAATCAGAAGAAGGGGAAAACCGGCAGGTATATACTTTTGACGTGAGCCGACCAGGGACATGGTGAATCTCCGGTGCCAACTGAGAAAAGCCGCAAGAACCAGCGCCGTATTCGAATAAGGGCCTCGGCAAGAATAAAATACACAGAAATGACGCAAGAATTTTTGTTCGTGTTCAAGGCGCGTCTAAGGGCGCAACCTTGTTGGTTGTAACCTTAGATGCAACGCAGAACACGGGCAAAAAGACAAGTAAGATTGTGGATTTTATTTTTGCCGCGGCCCTAAGGACTCACGCTGCTCTATCTTTCAAGAAAATCCTCGCTTTATCTACCATAGCGGCTTTTTAAATTCAATAGCGCTGCCCTTACCCGTCCAAAGGCGATGCACATGATGACCGCAGACGTCAAGATCGTTCTTTGTCATGCCGTTGATGAATTGGCTGCCGAAAAGGAGAAGTCGCTTGACAATCCACTGGTATCATAATAATTTTAGGCATATTTGAAGGATTGACGGACGGTGACGTGTTTGCCCGTCAAGGCTTTTGGCGGGTCAGCATTTCCAAACCCTGAAAACACCGTGTAGGATTCATACGCGCATTGACCCCAAGCCCCGAGGAAAGCTGACGTGAAGCCCGACAACAAGCCCGGACGGATTAGAAAGACCCGTTGGTTTACCTGCCTGTTCATCTGGTGGGTGGTGGCCGTCTTTTTTTACCTGTTCATTGCTGCCAAGGAAACCAACCTGGTCAGTCGCGTTACGGAAACGGGAATTAAAACCGTTCTGGAAAGTGCCGAACAAGCCGGACTGCCGCTACTTGAAAGGGACGTTCAAGCCCTGACCCGTCTGACGCAGGATGTCGCCACAGTGAAGGGGGTGGTCAATGTTTCCATTATTGACCACAAAAATAAAATTATCGCTTTCACCAACCCTGATCAACTGCTGTCGATGTCGTCAAAATCGGTACAGCTGAAAGACGGTGCCAGCTACTGGCCCCATACCCTGGATGATGGCATCCGGGCGGTATGCTTTTCAACCAGCATCATTTATGCCGGCACGAAGATTGGCGAGGTCTTTCTGGCAATGGACGCCAGAGGTCCCGCCGGGTTGACTACGGCGTTTTTTCTGATGGCGCTGGTCAGTTTTGTGTTGATTGTATTCGTCCTGCTGGTCCTTGATTTCCACGGGGTGCACCCGCTGAAGGCGGCCATAAGGGAGCGAATCAACACCTGGGTTGGTAGTGATCGCGATCTGCCGCATGACCGGGAGGTGATATGTCCGGTATGCGGCAGCCACAAGCCGCTGACCCGGTCATTTTTGCTTCAGGCCAACCTGGACCGGTACCCGGTCGTCCGGTCGGCGCGAAAGGAAAATGAGACGGCGCAGTTGCTGCTTGCCAAAGGGGTTAACCTTCGTGAAATCTCGCGCCGGGAAGACCTGGGGTGGCTCCGGCGACAGATGATCCACCGATGTGCAGACATCATTAAAAAACTGGCCGGTGATTGAGATGCTCTTTAAACCGGACGGCAAGGAGAGTGAGCATGCCCGTCAGTGATAAAGCGTCGACAACAATGATGTGGATGAAACAGCTGTCCACCACAACCATCAATTCGATCGCCGTGAAGGTCAAGGCATTCGTGTCCGGATCACCGGTCAAGCGGCATGTGGCTGTTGGCGTGGCCGTCTGGATCGTCCTCAATCTCATTGCCTTTTTCACCATTCAGGGGAAAATCGACACTGCAGAGAAGACTTTTTTCAACAAGGGGCTCGATTTGGCCCTCGGCCTGGCCGACAAGAGTGGTTCGCCCATTCTGGCTACCGATATCCTCTCTCTGAATATTGCCATTCGTGAGGTATGGAACCCGTCAGCGGGGAAACCGCTGTTGACACCATCAATGGCGTTCAAATCGCTTCGGGAAAGATTGATGACCAGACCCCGGTAATGACCTTTAAAAAAGACGTCACCTATTCCGGGATTAAAATCGGAAAGGTATCCATTGGCTGGGGGGCCCAGAAGCTGGTATCGGCGGTGAAGTCCGACCACCTGTTTATGTGGCTGTTTCTGATTGCCAGTGCGGCCGCCACTGCCGGCACCCTTTTTCTGGTGGAGCGAACCCTAAAAAAACGGAAGATGGAGAGGGAGAAAGCCATGGAAGGAATGACCCGGATCGGGCCATACCTGCTGACCCGGAAGATTGCCCAGGGGGGCATGGCGGAACTCTATCTGGCCGATTATCTTCGGGAAGACGGTTTTCGAAAGACGGTTGCGGTAAAAAAGGTGCTGCCCCATCTGGCGGACAACCGTGACTTCATTGATATGTTCATCCGAGAGGCCCGACTGGCCGCGCTCCTGCAGCATCCCAATGTGGTTCAAATCGCCGATTTTGGGAAGATTCAGAATTCCTATTTCATTGCCATGGAGTATGTGAATGGAAAGAACCTCGCGGAGATCATGGGGTTTTTAAAAAAGGGCCTGCCGGTGGATATGGCGGTGTTTCTGATTTTAAAGATCAGCAACGGCCTGCAGTACTCCCACGCACGAAAGGATGACAAGACCGGAAAGCCGTTAAACATTGTCCACCGGGATATCAGCCCCCAGAACATCCTGATCTCCCTGAACGGCGAAGTCAAAATCGGCGATTTCGGCATCTCCAAGGCCACGTCGGAGCCTTCGCTGACCCAGGCCGGCGTCATTAAGGGAAAGCTTTCCTACCTGTCCCCTGAGCAGGCCATGGGTCAGGCGGTGACCCATCAGATCGACATCTATGCCCTCGGCCTGGTCTTTTATGAAATCCTTTCGGGCAGCCGCCTCTATAGATTCACCAACGACATTGAAGCCATTCGCACCATCCCCCAGATGACTATTCCACTGATCATTACCAAAAGGCCCGACATCCCCCAGGGATTGAACGATATCGTCATGAAGTGCCTGGAAAAATCAACCGTCAAACGGTACCAGACCGCCCAGGAACTGCACGACGATCTGTTGAAATTGAAGAACCACCTGGGAATTACCTACGATGCCTCGGATCTGGCGCTCTTCATGCGGGCCAACTTTGAAGAGCCGGAACCTGAAACCGTTGCCTGATCCCAGACCCCGGTTGTCTGGAAGGTGCGAGACTGCCGGCCGTGGGACCTCTACGGGCGGATTTTCCCGGAAACAGATATGATGCGAAAGGTGAAATACAGGTGCCACAGGACTCGCCGATGATCATTTACCATGGTGCCACGGACGTGGGAAATGTCCGCACCAACAATGAGGACGTTTTCTATATCTGCGAAGCTTGCCACTACTGCCTGGTTGCCGACGGCATGGGGGGTGCTGCCGCCGGCGAGGTGGCCAGCCAAATATTTGCGGATACGGCGAAAGCGGTGTTTGGTGGCCATGATGGACTGTCCGAAGGAAATACCATCGCCCGGGTGCAGACCACCTTCAAACTGGCCAACGATAAAATACTCAAGCACGTAGGGCGCAACCCCCACGATCAGGGAATGGGATGTACAGCTGAACTGCTGGCTTTTTCCCAGAAGAGCTTCATCATCGGCCATGTGGGTGATTCCAGAACCTACCGGCTGAAAAACAGGATGCTTAAACAACTGACCAAAGACCACTCGCTGGTTCAAGAACAGCTGGATAAGGGGCTTATTACCCAGGAAGAAGCCCGGCGGCATCCCATGCGCAACGTGATCCTCAGGGCCGTTGGTGTCAACGATACGGTTGCCCTGGATATCCTGAAAGGAAAGAAAAATCCGGGCGACGTGTTCCTGCTGTGCAGCGATGGCCTTACCGATATGGTTGAGGAAGCCGCGGCGTTAGCAGTATTATCCACGGACGGGACGCTGCGTGAGAAGTCCGAGTCCCTGATTCAACTGGCTAAACAAGCCGGCGGTAAAGACAACGTGACCGTCGTTTTGTCTGCCATTGATTGAATCAATCGGATCTTAAATGAAATACGGACGCTACGAAATCGTCGAAGAGCTGGGGCGCGGCACCATGGGCGTGGTCTACAAGGCCCACGACCCGCAGATCGACCGCATGGTGGCCCTGAAGGTGCTTCGGCCGGACCGGGTGGTGAGCCAGGACTTCGTTCTCCGGTTTCTGCGGGAGGCCAAGGCCATTGGCCGAATATCCCACCCCAATATCGTTACCGTATACGATGTGGGGCCGGACCATGGCACCATCTACATTGCCATGGAATATCTGGAGGGCCGCCCGTTGAATGAAGTGATCAAGGGAAGGGCCGTGCCGGTGGACGAAGCGGTAGCGCTGTGCGCGCAAGTGGCCGAGGCCTTGGGATACGCCCACAGCAGGGGCATCACCCACCGGGACATTAAACCCTCCAACATCATCCTCACCCCGGACAACCGGATCAAGCTGACCGATTTTGGCATTGCACGCATCGAGGATCCCGACGCAGCCCAGCAAACCCAGGTTGGCGACATCCTCGGCACCCCGGTTTACATGGCGCCCGAGCAGGTCATGGGGCAGAAGGCCGACGGCAGAACAGATCTGTATGCCCTGGGGGTGATCATCTATGAAATGGTGGTGGGAAAGCGCCCCTTCGTCGGCGGAAATATTGCTGCTATTTTCCGGTCCATCACCCATGAGCCACCTGAAGATCCCATGAACGCAGGCAGGTTTGGCAACCGGGAGCTGGCCGACCTTATTCTGAAAAGCCTCTCAAAAGATCCGGCCAACCGTTTTCAGACCGGGGAAGCGATGGCCGCTGCCCTGAACCGTTGTCTGGATGCCGTCGCCCACCCCTTTCCGGAAATTCCCCCCCTTACTGAAAAAGCAGGCCGGTCGAAGAAAATGGGGCTGGTAATTGCCATACTCTGCCTGTGCCTGGTTGCCGGCATCGTCGGCTACACCGTGATCCGCAAACCCGCCGACGAGTCAACCCACACCGATTCCGCAGCAGTGCCGGTGCCTTCGTCCATACTCAACGTCACCAGTACCCCGGCCGGTGCCCAGGTTTTTTTGGATGCTACTTTTAAAGGAACCACCCCGGTAGATATCCCTTTGGTGCCGGGCAGCTATGAAGTCCGGTTGAATTTGCCGGATTATTATGATTGGGAGGCCCAACTTCAGATCGGCGAAGAAAGTCCAGCGCCGCTGAACGTGCGCTTGGTGTCCATCGATTAGATGCTTACAAAACCAATTTTTAATTTTTAATTCTTAATTATGAATGAAGGCATGCTATCGTTTTAAAATAGACAGAATACATTAATTTAAAATTCAAAATTCAAAATTCAAAATTAGTTTTTTTTTCAGGAGGATTCGCCATGAAGGTCAACAAAATCATCGTCGGGCTGTTGATGGCAGCCGTAATCGCTGTAGGTGTGTCGCCCGGGATAGGATTTGGTGCCCTTCAGAGCGGCAGCCAGGTGCCGGTGTTCACCTTGAAGGATATCAATGGCAAGGCCTATCCGCTGTCTGGCATAAAGAACATGGCCATGACGATCTTATATTTCTTCGATGCCGATTCTCGGCCCAGCATCGAAGGGCTTTTGAGCTTGGACCGGTTGGCTAAACAATACCGGGACGCAGACCTCACCGTCTGGGCCATTACCCGATCTCCGAAGCAGAAAGTTTCTGCATTCCAGGACAGCACGCAGACGGTGTTCCCCGTTCTGCTGGACACCGCTAGCGTCAGCGACATGTATGATGCGCAGCGGGTTCTGCCCACCGTCTGCATCGTCGGCCCGGAGCTTAAGATGCTGGACTTTTTTCAGGGTGGTGGGAAAACCACCCAGGTCATGCTGGTCAGGCTGGCCGAACGTAACCTGCAGCGCAAGAAACCCGAGATCGCCCGGGCCATTACCGAGACGGTGGAACGGTCCGATCCTGGAAATGCCCAGGCCCGTACCGTCAAGGGCTATGCAGCCATCCAGGAGGGCAAACTGGACGAAGCGGAGCAGACCTTCTACGACCTCAGCAAGGAAAAGGGAAGCAGCGGCATACTGGGAAAAGAGGGGCTTGCCCGGGTTTATGAAAAAAAGGGTCAGACGGAAAAATCGCTCCAGTTGGCCAAAGAGGTTGCGGCCCAGGCTGGAGACCGGCCCCTGGTTCATGTCATCAAGGGGGATCAGCTTTACCGGCAGAACAAACAGAAAGCGGCTGAGGCAGCCTACCGGGAAGGTACGCAAAAACGCGGCGGGGCTCCTTTTCAGCGGGCGGTAGCCTACAATCAGCTGGGCCGCCTTTACGCGCAGCGGGGAGACTATGCCAAGTCCAGGGAACTTTACGATCAGGCCGTGAGTATTGATCCTTATTATATCGAGGCCACCTCCAACAAGGGCTTGACCTACGAGCAGGAAGGGCGGTGGGACAAGGCTCTGGAGGTTTACCGCCGGGCAGAGGCCATCGATAAAAACGATCCGTTTGTCCGTGCCCTGGCTGAAAATGCCATGCGCATGCTTATGATCAAAAAAGATGAGATGAAGCAGAAGGAGTTGGCCGTGGCGATCAAAAAAGTGGTTGAGCGCTACCGGCAAAAACGATTTGACCCGATATCCGTAGACGATCCCTGGACATCCCGACCCACCCGGGTCGCCTTTTTCGACATTTCCGAATCCGGCGGGCTTTCCCAGCGGGCAGGTTTCGCCGGACTGCTCAAAGACCATCTGGCCAGGCAGATGGGTGCCTCGGGCCGGGTTCTGGTGATGGACAACCTGATTGTCGATGGGGTGATTGATGAATTGGGGCTCGACCGCAATGCCCTTGCTGATGATGAGATCCGCTCACGACTCAGCCGGGCCATGCAGGCTTCATTGATGATCAAGGGATCGGTTTACCAGATGCCGTCAGGCCCCTTGTGCAATCTGAAGATTGTCACATCAGAAGATGCCCGGCCCATCGAGCTGATTGACTATCAGTTTACGGCGGGCATCCACTTGCAAAAGGACCTGAATCAGATCAACCGCCAACTGCTCACCCGCATCATGGAAAAATATCCGCTTCAGGCGTTTGTGGTAGAGGTGTCCGGTAATCAGGTGCTGCTCAACCTGGGATCGCTCCAGGGAGTGGTGGAAGGCACCGTCTTCGATGTTATCGAGGAGAAGCCGCCGGTCACCTACAAAGGGAAACAATTCATTCCTGAACCCGGCCTGGTGGCGAAGGTTCACGTGGTGCGCACCGATGATGATTTCAGCTACGGGCACATCAAGGAACAGCGGCGCCCCATTAAACAAGACGACAAACTCAGGGAGAATCTAAATGCCCTGGTGCCGAACAATCAGAGCACCCGAATCTGGTAGGCCGGTGACAACAGTTCCATTGATGTGGCGGTTCAGGCATCAAAAAACCGTCGGTCCCGCCAAATTTTTGTTTGAATATAAACAGGACCCTTTAAAAAAACGGCAGCTTCATATCCGGTCCGATACGCGGCCCCGCGGGTATTTTAAGCCTCATCTAACAGCGCGCTTTTTTTCTATGATTATGGCAAACTCCTTGCAGTTCGATTGACATCAGCCCCTTTTCATTCGAAACGGAAAAACGATTACTTGCAGGGAGACTCCATGGTTGAACGTCGAAAATATAAGCGTTATCCCATGCCGCGTGGTACATTCATCATTTTAAGAAATGAATCGGACCGACTGCGAAACCATGCGCAGATGAGCATCGGGGAGATTGCCATGGTCCTTTACAAATCTGACCCGGAACTCATGGGGCAGGTCACGGACATGAGCGTTGGGGGAGTTGCCTTTGACGGCCACAATACCGGCGTGTCAGATGCCGACAATGTAGAACTCGATCTATTGATGACCGAGCAGGGCATCTATCTGCACAATATCCCCTATGCGGCCGTTTCGGTCGGGCCGGTCGGCAGAGGCAAAAAAAAGGCCCCAAAACTCAGAACCAACGTCCTTTGCTTTAAAAACCTCGATGCGGCACAAAGGGGACAGCTTCGGGAATTGTTGACCCACCATGTCGGTTAGCCTGTCGCGCTGGGTTCTTTGCCCGGAAGCCACCCGAAGAAAATGTGGAAATAAACGATGCCTTCGATTGACACGATCATTAAAGAAATCGATCAATTAAAACCGGTGTCGGACGTTGCGGGAAAGGTCATGGCCCTTTTGGATGATCCGGATTGCGGCATGTCCGATCTGTCCGACATCATCCGCCATGAACCGGCATTGACGGCAAATGTACTGAAACTGGCCAACTCGGCCTATTTCGGCTTGCCCGGTAAAATTGATGACGCCAAACAGGCCATTGTCTATCTGGGAATGACTCGGGTGGTCGACTTGGTCCTTCTGGTCAGTTGCTCGGAGAGTTTCAACGGGGCTCATGATGGATACGGGCTAAACACCGGAGAACTGTGGAAGAGCGCGGTCTCCGCAGCGATTATAGCCAATGACCTGGCGGAAATAAAAGGGCTGAAACAGAGCGGCCTCTCCTTTACTGGTGCCTTACTGCGGGACATCGGCAAAGTGGTGCTGACCCAGTATGTCAAATCGGCAAAGGAGCAAATCCTAAACCGTGTGAAAACCCAAGCGATCACCTTCATGGCGGCGGAGCGCCAGGTCCTGGGCTTTGACCATGCCCAGGTGGGAGCCATGGTGGCGAAAAACTGGCATTTTCCGCCCCCACTTCAATGCATCATCAGATATTACCATATGCCATTGGAAGCAAAGGGGTGCTTTCTGGAAGCATCCATCGTTCACCTGGCTGATGCCATCAGCCGGAAAATGGAGATCGGCCTTGGGGCGGATGATCCGTTTTATCCTGAAGATGAGCGGGTCGCCCGATCCCTGGGACTGAATGAATCCGAGATCCAGGGCGTGATTGACGATTTTGGCAGGAAAATGGAACGCGTCAATGCACTTTTTGCGGCTGGATAACCGCAAGACGCAGTGGTAAAAGAGATCAGAATACGATGGTGCCGGCCAGTTTCCTGTCCGGCACTTGTGTTTTTACGGGGGCCCCAAGGTCCCTAAAATGAAGTTTCCCCGTGGAAAGTTATCTGTTCTTTATCGTGTTTGAATATGCTATATTAAAAGACTTTGGAAAGGCATGCGGATCGTTTTCACCAGGCAAAAATAAGGAGGCATCGGCGCCTCCTTGGGAAAAGCAGGGTGGCGCGCCTGGCAGGATTCGAACCTGCGGCCTACGGATTAGAAGTCCGTTGCTCTATCCAGCTGAGCTACAGGCGCCTAAATAGACGGCATCCCTAACACAATGACGGGTAATTGTCCACTCGAAAAACAGGGCCGGCAATGACGGACAGTCATCCTTGCCGATCGTCTAACATCGGAAAAACCCGGGTAGATGAATGAAAAAGGAAAAAATAAAATCAGCGGACCCATCGAAGAACAAAAAAACCTCGCAGGCAAGCCGACTGCCAAGTGATAAATCCCTTGTCAAATACGACCCGCTCCAGCGCTATCTCTCGGAGATCAGCAGATACAACCTGCTGACCCGAGAGGAAGAGGTGGCCTTGGGAAAACGAGTGCAGGAACAGGGCGATCAAGAGGCTGCCTACCGCCTGGTTACTTCGAATCTGCGTCTGGTGGTGAAAATCGCGCTGGAATTTCAGCGGGTGTGGATGCAGAATCTGCTGGACCTGATTCAAGAGGGCAATATCGGCCTGATGCAGGCGGTTAAAAAATTCGACCCGTACAAAAACGTCAAGTTTTCCTATTACGCCTCCTTCTGGATCAAGGCCTATATTCTCAAGTTCATCATGGACAACTGGCGGCTGGTGAAGATCGGCACCACCCAGGGGCAGCGAAAACTCTTTTTCAAGCTGAAAAAAGAAAAGCAGAAACTCATCGAAGAGGGTTTTGATCCAAAACCCAAGCTGCTATCCCAGCGATTGGGGGTCTCCGAGCGCGAAATTGTGGATATGGACCAGCGCCTGGACGGCTGGGACATCTCCCTGGATGCGCCGCTCAAGGAAGATTCCGACACCGAGCGGATCGAATTCATGAGCACGGAATCCGAATCGGCTGAAGAGACGGTGGCCAAAAAGGAGATGGAATCCCTGCTCCACGAAAAAATTGCCGAATTCAGAACCCAGATGACCGACCGGGAACTGGAAATCTTCGACAAGCGGATCTTTTCCGACACCCCGGTCACGCTCCAGGAGATCGGGGATAAATATGGCATATCCCGTGAGCGGGTGAGACAGGTCGAAAAGAATGTGATCAAGAGGATGAGAGACTACTTCAAAAAGGAAATTCCCGATTTTGAAACCTACACCGAGGGTGTCTCCTGATTGCACCCCTGCCGACTTTATATTGACATCTTAAGTGGTATATCTTTGGCCATTTGAACGAAACGCCAACCTGAGCCAGCGCTTGTCCGTTGAAAGTAAATAATATGAAAATGCAGTTTGTTAGATGCTTTTTAATAATGTTATGCTTGATTTATTTTGTCGGGTGTACCCTGACGGGTTTGGGATCCCGGGGGCCGAGTCGGATCCCCAGGGCGGACACTCGGGATTGGCCGGTCAACGCCTACTACCTGTTTTCCGAGGCTCATCTAAGCCTTAAAAAAGGGAATGTGGATCGCGGCATTGGAATTATGCAGCAAGCGCTGGCGCTGGATCCGGATTCGGTTTATTTGAAGCGGGAACTCGCCGGTTTCTGGCTGATGAAAAAGGACACAACAGCGGCTCTTCAGCTTCTGGACGACATACTGGTCACCCACCCCGATGATGTTGAATCGCTGATTTTGGAGGGACGGATCCATCAGAACATCAACCAGCCAAAAGCGGCCATGGAGGCGTTCTCACAGGTGATCGAGCTGGATCCATCCCAGCAGAATATCTATCTACAGCTGGGCAGCATTTATATGGATCAGGAACAGTGGGGCCAGGCAAAACGGGTTTACGAACAGCTGGTAAAAAGTTTTCCGGGATCTTATGCGGGCTATTTTTTCTTAGGCCGGATCAGCGCCATTAACGGTGATGGAGAAACCGCCCAGGCCTATTTTGAAAAAACGTTGGCCCTTGAGCCTGAATTGGTGGAATCGCGTTTTGAAATAGGGGCCTTGTACGAAGCCGACAAAAAATACGAAAAAGCCGCTTCGATATATAACGATATCCTGAAACAGAATCCCAACAATATCCAAGCCAGCATGGCGTTGGGACATGCTTATTATCAGCAGGGATTGAAAAAAAAAGCTGAAAAGATATTCACATTTCTGGGGCAGGTGAGTCTGAAAGATCAGACGATCATCCGGACCCTGGTGAGAGATTACCTCGATGCCCGGGACTATGAGGCCGCAAACATTATCATCCAAGGCATGATCAAGGGGGCTCCGGACAGTTCAGACCTCAAATATCTGGCGGGTGTGGCCCTGGATGGCATCGGAAAAAAGAGTGCGGCCATCGACCAGTTGAAGCAGGTGGACCCGAACTCGCGATTTTTCCAGAATGCCGCGGTTCACGCGGCCCTGCTCTATCAAGAGATGGAGCAACTTCAGGCAGCCATCGATTTCCTCCTGGAAACCGTTAAAAAAGATCCTGAAAATCCGGAATTTCACCTCTATCTGGGGTCCTTTTACGAGCAGGTGGAGGCGTACGAAAAGGCTGAAAAGACCCTGAAAGACGGCCTTGGACTGGATCCGAAAAATTCCCGCATCCATTTCCGATTGGGGGTAGTTTACGACAAGTGGGGAAAGAAGGAAAGCTCCATTGCCGCCATGAAGCAGGTTATCCGGTTCGAGCCGGATAACGCCAACGCCCTCAATTATCTGGGATACACCTATGCTGATATGGGTATCAACCTGGACGAAGCGGAACAGCTGATTCGCAAAGCCCTCGAGCACAAGCCCGGCGACGGCTACATTACCGACAGCCTTGCCTGGGTCTACTATAAGCGGGGGCAATACGAAAAGGCGCTGCCGCTATTGGAGCAAGCGGCCGGCCTGGTCCCTGACGACCCCATCGTCAAAGAGCACCTGGGGGATGTCTACAACAAACTCGGCATGACTGAAAAAGCTCTACAAAGCTACCACCAATCCATTGAAAACGGGCATTCCGAGAAGGCGGCTGTGGAAAAGAAAATCCGGCTGCTGGGACAATGACCACCAATATTCGCCCTCGGTTGTTACCCGATCGTTTCCCTTCGTATACCATGGGATGGTCAGCGCTCATCCTGATCTTGGCGGCATGGCTGCCAGCCGCCTGCACGCGGTTTTCCACGCCGGAAATCCAGCGGGATATGGCGGCTGAACAGATGGTGGTCAGCCTGAGGCAAACCAACGCCGGTCTGACCCGATTCAAATGCGTGGGAAAAATATCCCTGTCCGGCCCAAACCGGCCGGCACAGTCCTTTCGAGCAGCCATGGCGGGACAGTTGGCCGACCGTCTGAGAATTGACATGTTCGCCCCCTTCGGCGGATCTGCCGGAACCATTTCCAGCGACGGGAAACACCTCTTCCTTGTCATGCACCCATCCCGTGAATACTATAGAAAACGCTTCGGCAACGGCAGCCTGCGCCGCATGATTCAGATGAACGTCACCGTCGGTGACCTTCTGGAATTACTGGTGGGGAGAATTCCCATGGATGCTGAATTATCACCCCGGTTGATGCCCGATGAAGATGAGGCTCAGACCCATTTGGTCTTCACTGATCGATGGGGCAAGACCCGTCAGCGGATCACTGTTGATGCGTCCACGCACCCGGTGCGGTCCGTGTGGTTCGACAGCAATCAGAATCAGACCCAAACCCTGACGGTTACCGGGCGGCAGATGATCGGCGGATTTGTTCTGCCGAAGCGCATTGATTTGTCCACCTCATCCGGAGAACGGGTTTCGGTTATACTGGACCGGTACGAAGCCAATGCCCGCATTGATGAAAGCCTGTTTGTTCCGGCCCCGCTGTCATCTTGAGGTCACCGATGCGTTTTGCAACGGACACCACTTTGGGGAAACTGGGCCGGCATCTGCGTGCGGCCGGATTCGATACGCTGTGCCAGCACCAATGTCGGCGTGGGGACTTTTTTGACACGGTTGAGGCTGATCGCGTCATTCTAACCCGGACAACGGCGGTAAAGGTGCGATTTAAAAGCCGCCCCCTGGTATTTATTCGGAACAATGACCCATTTCAGCAGATGATGCAGGTGGTGCGGGAACTGGGAATCGGGCAGAGCGACTTAAGGCCCTTCAGCCGCTGCCTTGAGTGCAACATGGTGATCAGCCAGGTGGGCAGGGATGCGGTGAGGGGCCGGGTGCCGGACTATGTGTGGCAACGCCACCAAACCTTTCATGCGTGCGGCAAATGCCGACGGATTTACTGGGCTGGAAGTCATCACGACCGAATGTGCAATCGGCTTGCAGCCATTCCCCGACAGAAAGAGAAAACCCATGAGCGTTAAACAATTCAAAAACGGCGGCTGCGGGGGACCCTTTGTGGAGGCTCTGGACAAAGTCGTTCAGCCCATTGCCGGAAGTCTGTAGCCATGGCACGGCAGGTTCTGGCGCTGGAGGCACGCTTACGCCCGTGCCGCAATGTCCGCACCATCGGGGTCCGTCCCAACTTCACTGACTACAGCGAAGAGGAAGTGCAGTGGATTCGAGACGCCGGAAAAATATACTATCCCACAGTATTTTATGCAGATCTGTTCGATTCCGTGGGCAAACCCACCTTTCCCAGCTATCATACTTACAAGTGCGTTCAGGACAAAATCAAGCAGAGCGCCCTGTTTCAGCTGGCCGGTCTGCCCCACCCCAGAACCAGGGTTTTTTACGGCAAACGCCAGAAGGCAAAAATCCGGGAATACTTCTCCTATCCACTCATCGCCAAAGAGCCGCGAGGCTCGGCCATGGGGCGGGGCGTGTTCCTGATCAACAACGAAACCGACCTGGACGCCTACACCCATGACCGCCACGTGGCCTATATCCAGCAGTACCTTTCCATCGACCGGGACATCCGGGTGGTGGTGATCGGCGACCGGGTGGTCCATGCATATTGGCGGGTTGCCGCGGAAGGGGAGTTCCGCACCAATGTGGCCCAAGGAGGGCACATCAGCCTGAATCCGGTACCCGAAGCGGCCGTATCCCTGGCCCGTCAAGCGGCGCAAGTGTGCGGGTGGGACGACGTGGGCATGGACATCTGCTGCCACGACGGGCAATACACCATACTGGAAGCAAACATGAAATACGGCAAGGAGGGGTTCCGGGCCGCTGGGATCGACTATTTTCAGATGATGGAGCGAATGATCGACGATGGACAAATTTGACGGCTTCACCACCCCGTCCATACTGGACAACCTTAAAGCAACCTTGAACCACCGGGAACGGGAGATTTTTTTGCCGGCCGCCACCTATAGCGATTCAGGCGTCCGCCGCCATCCCATCATCGATTCAGCGGCCGGCTACCGGCAGGCCTTCTCCCTGGATGCGGACCGGATTCTTCACAGCCGTGCCTACACCCGGTACATCGACAAGACCCAGGTTTTTTACCTGATCCCCAACGATCACATTACCCACCGGGTGCTGCATGTGCAGCTGGTCTCCAAGATCGCTCGTACCATCGGTCGGTTTCTAAGGCTCAACGAGGACCTTATCGAGGCCATCGCCCTGGGTCATGATATCGGCCACACGCCCTTCGGCCATGAGGGCGAGCGCTACCTGTCTGAATTGTGTCAAAAGGCCGGCATCGGCCACTTTCTGCACAATGTCCAGAGCATTCAGTTCCTGGATCGGGTGGAGCGCAAAGGCCAGGGGTGGAATTTGTGCCTGCAGACCCTGGACGGGGTTCTCTGCCATGACGGCGAGATTCATAACCGGCTGCTGGCTCCCAATCCCGACAAAGATTTTACCACCATCGAAGCAGAGATCACCGCCAAGAAGGCCGATCCGGATTACCCGCTTATCCCCATGACGACCGAAGGATGCGTCGTACGGATGGCCGACACCATCGCTTACATCGGCAGGGATCTGGAAGACGCCATCCGTTTGAGCATCCTCCATCGCAGTGATATCCCCAAGTCCATCGTTCGGATTCTGGGCAACACCAACGGGACCATCGTCTACCGCCTGGTAACCGATGTGATCCGGAACAGTCACGAGAACCATTTTGTGGCCTTCAGTCCCGAAATTTCCGATGCATTGAAAGCCCTTAAAAAATTTAATCTGGAACGTATCTATATGAACCCGAAAGGCAAGGTCCACTCGGCGGCCATTCACCAGCTCTTTTCCATGCTGTTCGAGATGCGGCTGGAGGATCTGGAGACGAACAACCGCTCGTCAGACATCGTTTCCGGGTTTCTGGCGGACATGTCGGAATCTTACATTGCCGGTCACAGCCACCCGGAAATCGTCCGGGACTACATCGCCGGTATGACCGACCGCTATTTTTTGCACCAGTTTCCGGAACACCTTCGACCCGTGGCCCAATTTTGAGCTAAGGACACTGCCTCAATGAAAAAGCGATCCGGCCGGTGGCCGCTTTATCCTGCCAGTTACTGTGAACGAACCTACCGCCAACGGGTTTGCAGTGACGGCCTGCTTTCCTTTCAGGTTGTCTGTCAGGAGACGGACCTGATGATCCAGGCCGATTGCCTGCTAGAAAATCAAGCCCGTGAACAGGTGCTGGTTTGTCGCGGTCACATCGAAGGATATATTCACCGATATCCGGGTTTTGCTACCACTTTGGTGCCTTGGACAGAACAGGCACTTGCGCCTGAAATCGTTTGGAATATGATCCGGGCCGGCGGTGCTGCCGGGGTGGGGCCCATGGCAGCTGTTGCCGGTGCCGTGGCCGAAACCGTCGGTCGCGAGCTGCTGAAAGAGAGCCGCCAGGTGGTGGTGGAAAACGGAGGGGATGTCTTCTTAAAAATCGATGGGCCGGTGGTGGCCGGGCTTTTTGCCGGCAATTCCCCGCTGAGCATGAAAATGGGAATTAAGGTACCGGATTCACGCGATGGTATCGGGCTGTGCACTTCTTCGGGAACGGTGGGTCATTCATTATCGACAGGATCTGCCGATGCCGTTTGTGTGGTTTCCCAGTCCTGTGCCGTTGCTGATGCAGCGGCCACGGCCATCGGCAACCGTGTTCGTTCACTCCGAGGAATTAAACCGGCCATCGCCTTTGGCAAACAAATCGCAGGTGTCCTGGGAATCGTGGTGGTGACCGGCCGGGAAATGGGGGCATGGGGCCAGGTTGAGCTGGTTCCACTGAAAGGAAAAAAAGGTTGAGTTTTGGGATGGAAAAGGATAAAGATGCTTGATAATCAAAGGGTTTTACGGTCCTAACCAAACCCACAACGGAAACCAGGTGAGGGAGAAATACGCAATGAAAAAGGTGAAAATCGCCTTCTGGATCGTCGTCTTCGGCTTTGTCGGGCTGGTCATTTTTCAGAACAAAGGTTTTTTCATGTCCGAAAGCCGCCTGGTGCTCAACCTGGGCTTTTTCTATTATGAGACTCCGTTTCTGGCCAATGCCATTTTCTTTGTGGCCTTTTTCCTGGTAGGTATTTTGATCTCCTATTTTTTCGGCCTGTTCAAGCATTTCAAGGACGCCAAAACCATCAAGGCCCTCAAGGCTAGGGATACTATCCTCGTGGAAACCGTATCGTCTTTGGAAAAACAACTCTCCACCCAAAAGGTGTCCGCTGAACCGGTACCAGCCGCACCCGTTGAAGATGAACCCGTGGAAGTGGCAGCTGAAATGAAATGATCCGGATCGTGCCGTCGGCCACGGCGAATATGGAAAATTGTCCCGTCATCCGCCTCCGTCACCTGCCGCCGCATTTCCGTAACGCATCGAAAATGTTTCCTGATTAATGGCCTCCGTTAAAGCCACACCCATGATGCAGCAATACCTCTCCATCAAGGAGCGGTATCCCGACGTCCTCCTGTTTTACCGCATGGGCGATTTCTACGAGATGTTTTTCGAAGACGCCCAACTGGCCTCCCGTGTGCTGGAGATCACCCTGACGTCCCGCAATAAAAATGATGAATCCCCGGTGCCCATGTGCGGCGTTCCCTATCGGGCCGCCCAGGGATACATATCGCGGCTCATTGAAAACGGTTATAAGGTGGCCATTTGTGATCAGGTGGAAGATCCCAAGGCGGCAAAAGGGCTGGTCAAGCGTGAGGTGGTCCGGGTCGTGACCCCAGGGATGATCATCGAGGATGAACTGCTGGATGAAAAGGCCAACAATTTCATTCTGGCCGTGTCCCGGCACCAGCAGATCATCGGCCTTGCCAGCCTGGACATTTCCACGGGCATGTTCCGCCTTACCGAGACAGAGGATTCGGTTGCCATTATAGACGAAATCTTTCGGGTGGCCCCCAGAGAGATTCTGTTGCCCGAATCCCTGAAAGCCGATGGTTCCTTCACATCGGTTTGTAATGGTCACCTCAACAGCGCCGTTACCGTCATGGAGGACCGGTCATTCGAGTTTGCCGGAAGCCGTCAGCGACTGCTGGAGCAGTTCGATACCCTTTCGCTGGAAGGGTTCGGATGTGAGTCCATGAAGGCCGGAGTGGGGGCCGCCGGGGCGCTGATTCATTATGTGAGCGAAACCCAGCGCCAGAAGATTGAACACCTGGATGCGGTTCAGACCTATTTTCTGGGACAGTTTCTCGCGGTGGACGACCAGAGTTGCCGGAATCTGGAACTGTCCGGCAACATGCGAACCGGCAGTCGTCAGGGAACGCTGCTGGGAATTCTGGACCAGACCGTCACTGCCATGGGCGGACGGCTCATGGCCCACTGGCTGCGCTATCCGCTGCTGGACCTAACCCGCATCCAAGCCCGGCATGATGCGGTGGTCGATGCCGTGGCGCAGATGCAGACCCGAAAGGACCTTCGACAGTGCCTCAACCCCGTGCGGGATTTCGAGCGCCTGGGCAGTAAGATCTCCATGGGTCACGGAAACGCCCGGGACCTCACGGCACTCAAACGGTCCATTCAGGCACTGACCGATATTTTCGCGGTCCTGTCCCATTTCTCTGCCACCCATTTTGCTGATGATCAGGACACCACTGCGCTTCATGAACTGGCCGATTTGATCCATTGTGCCATCCGCGAGGATGCACCGCCGGTCTGGAGGCCAAAGAGCGCAGTGCCACCGGTATCAACTCCCTCAAGGTTCGGTTCAACAAGGTTTTCGGCTACTACATCGAAGTCCCGCGCACCCACAGCGAATCCGTGCCCGATCACTATGTGCGCAAACAGACCCTGGTCAATGCGGAGCGTTACATCACCGACGATCTGAAGCATTTCGAATCCCGGGTGCTGAACGCCGAGGAGCAGCGCGCCAACCTGGAACTTAAGATCTTTGTTTCCATCCGGGATCAGGTCAAGGTCCATCACGCCGATATCCAGAAGATTGCCCGGTTCATTGCCCGGGTGGATTGCCTGACCACCTTTGCCGAGGTGGCCCAGAATAACGGCTACTGCCGTCCGGATATCAACACCGACGGCATTATAGAGATCCGGGAGGGGCGCCATCCGGTGGTGGAAAAATTGATCACCGGCGAGCGGTTCGTTCCCAACTCCATCGTCATGGACAACCAAAAGAATCAGGTGCTCATCATCACCGGCCCCAACATGGCGGGGAAATCCACCGTGCTGCGTCAGGTGGCGCTGATAACCATCATGGCCCAGATGGGATCCTTCGTGCCGGCGGAAAAGGCCAACATCACCATTACCGACCGCATCTTCACCCGGGTAGGCGCCCTGGACAACCTGTCTGCCGGCCAGAGCACCTTTATGGTGGAAATGCAGGAGACGGCCAATATCGTTAACAACGCCACGGCGAACAGCCTGGTGATCATGGATGAGATCGGGCGTGGCACCTCTACCTACGACGGCTTGAGCATCGCCTGGGCCGTGGCTGAGCACCTTCACGATCTAAACGGCACGGGCACCCGCACCCTCTTTGTGGAACGACGAGATCATTTTCTTGAGAAAACTAGTTGAAGGGGGAACCAATCGCAGCTATGGCATTCAGGTCGCCCGGCTGGCCGGGATTCCCGAATCGGTGATCCGGCGTTCCAAAAAAATCCTTGCTCAGATCGAAGCGGGATTGCATCCCAAGGCCGCCGAAAAAAAGGAGGCCAAAACAGGGGTAAAAAAAAGAGAGGGGCACGTTCAATTGGGGCTGTTCAGCCCGATGGAGCGAAAGTTGGTGGAATCGCTTCAGATGCTGGACCTGAGCCGGATGACCCCCATCGATGCCCTGAATACGTTGAACGAATTGCAGATCAAGGCACAATCCGTTGTGTACTGACCCATACTCAAGTAAATATGCAGAAACTTGCCAATAAATCATTGTGTGCAGCCGCTTTCCGCATGGTGATCCTCACCTTGCTGATCAATATGTCCCTTGTGTGGCAGGCCTGGGCCCTGACGCCCAAGGGACAATATCACCGGGCCGAAAACGCCTACGCCACACTCAAGAAAAATCCCCGCCACCAAAAATATCGGGACAAGTGGCTGGCCTGTATCGAAAAATACCAGAACGTTTACCGGCTTGATCCTTCCGGTCCCTGGGCCGCCGCCGGACTCTATAAATCGGGCCTTTTATATCTTCAACTGCACAAACGCTCTTATCTGGACGCTGACCGGCAAGAAGCCGTCGACGCCTTTCAGCGGGTTATCCAGCGGTTTCCCAAAAGCCGTTACACTCCGAAATCCCGATTGCAGCTGGCCGATTTGGGAAAACCGGCAGCGCCACCCAAGAAGACTGTTGCCGCCCGCCATCTCAAAAAGGCCCATGCCGCTTATAAACAGCTGATGGGTAGTGCCGCCAAACAGAAATATCGGGATCAATGGGAAAAATGCATCGACCGCTTCCAGGTGGTTTACCGATCCGACACCAGTGGTCCCGATGCGGCCGAATCCCTGTATATGATCGGAATGCTCTATAAGGGATTATCGGACAAGTCTCACCGTGATGCGGATCTCGATACGGCAATGGGTTACTTCCGGCGCTTGAAACGCCAGTTCCCCGGCAGTACCTTTGCGGATAAAGCCGGTGCGGAACTGGTCGGTATTATCCCCACCGGGACCGTGGCAAAGACGGACGATGATGACCCGTTGGCTGGTATCATCGCCAAGAATAAAACCGATTCAGACGCGGGCTTCCCGGATGCTAAGGTGCAGCGAACCGGCCTGGTCACTGTGCACGGGCTTCGGTTCTGGTCCAACCCCAGCTACACGCGAATTGTTATCGATGCCGACCAGGAAACCCGTTTTTCCCACCGGCTGCTGAAAAAAGACCCCGCCATCAAAAAGCCCCAGAGGCTCTATATCGACCTGAGCAAGAGCCGGTTGGGCAAGGATATCCAAAAATTTGTTCCCATCAACGATGAACTGCTTAGTGATGCGCGGGCCGGGCAGTACACCGGCGAGTCGGTCAGAATTGTTGTGGATATCAAGTCCTTTAAAAACTATAAGATTTTTTCCCTTAAAAATCCCTTTCGCATTGTATTGGATGTGTGGGGGGCTGATTCAGACAGGCAGGTTGCCGGCAAATCCGCCTCGCCCTGGCGGCCTTCCACAGGGAAACTGCCGCCCGGCGCCATCGCCCGCCAACTGGCTCTGGGGGTGAGCCGCATCGTCATAGATCCGGGGCACGGCGGCAAGGATTACGGGGCGCCTGGCTATCTGAAAGGGGTTCATGAAAAGCACGTCGTACTTCAGATCGCCAAACGACTGGCCAGAAAAGTGGAAACCGAACTCAAATGCGATGCGGTACTCACCCGGACCACCGATCGATACCTGACCCTGGAGGAGCGCACCGCCATTGCCAACACTCAGAACGCCGATCTGTTTATCTCCATCCACACCAACGCGGTGAGAAACAAGCGGGCATACGGGATCGAAACTTTTTTCCTGAACCTGGCCACTGACGACGATGCCATCCTGGTGGCAGCCCGTGAAAATGCCACGTCGGCTAAAAATATCAGCGACTTGGAGTCCATTTTAAACGATCTGATGCAGAACTCCAAGATCAACGAATCCAGCCGCCTTGCTGCCATGGTCCAGGCGGAGATGTGCCTGCATCTGAGAAAGAATTTCAGTCACATCCGCAGCAAAGGCGTCAAACAGGCGCCGTTTTACGTGCTCTTGGGCGCCCAGATGCCGGCGGTCCTGGTGGAAACCTCCTTCATCTCCAATCCCAGGGAGTGCAAACGCCTGACCAGCGCCAAATACCAGGATGAGCTGTGCGACGGCATCATTCGCGGGATTCGAAAGTATATAAAAGAGACCAGCCCCACCGCCTTTATCTATCCGTCGGCGGAGCGGGACAAGAAGGGATAACCGACTGCCGCAGTGTTGATACCGCTGCCGGCCACCGATCATTCAACCAGAAAATTGCAGGAGGAAGGCGTCATGGCTTACGAAAACATCATTTTTGAAGTGGCAGAGGGCATTGCTACCATCACCTTCAACCGCCCCAAGGCACTCAACGCCTTGAACGGCCAACTGCTGGACGAACTTTCAGCGGCATTGGACGAAATCGAGGCTGATGAGGAAATTGGTGTACTGGTCCTTACCGGTGCAGGTGAGAAATCCTTTGTGGCCGGGGCGGACATTACCGAGCTGGCCACCTTCAACACCTTGCAGGGCAAAATGTTTTCACGAAAAGGACAACTGATCATCGGCCGGTTGCAGGAACTGGCCATCCCGGTAATTGCCGCGGTTAATGGCTTTGCCCTGGGGGGCGGGAGCGAGATGGCCCTGGCCTGTGATTTTATCTACGCCTCGGAAAACGCTATGTTCGGCCTGCCGGAAATTACCCTGGGAATCATCCCCGGATTCGGCGGCACCCAGCGGCTGCCCCGCCTCATCGGCAGCAACCGGGCCAAGGAGATGATTTTTACCGGTAAGATAATTCCGGCGGCAGAAGCCGAAAAGATCGGCATGGTCAACCGGGTTTTGCCCCAGGAATCACTGATGGAAGAAACGTTAAAAACTGCTCGGGCCATCGCAACCAAGGGTAAGGTCTCCCTTCGAGCTGCCAAACAGGCGGTCAACAACGGGCTGAACGTGGATTTGGCCACCGGCTGCCGGATCGAGGTGGATGCCTTTGCTATCTGCATGGCCAGCGAAGATGGCAAAGAGGGGACCCGTGCGTTTATCGAAAAGCGAAAACCGGAATTCAAGGGTTCGCTCAGGGGATAGCACCCTGAAAAAAATATCAAATGTCGAAGTCCAAATTAAGATGGCACGGTGTCACCGGTTTGGCAACTGACCCAAACAGGCCATGGGTGGACAAAGCGTTCGTCTGATCCCCATGGTTCCGACTTTTTAAAAGGCTGTGGGATGATCCTCCCGGCCTTTTTTTATTTATCCCTAGAAAACCTGGTCCTTTGGGCCAGGTCAGAGGCAGTAGGCTCTGCCTTGGCAGTTTTGTGTCTAAAATCACAAATTACAAGCACCAAATGACAAATAAATCTCAAATTCCACTATTCAATGACCCAAACCTTCCAGGACGAGGCATTGTTTGGATTTTCGAATTTCGGTCATTGGAAATTGTTTGATATTTGTAAAAGGAGAAGCGCAACATGATTCACGACATCGAATACGAAACCATGCCACGCGAAGCCCTGGAAGCGATACAGCTCCGGCGGCTTCAAACCACCCTGGAGCGCGTTTACGCCAATGTTCCCTTTTACCGTGAAAAATTCCAGGAGGCCGGAATTACCCCGGCAGATATCAAAAGCCTGGGCGACTTGAGCCGGATACCGTTTACCACCAAGCAGGATCTTCGCGACAACTACCCGTTCAACATGTTTGCCGTTCCCATGGACAACGTGGTCCGCATCCACGCCTCGTCCGGTACCACCGGCCAGCCGACCGTGGTGGGATATACGGCAAGGGACGTGGGGACTTGGTCCATGCTCATGGCCCGCTCCCTGGCCGCCGGCGGCGCCGGCCGTGGCGACATCATCCACAATGCATACGGATACGGCCTGTTTACCGGCGGCCTGGGCGTCCACTACGGTGCGGAGCGCCTGGGCGCATCGGTGATCCCGGTTTCCGGCGGCAACACCAAACGTCAGGTGGTGATCATGAAAGATTTCGGCCCCACCATTCTCACCGCCACGCCCTCCTACACCCTCCACCTGGCCGAAGTGGCCGAGGAGATGGGAGTTTCCTTCAATTCACTAAAATTCAAGTTCGGCATCTTCGGGGCCGAACCCTGGTCGGAGAAAATGCGGGAAGAGATCGAGCGAAAGCTGAACCTCATCGCCGTTGACATTTACGGTCTCAGCGAAGTGATGGGACCGGGGGTGGCCATTGAATGTCATGAAGCCAAAAAAGGACTCCATGTGTTCGAAGACCATTTTATACCGGAGATCGTCGATCCCAAAACCCTCGAACCGCTACCGTACGGCGCCACCGGCGAGCTGGTGTTCACTTCCCTCACCAAAGAGGCATTCCCCGTGATCCGCTACCGCACGCGGGACATTACCTCATTGAACCCTGAACCGTGCATCTGCGGCAGAACCCATGTTCGTATGAACCGGGTGACGGGCCGCAGTGACGATATGCTGATCATCCGCGGCGTCAATGTGTTCCCCTCCCAGATCGAAAGTGTGCTCATGGAGACCGAGAACGTGGAGCCCCACTATCAGCTGGTGGTGGACCGTGAAGAAAACCTGGATGTGCTCACCGTCAAAGTAGAGGTGGGTGAACGAAGCTTTTCCGACGAGGTGAAAGGCCTGCAACACCTGGAGCGGCGCATCACCAAAAACATCAAGGAATTGCTGGGCGTCTCCGCCCGGGTGAAACTGGTTGAGCCCAAGGCCATCGAAAGAAGCCAGGGCAAGGCCGTGCGGGTTGTGGACAATCGAAAGATCTGATATTTTTTTGAGTTAGTGTTGTCAGGGCTTAGGAAATCAAAAACTCATCACTCAATACTAAAAAATGGTTCAAGTAGGCTAATCCTATGACCGACTATATAGTGGAGGAACATATGCAGGTTGAACAGATATCCGTTTTTCTGGAAAACAAATCCGGGCGGCTTTCGGAAGTGACCGCTATTTTGACCGAAGCAGAAGTGAACATTCGTGCTCTGGCCCTTGCCGACACATCTGATTTCGGTGTGTTGCGGCTGATTGTGGACGACACGGAAAAGGCCCGTCAGACCCTGAAAAACAACGGACTCACCGTGGGGAAAACCAATGTGGTGGCGGTGGAAGTGACGGACCGCCTGATGATCTTTCGCATCGAGCAGGAACAGGAGGCGATCAGGTTGCTTGAATCCAAGGGGGTCAACGTCATCGACGGCCAGCAGCTTTACACGCTTTGATGGCGCCAGGCCGATTGGCAGAGGCGTCTGTTCGGATGCACGTTCCAATGGCATCGAAATACCGCCGTTGCCATAATACTTCTGTACGAGAAAATTGTAGTGCTTTTTTGGCGGATGATGTGGTATATAAGCACCTATTTGCGACCACTTAGGCGTTGTTCACAAATAAGTTTTGCGTTTTCGAAGAAACAGGACAAAAGGGCAAGTAAAAATTGGGCGTTATTTGTGGACATCGCTTTAGATCCTATCAGGTTGATCGATGGCCGACAAACAGGTAAATCAGGCCCAAGTCATCTGGGCAGTTGCATTGATACTGGCTGGTTTGGGGGTTTTTTTCCGCATCCCACAGGTGATGCCCAACATTGAGCAGATCCCGAGATTTGCAGCCGCCTCCGGCTTTATCCGATTTTGTTTTTACTTCATGGGAATCTTCCTAATTGGGGGAGGATGCAAAAAACTGTACTGCCAGTACCGCAAATAGGGCCGCACTAACGATCATTGGTTATTTCGCGCCGCGAGCGGACAACGAATATCCTTAACCCACCGAAGGTAATGATTTATGGCCAATGCAAATATTTCCTTGACCCTCAACGATGATACGGAAAGTTGAAAGAAGAAATCTGCGAGCTGTTCGGAGCAGACCGGATCACCGTCTATGTGGTGGATGGCGTCAAACGGGAACTGGTATCGCGATTCAAGTCGGGCAGCGAGGTGGCCGAGATCCGGGTCCCCGTGGCCCAGACCAGCATTGCCGGGTACTCTGCATTGAAGCAGACCCTGGTGAACATCAAGAACGCTTACGACCAGAAGGAACTGACCGCCATTGACGCGGACCTTCAGTTCGACTCCAGCTGGGACCGGCGGACCGGCTATCGGACCAAGGAAATCCTGGCCCATCCCATTGTTTATCAGAAGTATCTCATGGGCACCCTGGAACTGATCAACCGCAAGGCCAACGGCGAATTTGGAGAAGCGGAAGAAAAAGCCATCCAAGAGCTGTCCAAGATCATGGGGGTGGCCCTTTACAACCAGAAGCGCATCGCCGCCCGGGGCGGCCGCACCAACAAATACGACTACCTGCTGAAAAACCACCTGCTTACCCAGAAAGAGCTGACCAAGGCCATTGCCGACGCTACCCAGCGCAAGGAGCCGGTTTCCGCGGTCTTGATGAAGGACTTCAAAATTCCCAAAAAGGAGATTGGCAGCGCACTGGAAAAGTACTTCAAGACTATCTTCATTGAGTACAACGCCAATTACCCCATCCCCGGCGACCTCATGGCGGGTCTGAAAATACCCTTCATGAGAAACAACATTTGGGTGCCCCTGAAAAATGAGGGCAACACGATCGTCATCGCGGTAGACAACCCCCACGACCTGAAAAAGATCGACGAGATCAAAGCCCTGTTCCCGGGGCACCCCGTCACCTTTTACATCAGCCTTAAGCAGGACATCCTCGATTTCATCAAATTGTTCACCCAGGACGAAAGGGAGCTGGCGGAGATCGACGACATCCTCTCCCAGCTCCAGGTAGAGGCTGACGAGGTGGATGAGGCGGAGTCCGGCGTGGGTGAAGAGGACAGTGCGGTAGTCCAGCTGGTCAACAAGATCATTCTGGATGCCTACAGCCGCAATGCGTCGGATATCCACATTGAACCCTACCCGGGAAAGATGAACACCCAGGTCCGCATTCGGGTGGATGGTTCGTGCAACGTCTACCAGACCATTCCCTTTTCCTACAAGAATGCGGTGATCTCCAGAATCAAGATCATGTCAGACTTGGATATTGCCGAACGGCGACTCCCCCAGGACGGCAAGATCAAGTTCAAGAAATACGGCGGCAAGGACATCGAACTCCGCGTGGCCACCATCCCCACCCAGGGTGGACTCGAAGACGTGGTCATGCGTATCCTGGCTGCCGGCGAGCCCATTCCGCTGGACAAGATGGGCTTTTCCAAGCGCAACCACAAGGACTTTGTCAGCTGCGTCACCAAACCCTACGGGCTGATCTTTGTCTGCGGGCCCACCGGTTCCGGTAAAACCACTACTTTACATTCGGCCCTGAGTTTCATCAACAAGACCGAGACCAAGATCTGGACCGCCGAGGACCCGGTGGAAATCACCCAGCGCGGGCTTCGCCAGGTGCAGGTGAAGCCCAAGATCGGGTTCGATTTTGCCGCGGCCATGCGGGCCTTCCTACGTGCCGACCCGGACGTGATCATGGTGGGTGAAATGCGCGACAAAGAGACCACTTCCATTGGTATTGAGGCCTCGTTGACCGGTCACCTGGTTTTCTCCACTCTGCACACCAACAGCGCCCCGGAAAGCATCACACGTCTGCTGGATATGGGTATGGACCCCTTCAACTTTGCCGATGCCATCCTCTGTATCATGGCCCAGCGGCTCGTGCGGACCCTGTGCAAAACCTGCAAACGGAAATATCACCCCAGCAAGGAGGAATACGACGAACTGGTCCGTGAATACGGAGAAGAGAAGTTCAAGAACAATCTTGACATTCCCTACAACGACGATCTGGAGCTGTATAAGCCGGAAGGATGCGACCTTTGCGGCAGCACCGGCTATCGGGGTCGTATGGGCATCCATGAATTGCTCATGGGCACCGACGAGATGAAAAAACTCATCCAGACCAAGGCCACTATGGAGGACATCAGAAATAAGGCCATCATTGACGGCATGACCACCTTGAAGCAGGACGGCATCGACAAGATTTTTCAGGGATACTGCGATTTGCTTGAAGTGAGGAAGGTCTGTATCAAGTAGTTGAACTATTCAGTAATGGGATTGTCACGGGCAGCCTGGAATTTTTCCAGCTGCCCGCTGTAGTATGCGCGGTTGGTTTTGGCCATCTCCAGGGCGGTCGTCGCCGTATCGATGGACTCCACGATTTGCCCGTTGACGAACAGGCTTTCGGCCAGAGTGTCCAAGATGTGGGGGGACTGCTCGATGGCAGCGGCCTTGAAGGCCAGTTCTAATGCCAGTTCCTGATTCCGGTAAGCCGGATCCTCGCAGGTGGCCAGGAGCCAGGCGTAGTTGTTCAAAACAATGGCGCTGTCGGGGTTTATGTCAAGGGCGATCCGGTATGCCGACGCAGCCTGCCCAAAGCTGCTGCGGCCGAAATACAGATCCCCCAGCATGCCGTAAAGGCCGGCATTGCTCTCCCCGTTGCGGGAAATTTCGTTCAAAATGGCCGTTTCAAAGAATTTTTCATTGAGCCGTTTGCCGGTTTGACCGAAGTTGAGCTGGTAGCCGGCAATTCCAACTACCACCATGGCCGCCATATAGATGGCGATGCTGGTGCGGACCTTGCGGTCGTGGCGCTGGACCCAGGATCGGTCCACCTCGCAGCGCTTTAGAAAGTCCACCCGCTGACGGATGCTGAAGTGGTGCCAGTTGGGCTTGTCCGGCGAATGCCCGGAAACGGCCACGATTTTTTCAAAGGTGGAAATCAGAGGAAGGGCACTGGCAAAGAGGCTGTAGACAAAGGCATCGGCCTGGCGTTCGAAGTTGCGCATGAAAAAGCCAAAGATAAAACGAAAATAGACGAGAAAGTTAAAGATAATGGCCAGGCTGAGCAGCCCTGTGGTTACGGTGGTACGACTGATACCGGTCATGAAGACGAAGCGGTAGATGGGCTCGGAAAAGATGATCAGGTAGACGATGAGATCAAAGGTGGCGTAGGCGATGACCATGTAGCCGATAAAGAAAAAGAGGTAGAACAGCAGATGCCGCTTTTTCACGTGGCCCACTTCATGGGCGATGACGGCGTCCAACTCCTCTGGGCTCAGGATGCGCAGCAGGGCGTCGGTGACCAGGATGTAGCGGAACCGGCTCACCAGCCCCATCACCCCGGCGGTGATCATGCGACCGCCGAAGATCGGCCAGTAAAGGATGTCGGCATACTTCAGGTTGGCGCGCCGGCAGAGCGCTTCGATGCGTTGGCGAAAATAGCCGGCTTCCAGGGGCCGGCAACGCCAGAATTTCTGGATGATCAGCGGGCCGAGCACAGCCACGGCAAACAGGAAAAAGAGAAAGTAGGCCGTCTCACCCTCGGGAGATGTCAGCACCTGCCGGGGTAGGTCGAAGGGCAGGGCGAGGATCAGATCGGCGATGCCGGAGAGCAGCAGCCAGGGCAGCAGCACGGGTACACTGAAAGAGATGTTGGACCCCACATAGGCCTTGCGGGTGAGGTCCGCCTGATAGATGCGCCGGTAGGCGTCATAGGCGTTGGACCAGACCATGGCCAGGTAGCCGACGAAAAAGGCCATGAACACCAGGGCTTCCACGGTGGGGATCGCTTCGAACAGCCAGATGCCCGTTAAAAAAGAAGAGATGTTGAGGCCGTAAATGTCCACCGCGAACAGGGCGATGGCCAGGATGGACTGGCGGGTCACCGCCGATGAAAACTGCTGGTCCAGCACATCATGGCTGTGGGTGGCGGACATGCGTGCAATCCGGACGAACTGGCGCCTGGAAAAGATGAAAAAGAGCAGAATCAGCGAAAAAAAGAGAGCCAGCGTGTCCAGGGGTGAAAAGTTGGTCTGCTCCGAAGGCTGGTAGGTGGAATAGATCAGCAGGGCAACGATGAAATAGATGAAGTTTCCGAACATAGTGTCAGTGGTCCTGGCGGGATGGTATAGACTTTAAGATAATTAATTTGGACTGCGTTATCGGTCGTCGCAGTATTACAATACGGCTTCCTCCCTCTATCCTTGCCAAATTAATTATCTTAAAGCCTATACCAAGTGGTTGTTGAACCCGTGTCGCCACCGGTTGAAGGGGCATTCTTTTTAGACTTTCGATAGTGCCGTTCTTTTTCACTGTAGATGCAGCCGCAGTAGGGCTGACGGTACATGCCCCGCCGGCGGGATTCGTCGATACCCGCCTTCCATCCCTCCCGAAAATCCTGGTAGTAGAAGGGCACGCCCACCGATTTTCCCACCGCCTCGCCGATGGCACGGATCTGCTCGTGTTTTTGAAAGCGACTGTATAGCAGTGTGGTGGTAAAACCGTCGAATTTGCCTTTCCTGGCGAAATTGGCCGTGGTGGTCAGGCGGTCGTGGTAGCAATAGGTGCAGCGCTCGGCTTCCCGGAAGGCCACATTGCGTAAAAAGGTCTCCATGTCATAGCCGGGCTGATATATCATCTTCAGGGAGACAGCTTTTGCATAGGTCTTCAGGGTCTCCTCCCGCTTCATGCACTCGGTGAACGGGTGGATATTGTTGCGGTAGAAAAAACCCATGACATCATGGTGGTCGTCCCGCAGCACCTGAACCGGGTAGATGCTGCAGGGGCCGCAACAGATGTGTATCAGCAGGTTCACTGGCGTGCTCCAAAAATGGCGGTGCCGATGCGAACCAGGGTGGCGCCTTCATTGATGGCCACCTCGAAATCACCGGTCATGCCCATGGACAGTTCATCCATGCTTACGCCGGGGACGTTGCGATCGACGATCCGGTCCCGGAGCCTGGCCAGCTGGCGGAAAAAGGGACGGGCCTGTTCCGGTGCATCGAAAAAGGGCGGCATGGTCATCAACCCCTTCACCCGGACGTTTTCAAGTCGGCTGATCTGCGTTATCAGATCAACGGCGCCGGTCTCCTCAATACCCGATTTGGTCTCCTCCTGGCTGATGTTTACCTGGATGAGGATCTCCTGCACCTTGTCGTTTTTCCGGGCCTCCTTGTCCAGTGCCCTGGCCAGCTTGAGGGAATCTACCGAATGGATCAGGTCGAACATTCGCACGGCGTATTTGGCTTTGTTGGATTGCAGATGTCCGATGAAGTGCCATTGCACGGGCCGGTCATACAGGGTATTGAACTTGTCTCGTGCCTCCTGAATGTAGTTTTCACCCAAAATGACGGCGCCGGAATCGATGGCCTCGGCCACCCGGTCGGCATCCACGGTTTTGCTCACGGCCACCAGGCGAACGCATTCGGGATCACGGCCGCAACCGGTGGCGGCGTCAGCAATTCGTTTTTTGATCCGCTCCAGATTTTCCCTCACACCGCGAGTCCTTTCGCGTTTTCTGTATTCATTTTCACGACACCTATCTTGAGCAGCGTTTCAATCACTTCACACACGGGAAGCCCCACCACATTGGTGTACGAGCCGTTGATCCGCCTGACCAGGACAGATCCTTGAACTGCACATCGGTTTTAATCGCATCACTGATGCAGGTCTGTTTATTTTTGCAGACGATGGCATATCCGGTATATACAAAATGGGACTGGCCACTCAACCGTTCCAGCATCTGCCGGGCTTCACGTGGATTGCCGGGCTTGCCAAGAATCACGCTGTCGATGGTAACGATGGTGTCCGCACCGATCACCCAGCCTTCCGGATATTGGCGTGCAATTTCATCGGCCTTGGCCTCGGCAAGGGCTTTGACATAGTCTGCAGGGTCTGCTAACTGAATTGAGCCCTCATCGAAACTGCTGGGAATCACCAAAAACGTCAACCCGGCCTGTTCGAGCAGGTAGCGTCGACGAGGGGATTGGGACGCCAGAATCAGTTGCGGTGCAGTTGTCATCATATTTGGGATTTCAATAAATCAATGGACTTCCAATAAAGCAAATCCTCTTTGGGGATAACCAGCGCCGGGTCCTCTGGGCCAGAATTTTTATTATCTGGCTTTTTCAGCCTCAGCGTTTTCTACCAAATGCCATGAATAATAACAAGGATCAAAGGGACATTCCTTTAAGACCCAAATGTTTCTGGATCATCGGCGCCGGCCGTTTCGGGCAGATTGCCGTGGAGCGGATCACCCGGCATATTTCCGGTGCGGCAATTACGGTGGTGGATAAAAAGCCGATCACTATCGATAATCCAGGCATCACCGCAGTCAATGACGATGGCATTGGATGGCTGAACCGCATGCTGGATCAGGACGCGCCGGTGGACATGATCGTTCCGGCTATTCCTGTTCATGTAGCGGCAGAATGGTTGTCGTTTAAGTTATTGAGTACCTATGAGATTAATGCAGTAAAGATTCCGGATTCCTGGCTAACCCAAATGCCCAATGCCTTTCGGGGAAAAACCGGCCAGGCATTTGTCAGCCATGCCGATTTCATCTGCCCGGACAACTGCCCGGAGCCGGAAAAAATCTGTACCCATACCGGAAAACCCAGACCCAAGGACCTGTTTCGGCTGCTGGCCGACCTTAATTTTGATGATGTTTTGCCCATTGTGCTGCGCAGCCATCAGCTGCTGCCCGGTGTGGGCGGTATTTACCCTGCAGATTTGATGGCCGCACTGGAAACCGCCTGCAAAAACAGCCATCGGCCGTTGATGATCGGCACGGCCTGCCGGTGCCACCGTTAATAGCTGCCTCACAAACCACCAAGCATTTTGATCCGAACATCTCATCTTCAAAAACACCAATTGCCTGGGTGGCGGAATTGGTAGACGCAAGGGACTTAAAATCCCTCGTTCTCAATGAACGTGCCGGTTCGATTCCGGCCCTAGGCACCAATTAAATAAGGGGTTTAGCGAACATTGCTAAACCCCCTTGTTTTTGTGCAGCGTGTACCAGTCCCCTATCTGTCCCCCTTTTTATAAAAAACGTTACAAAAAACTGCTCCAGACCAGTAGCTCGAATTGGTAGAGACCGGGCTCCAAATCCGGGTGTTGGGGGTTCGGATGTCTCCTGGGCTGCCAGAATTAAAACAGGGGATCAAGTCGATGCGTATTTTTTAGCGGCGGGTTCGGAATGGAATTAATCCCAAATGCGGAAATGAATTATCACTGCTTTTAAAACGGGTCTATTTATGGCGATGAGTTGGAGCTCATCCAAAGAATCTGTGTCCGTTTTTTCCCTGTGATAGCAAATTGAAAGTCAACTAATTTCCGAAAGCGCCCACCCCCAGATGTTGTGGTCGATCATTTTTTCGCAGGACGTTTTGTACATAGCAGCTATCAAGCGGTCATCCAAAAGACAGGTTGGAGCAAATCACAAGTTTTACACCCTATTGGATCATCTCCATATATTGTAATATGCCTTAACAGCACTAAATCTGATTTACAGATGTTGTCTTTGAAGTATGTCAGGTCAAGTAGATCCCGCATGTTGACCATTGTCAAATAATCTTCATCCACTGACACTTGAATTGACAAAGTTGTTCCACACGAGGGCGTTGTTCCACGGAATATCGTTCCATAGGCTATCGCTTAAATCTTCAAGTAATTCAATACTATTCTGCGTTACAAGCCCCCTAATCTCGGAACTGTTTTCCGCAAAGTCGCAGATCATATGATCGTTTAGAGCATAAAGGCCTTGGTTCATGAGGATATTTGAGTACCAATTGATGCCATCCATTATCCGTTCTGCCAAAGTTTCAGGCTCAGCCAATAGTCTAAGACAGTTCCCCGCAATGCACATGCAGGCCGCTGGAACTACAGCCGTAAGTGTTGCCGCTATTGTCCCAGTCCCCCGAAATAACAGCCCACTCCCTGGTCATTGCCAAAAAAGTAACTGGGAGCGTATAGCCTAGTAAAGGCCCGAGGTCAAATACTGACACCCTTTTCTGAGGGTGATGCCAAAGTCAAAAGTACGTCAGTTTTTTAAACGTTGCGGTTTGAAAATAACCAATCAAGTATTGCCTTGATCAAGCATGGCGTTTGCCACTTTTATAAATCCAGCAATGTTTGCTCCGCTGAAATAATTGCCCGGTTTGCCATACCTTTCAGCCGCCTGCAAGCAGTTCTGGTGGATGTCGGTCATCACTTGCCGCAATCTTTGATCGACCTCTTCCTTTGACCACTTTATTTTAGTGCTATTTTGCGCCATTTCAAATCCGGAACAGGCAACGCCACCTGCATTGGATGCTTTCCCGGGAGAATAGAGAATGTTGTTTTCAAGTAAAAACTCAATGGAATCCGGGGTTAAGGGCATATTGGCGCACTCGGTGACGCACATGCACCCGTTGCGGACAAGAGACTTAGCATCTTCAACATCCATCTCATTTTCACAGGCACAGGGGAAGGCGATGTCGCATTTAACGCCCCAGGGACGTTTTCCCGGATAAAAGTCAACCTTAAACTTATCGGAATAGTCCTGCACCTGGTCGCGGCCACTGGAACGCATGGTCAACATGTAATCGATCTTTTCCCCCTGGACACCGTCTTCGTCATAGATAAACCCGTCCGGGCCAGAAAGAGTGATTACCTTGGCTCCCATTTCCGTAATCTTTTTGACTACGCCCCAGGCGACATTCCCAAATCCTGAAACTGCCACTATTTTACCGTCTATGTGTTCTCCGCGAGTTTTCAACATTTCTTCGGCAAAATAGACGGCACCGTATCCTGTGGCCTCTGGTCGAACAGCGGAACCGCCCCAGTCGACTCCTTTTCCGGTCAACACGCCTTCAAACACATTTTTAAGACGTTTGTAATGACCAAATAAGTAACCGATTTCCCGGGCACCTACACCGATATCACCGGCCGGCACGTCGGTATTGGGACCAATATGATTGTATAGGCCAACCATAAAGCTCTGACAGAAATTTTCGATTTCGACATTGGATTTTCCACGGGGATTGAAATCGCTGCCACCTTTTCCACCTCCAAGAGGCAGACCGGTTAAAGCATTTTTGAAAATCTGCTCAAAACCCAAAAATTTCAGTATACTCAGCGTCACCGAGGCGTGGAACCGCAAGCCGCCTTTGTATGGTCCGAGAGCACTGTTAAACCCAATTCGATACCCGGTGTTAACCTGAATGGTACCGGTATCGTCCCGCCAAGGCACCCGGAAGATGACGATCCGCTCGGGTTCGACGATCCTTTCCAGGATCCGCTCATATTTATAGAGAGGTTCTTGATCAAACAGCAGACTCAATGAAGAAAGAAGCTCATCGACGGCCTGAATAAACTCTCTTTCCCAGGGATATTTATCTTTTATCATATGTGATATTTCTTGTACGTATGAGCTCGATTTTGCTTCGCTGTATAAAGCTGTTTTATACATTATTATATTCTCCTTTTGATTGCCTGTAACTCAAATTTCTTGTTTAGCGGAAAATCGGCAGAATCCCGGAGGATACCAGCTGCCGATTTCCGTCTATAGGTTAATGGAACAGGGCATAAATCCAGTCCGGAAAATTCTATCGGACCGGCAAGCATTTATTAACAGTATTCTTCACAATACCAAACGCCTCCATCTTGTATTGGAAATATACATGAAGCCCGGTTTTCACAGTTAATACACAACCCTTTCATCCTTCTGGAAATCACCTCAATGCCGGGATTGGAAGATTGAGATGATCGCTCCTCTGAATAGATCTTCTCGTTGTCATTCGCCTGTAGCGAGGCTCTATTGTCAAAATTCTCACAAAACCAGATCGGCTTGCACATGATTTGGCAGTTTTGATAGTGAACACATTCGGGTGCATATATACAGGTTTGACAAATGTCTGTATTTTGAGATTGAGCTTTCATACAAATCCTCCTTCATTTTTGGATTTCGTTTCTTAGGTTAAAAGGAAAGAACGACTTATTGTTGCACTTAGTTAGAGCAATCTGGATGCCAGAATGAAAAAGGGGGCTGGACGACATCGGTCGGTTTGGTACCCTAAACTGAATAATTTGAAATACCAGATAGATAAATCAGGTTAGAGGAAAGGATGTTGCGGTGGCCCGCATGTGGAAGAAGTGGATGGGGGGAGAGAAAAAACCGGGGAGGAATGCCTCGGTGGGGAATAATTACCCGATATCGGTTGGTTGGTTTGCCCGCCGTATTTTTTCCCGGAGGGTTTTGCGGTCAATCCCCAGAATCTCGGCGGCTCGAGTTTTGTTTCCCTTCACACTGTTTAGCACATTCGCAATATGTTCCGCTTCAACTTCAGCTAAGGGCCGGTTGAGACCTCTGCGCCAGTTGATGCTGAATCGCATTTGTTCAGGAAGATCCGTAACATCAATAAAATTGCCGTCAGCCAGCACCACCAGACGCTGGATCAGGTTCTCAAGCTCCCGGACATTGCCTTGCCAATGATAATTTTTAAATATCTGAAGAACCTTGTCTGAGAATTGGGGCGCCGGGCGATTCATATCTCTGGAAAGTTTTTCCTTAAAAAGCTGAACCAGTAACAGGATATCCTCACCGCGTTCGTGCAGAGGCGGCAAAGTAATTTCAACAATGTTCAGCCGGTAATAAAGGTCCTCCCGGAAGAGGCCCTTTTTGACGAGACGGTTCAGATCCGTATTGGTTGCCGCTATGATTCGTGTGTCGATTTTTTGAACGCGGCTGGACCCTACCATGAAAATTTCCTTGTTTTGAATAGCCCGCAGCAGTTTTCCTTGCATACTTAGGCTGGCATCCCCGATTTCATCCAGAAAGAGCGTCCCTCCGTCGGCAATCTGGAAAAATCCGGCTCGGGAGGCTTGCGCTCCGGTGAAGGCCCCTTTGACGTGGCCGAAAAGCTCACTTTCCAGAAGGCTATCTGGAATCGCTGTACAGTTGACGGTCACAAAAGGCCCTGAAACAGTTTTACTGCTGTAATGGATGGCGCGTGCCACCAATTCCTTACCCGTGCCGCTCTCCCCTAAAAGCAACACGTTGACGCTAGTGGCGGCGGCCTTTCCAATGAGTCGATATACATGCTGCATGCCCGGGGAATTACCAATAATATTGTGGCTGCCAGATAGTGGCTTCGCTTTAACAGCATGGCGGTTTGCCAGTTTCTCGAGCATCTTGGAGACAACCGACAATAACTCTTCATCCGTAAAGGGTTTTACCAGATAATTTTCAGCACCGTCTTTAACCGCCTCTACCGCACCTTTAATGGACGGGTAGCCGGTAATGATCATTATTTCCGTTTCCTTTACATTTTCTTTCACATATTTAAGTAGCTCCAAGCCGCTGATTTTGGGCATTTTTATATCGGTGATAACGAGGTCCACCGAGTTTTGTTCCAGGAAGGCAATCGCCAGTTCCACGCTTGGTGCGGTGAAGACTTCATAGCCGGCAGCTTCGAGGTTTCTTTGGATAACTTCCAAGGTGGGCGCTGAATCATCAACTACCAGAATCTTAGTTCTGTTATGCGCTATTTTTTTATGATTCATTCTTTTCCTCCGGGGATAACCTTCTCAGCGGGAATTTTATCCGGAAGCGGGCACCCTGTCCGATGCGGCTCTCCACGTCAATGCTGCCGCCATGGGATTTAACGATGCCGTGAACCACTGAAAGCCCCAGACCGGTTCCCTGTTTGATATCCTTGGTTGTAAAGAATGGCAGAAAAATTTGCTTTAATGTTTCCTGAGTCATACCGATGCCGGAGTCCTGAACCAGCAGGTAAACATGGGCTTCGTCAAACGAGGTTTCAATGCTCAGCTTACCTTCTTCAGGCATGGCCTGAAGCGCATTGACGATCAGGTTGGTAAAAACTTGCTGCAACTGGGACAGATCGGCTTTTATGGCCGGTAAATCTTGGTAAAGTTTTTTTGTCACTATAATTCCATTCTTAGCACATCGTGACTCAAACAGATAAATACCGTCTTCAATCAATCGGTTCAGATTCACCAGGGTTTCACGCGGCGGGGTCTGACGACTGAAAAACATTAGTTTTTTTATGATCTCCCTGGCATGCAAAGCGGCCTTAATAATATTGTTCAGATCACTATATACTTGTTCCGGAAGATCAGTAACCTTTGACGATAGTTGGGCAAAACCAAGGATATTTCCAAGGGGCTCATTGAGTTCGTGAGCCACACCGGCAGTCAACTGACCGATTTTTACCAGTCGATCCGAGTGTCGCAGCTGATTTTCTATCTCGGCTTTAATATCGAGCGCTTCCTTTTTCTCGATCGCCAGTGAAAGATGATGAGCAATAGTTCTCAAAAGGGCGCGTTCTTCATCGAGAAAGGGAGTTTGACTCGTTTTGCGATCATTTTTTGGAGGTGAGTAAATCACCTCTATGTTTCCCCTCCGTATCCTCTGGATAACCAGGTTTTCGGTCAGGGTAGGCCAAGCTATTGCCGTATCCCGACCACCATAGGAATGCTGGTCCAAGCGGATAATGGCCGTAGTGATCGCCGGGTATTGAAACGCCGGGGGAATAATAGCGGCGATGGACTCCAGCATTTGGGGAAGGGGCTTGTTTTGCCCCACAATCTTTGCCATGCTATAAAGGCAGGTGAGTTCCTTGTTTCTTTCGATCAGTTGATTTCGCTCATTCAAGAGCTGCTTTTCGTGTTTAGCACGCTCTGATACATCCTGACCGATTGCCAATAACCCGGCGACAACTCCCGATGCGTCATCCTCAAGCCGCTTGTAGTGCCATTCGATAAAGCGTTCTCCGCCAGTACGGGTAATTATCTTGGTGACAATATTTATTGGCGACTTGCCCCTAAGAATGAAGCGCTGAAAATATCGCTTTGCCGATTCCTTTTCCTTCTCGGGCAGAAGCAGATCAAACCAATTTTTTTGGGTAAGCGCTGAATACGAATATCCCGTGGTTGACTCCAAAAATTCATTAAAACTGATAATCGTCCCATCCTGATCCAAGATGAGAATGATACCTTTGGTAAGCTGGATGGCGGGCTGGCATAAATCGGTAATTGCTACGTCCCAGTTTAATTGACCCCGGTAGTCCCAGATTATCTGGATCCCCGTTAGTCAGTCTCAAAACAATTTATTCTTGCTAACTGTGAGATCAAACCGGCCAATGGGATTTTTTT
>JABZFO010000191.1 GCA_014237405.1 Desulfosarcina sp. | reverse complement strand
TTTCGCAGTAAAGCTGGCCGCCGCCGGGCACGATAGAGAGAAAACCGGCGGTGGTCGGATTCTTGAACGGGATGGCGTCGCTTCGGGCCAGGGCCTGCTTCAGGTCGGTCACCTGGAAGCGGTCCTGATTGTCGGGCGTGATACGACCAAATGCCTGGTCGGCGAGGTTCCACCGGCCCTGATCCACATGGAGCCATCCCAGTTTATATTGAGCCCGGTCGATCACATCCATTTTTGAAGACAACGCCATGAGGTTGTGCAGATCCACCATGGCCTGTTCGATCATGCCATGGCGGGCATGGCTGCGGCTGAGCATGAAAAAGGCCTCATTGTCCAGTGGCGAACCGGCATAATCAGCGGTTTGCGCATTGAAGATGGCTGCCGCCGCTTGATAACGGCCGGCGCCAAAGTGGGCCATGCCTGTCTGGAACCGGGCCTGGGGGATTCTGGGATCCCCGGGAAAAAAATGGATAAACCGGTTGAATTCAAAAATCGCCTCGTCAACGGCCCCTGCATCGAGACGAGATTGCGCATAACGGTATTGGCTGTCCGCATCGATGGTCAGGGGGGCGGCGCCGTGGGCAGTTGCTGCAATCAGCATAACGGGCACGCCAATGGCCGTGATCAGAAAACGGAGCGCTGTTAGAAATACCATGAGGCATCCCATTGGACGTCAGTGCCACCAGAAATCGTTGCTTTGAACCGGATCCTGACACCGGATGCCGTTCTGGGTCATAGCGGACGGGCTGAGCTTCAGTTCGTCACGGCCGCAGCGCATCAGCCGGTCACAGGCCATGATCCATCCTTTGATGGCCCCATGGCGTTGCATGGCCTGCAGGGCATAGTTGGAGCATGACGGGGTCATAGGGCAGCGGTGGCCGTCCGCCCCGGACAGGTATTTCTGGTAAAAGCGGATGGGCGCTGTCATCACCGGCGTGGATTCCCGTTGCGTCGTCGAATCCGATTCCGGCGGTCCGGCAAGTGCAGTACCGACAAACAGGGAGAAAATTGCAGCTATGTAGAAGTATTTCATTGTTGGGTCACCCGCAGGACCTCTTCGATGGTGGTCGTGCCGGTCAGCACCTTATCGATGCCGCTCTGGCGCAGGGTTTTCATATTGTACTGCAGGGCGAATTGTTTGATCTGTGTGGCGTCAAAGGTTTTCAGAATCAGATTTTTCAATCCCTGACGCAGATGCATGATCTCAAATATGCCGATGCGGCCCCGGTAGCCGGTGTTAAAGCACTTCTCGCAGCCTCTGGCCTGGTAAATGGTATGGCTTCCCAGCTGCGCCCGGGAAATGCCGATGCTTTCCAGGATCACCCCCGGCGTGTAAGCCTCCTTGCAGTGATCACAGAGCACCCGCACCAGCCGCTGGGCGACTACCGCCATCACGGAGGAGGAGATTAGAAACGGCTCCACACCGATGTCGACCAATCGCGTAATGGCACTGGCTGAATCGTTGGTGTGCAGCGTGGAGAACACCAGGTGGCCGGTCAGGGCGGACTGGACGGCGATGGTGGCGGTTTCCTTGTCGCGGATCTCGCCGATGAGGATCACATCCGGGTCCTGCCGGACGATGGAACGCAAGCCGCGGGCAAAAGTGAGGTCGATTTTAGGGTTAACCTGCATCTGGCTGATGCCTTTGAGCTGGTATTCCACCGGATCTTCGATGGTGATGATGTTGATGTCCGGCTTGATGATGGAGGTCAGCACGGAATAGAGGGTAGTGGTCTTGCCGCTTCCCGTGGGGCCGGTCACCAGAACGATGCCGTTGGGCTGGGTCACCAGTTGGTTGAGCAGTTCATGATCCTCGGACGACAGCCCAAGTTCCTTGAGGTTCAACACCTCTTCCGATTTGTTCAGCAGCCGCATGACCACCCGCTCGCCGAAGGTGGTGGGCAGCGTGGAAACACGCACATCCACATTCTGGCTGCCGATTTTGACTTCCAGACGGCCATCCTGGGGCAGTCGCTTTTCGGCGATATTGAGTTTGGCCATGACCTTGATTCGTGAGATCAGTGACGGCTGGATCCATTTTGGCGGGGTGAGCAGGTCGTAGAGGATCCCGTCCACCCGATAGCGCACCTTGAAGCTGTCCTGATAAGGCTCGATGTGAATGTCGCTGGCACGGGCCTTGATGGACTGGGAGATGATATGATTCACCAGCTTGATGATGGGGGCATCACTGGTGTCCTCGAGCAGATCGGCAGTATCCTCGATCTCGCTGATGATGGTACTGCCATCCTCTTCCATGTTCTGGACCAACTGCTCGGCGGTGCCTTGGCTCATATCAAAGAGCAGGTTGATGGCGGCAAAAATAGCGCTTTTGGTGGAGAGCACCAGGTTGTAGGCCGAAAAGCCGATTATTCGGGTTAGGTCGTCCAGGGGTTGAAAAGCGGCAGGATCGTTGACCGCGATGATGTTGACCAGTTCCTCCGGCAGAGCGGTATCCCCTGCAGTCGGAATGTTCTTCAGCACCAGCGGCACCATGGCATGGCGCTTGAGAAAACCGATGGGTGCACTGCGGGTGCGATCCTCCCCGAAGCTTTCCAGGGGCAGTTCAGGCCAGAAGGGGATGTCATACTGGTCGCTCAAGGCGTCCAGTAACTGGGTTTCGGTGATGACTTTTCGGCGCAGCAACGCTTCCGACACGCTGCTCCCCTTTTCACCGTGGAGCCTGATTGCGTCCGCATAATCCTCATCAGAGACGCCGTATTTGCTCTTTAAAATTTCTTCCAGAGATTTGTTCATTGGCCGTTTTTGATGATGAGCGTATCCGCAATGCCCTGTCCGGACAACGTGTCCCGGGCTATTTGTGCCGTGGCGCGGTCCGGGAATCCACCGATTTGTACCCGGTACCAGATTTTACCATCCACATCCGTTGCGGCGATATGGGCATGATGACCCATCTGTTTCAGATGCGCCACCGCCTGAATGGCCGACATTTCGTCGGTAAGGGACTGCACTTGGACAAGATAGCCGCCAGCCGTACCGCTGCTCACCGATTCAGCCGTAGGCGGCATGATCTGCATGACATGGTCACTGCTTTCGGTTCCGGTTTTGCCCTTGTCGTTGATCATGGTCCCCGCGCCGGTATCGTTTGCCGCACCCGTTTCAATAGGTGGTGTGACCGTTGTGTCTTCACCGCCCTGGTACAGCTTGATCTGCATCTCGCGCATCTGATCCATTTTGTTTTTTTTGGATTCAAGTATGGTCGATGCTTCCTCGGGGTTCTGGATCACCCTGGGGGTGATGAAGATAAACAGATTGGATTTCTCGTTTCCCTTGGACCGGGTTTTAAAGAGCCAACCCAGTCCGGGAATATCACCCAGGCAGGGGACTTTGTATTCGGTCTGGGAGAAGTTGTCGTCGATCAGCCCGCCGATGACTACTGTGCTGCTATCCTTGACCATCACCGTGGTTTCCACGGTGCGCTTCAGCGTCGTCGGCCGGAAGTCCGTGGTGCTCTCCAGGGCGGAGACTTCCAGCGAAAGATTCAGTCGGACCATGCGGTCCTTGTTGATCTGTGGCGTGATCTTGAGGGTTTTGCCCACATCCCGGTACTCAAAGGAGTTGTAGGTGTCGTTGTTGGTTGTCGATGTCGTGGTCTGGAAAGGGATGTTCTTGCCCACCGTAATAGTAGCTTCCTGATTGTCGGTGGTGAGCAGTTGCGGCGTCGACAGGATGTTGACATCCCGATCTTTTTTATATGCCTGTACGATGGCCGCGATGCTGGGAAATGAGACGCCGGCAATTTCAACGGCTTCACCGAACAGGCCCAGGGAGAAACCGGACGCGAGCGATGGAATCAGGCTTCCGTCCGGACCAAATTTCAGGTTTGTGTCGTCAGTGGTGAAACCGCCGCCGGCGATCCCTTCACGGCCCTGGCTCAGAGAGACATCGTCGCCCACTACCCATTCGGTGCCCAAATCGAAGCTTTTTTGCGCATTGACCTCCATGATCAGGGCTTCGATGTAAACCATGGAGCGGGGAATGTCGATCTGACGGATGATCTCCACCAATGTGGCATAATCGTCCCGATCCGCGGTGATGATCAGGCTGTTGGTGGCCTTGTCTGCCGTAATAGTCACTTTGTCGGAAACCACCGGCGCTTCTTTTGCCCCGCCGGCTTTGGCCTTGTCCTCTTTGGGGAGATCCTTGAGCACGGCGACGATCTCTTCCGCTGCCGCATAATCCAGGTAGTAGACGTGTATTTTCTCCTTGCCCTTGGGCGTCTCCAGATCCAGGGTTCCGATCAGGCTTCGGATCCGGTTGGTTTCATCTTCGCTGGCCACCATGATGATGCTGTTGGTGCGTTCGTCGGCCACGAAGGCGGCGCCGCGATCCGATGGGGCCCTTCCTTTTTTGACCGGACTCTTGGAGGTCTTGAATACCGTTTCCAGTAGAGACACCAGCTTGGCTGCATCGGCGTTGTGGATGGGAAACACGGTGATCTCACGGCCCACGCCGGGGATATCGATGGTTTTCAATATCTTCATCAGCCGGGCGATATTGGAGTAATTGTCGGTGATGATCAGGGTATTGGTGGGCGCGTATGAGAGGATTACGCTGCTTTTGGAGACCATGGGGGTGAACAGTCGTTTGACGTCGTCAGGATCCGCGAAGCGCAGGGGCATCAGCTGGGTGACCACCCGGTCATCGTCCGAATCGCCTTTGGCCTTGGTTCGGGTCTCGATGTTTTTGGTGCGTGCGTCCGGAGAAGGGATGATCTTTATCAGTTTGCCCGTCTCCACGGTGGCGAAACGGTGAACATCGAGGACCGATTCGAACACTTTGTAAGCCTCATCAACAGAGATTTTGGACGGGGAAATGATGGTCACCTTACCCTTGACCCGCTGGTCGATGACGAAGTTTTTGCCGGTGAGTTCGCTGATGAACTTAATGAACACGCTGATATCCACATTGTTGAAATCAATGGAGACAAAGCGCTGTGACCCGTTTGCAGCGGCGTTGTCGCCGGTCGCCTGACCTTTATTCTGAGCTTGGGCGGGGGCGATGGCGGCAATGAGAAAAAGCGTCAGCACGGCGATTAGCGCGCCGACCATACGTTTTCCGATAGCACCCATTGTTTTTTCAATTGCCATATTTTCTTTTTCCCGTTTCAACCGGCAACAGGCCCGGGGGGCGCCTGGCCGGCTATCTGATGCTATATTCGATGTTCTTTTCCCGTCCCCTGCGTTTCAACTGCACGGAGAGATTGGATGAGGATTGAAGATTGTCGACCAGCTTCAAGGCATCATCTACCGATGAAATTTCACTGCCGTCCACGCCGGTGATGATGTCTCCGTTTCTCAAACCCATTCTCCGGAAAATGGAATTGGGTTTGATGCTGGACAGGGCCATGCCTGCAGGGACACCGTTTTCAATGTGCGGTCGGATCTGCACCTGGGTCATCAGCGACGCCATGTCCGTCATGGACTGCTCGATGTAAGATCGCCTCAGGGAGATTCGCTGAGCACGGACCGCACCGGTGGACGGTGCTTCCGCACGAACGGGCAGCCCGCCCGGCCGGGAGCCGGCTTTGCCGGATTTTAATTCCTGCATCTGGAGAACTTCATCCTTCCCGTTTACGGTGAGGACGACCTTCTCCCTGTATATTTCCTTGACCGTGGCAGTCTGGATAGCATCGCCGGTGCGGTACAAGTTCTGCTCGCGTGCCTTGACATCTTCGATGACCGCATAGTCGCCGTCGTTGCTGCCGGAGACGGTTCCCCACAGCTTCAGGTTCAGTTTGGTCTCTTCCAGTGATTCGACATCCACTTTCTGTGCCTGGGGTTCGCTGGCTGAACGGGTATTGAACAGGTTCCGTTCCAGTACCGCCTTGTATGCGGACAAGGGGCGCCGAGCCGTGTCGGTATTACCTACCCGGTACGCATTCTGTTGCGCTGGCAAGGGTTTTTGGGCCAGCCTGGCAGTGATGGTTCCGTAAAAGCCGTCCACGACAACGTATGCGGAAACGGTGATACAGATCAGATTGACGAAGGTGAAGATGGCTTTTGGTATCATCGCCTATCTCATGGACACATCGGGGCTGCCGATGGAACCGCGGACCCGGAAGGTCAGTCCCCGGGTTCCCAGCGTCCGGGTGTTGACGATCCCCTGGGGGATGGTCTCTTGAAGCCGGGCGAACAGCTCCGGCCTGGGTTTTGCGTTTCCGGTGAGGTTCAGGCGGCTCTGCTCGAAGGGGTGTTTCAGTTCAATGGTTCCGGTAATTTTGCCTTCAACCATGGGACCATCGAAAGCGAGGGCTTTGAGCCGCAGGTTTTGTCCGCTGACAGAAAACTCTGCATCCGTCTGATCCATCACCAACTCGGTAATGCCGAAAAAAGGAGCTTTGAGGGCTATTCGCAGCTCCGATACAGTCAATAAACCGCTGGTCACGCCCGTCGGGGCACGATCCCCATCGTGGGTCATTTGACCCTTGAGGGAACCGGAAAGGGTAAAGCGGGCGTTGGCCTTGATTGCATCGAGCTGATCCAGGTTGATCTGAGACAGGTCCGCTTCTGCCCTCAAGAGCCCGGACGGGCTGGCGCTTGCTAGGGTGGCCCGGCCTTTTATTGTCCCTTCGGCCAGACGCGCCTGAAACTGAACCTGCTTTTTTTTCTGCAGCAGGGTCAACAGGTATGGCCGGTCGAATCGCCTTCGCCTCCATGGTCAGCAAGGGGTCGATAGCAGCCAGTCGGCTGTTCACATAGGCTTTAATCGCCTGGTCGGGAAACAGCAGGACCAAAAAAAGGGCTACCGCCAGCAGGGCGTATAACAGATAGGTGAAAATGGCCTTTACTGAAACCATGAGAACCGCTACATCTCCAATGTTTCAACCTGAAATACCGTATTGATCAGATCCGCCTTCTGCTCACCTTTGGAAATGGAGAGCCGTTTAATGGCGATCATGTCCCGAGATGTTTCAATGCCGTGCAGATAAGCCAGAAGCTGCGACATGGTGATTTCCTGCAGTTTCATTTCCACCATGGAGAGCCGGTATGGGCTGTCCTTCTGGGTCGTGGTGGTCGGCTTCATGTATGCAATGTGGCTTTTAACGCCCGTTTGTCCCGCCAGGGTATCCAGAAAGGAAAAGAGGGTGAATCCCCGTTTGCGTGTTTTCAGATGACGTTGCGCCTGTTCAGCCTTCTGGGCCGTTTTGCGGTATTCTGCCTGCAACAGCCGGATCTGTTCCAGCTCTTGTTGCCGGGTGGCAAGCGTTCGCGACAACTGGGCATTTTTATCGAACAGGGGGAAAACCAGAACCTGCATCACCAGAAAGATGACGATGGCGACCGCTGCCGCAGCTACACCGATTTTCTCCCGTTTGTTGAGTTTAACGGCCATGGCTCGCTAAAAATCCAACTTCAGTTTGAATCGTACCCGTTTTCCAGATTTTTCAAGATCGGCCGAACTGATCGTCACACCCTTAAAGATTTCCGCGTTTTCCAGCCGTCCCTTGATGTCATCCACCGTGTTGAAGGTGTCCGTATTGCCGGACAGCACCACGTTGTCGGCCCCGACCACCATGCGGTTGACTTGCACGTCTACAGATGACGGGATCTGTTGGCTCAGGGCGTTGAGGATGTCGATGACCCGAACGCGGGTACCCGTCAAATCAAGGCCGTTGCTGCCGTCTCCAGCCTCCTTGATCTTGATCTGCATCTGCTGCAGAGGGTTCACCACGCGGGTAACGTCGGGAAAGGTGCTTTTAAACACCACTTCAAGCTGTCGGTCCAGTTCGGCCAGATGGCGTTCTTTGGCATTCACCGCAAGGAACTGAGAGGCCAGCGCTGTCGCCAGGCTAAGGGCGATCAGCACTGCGGTCAGGATGATATTCCCCCGATATTCGCTCCAGTAGTGCTGGATCGTTGACCGTTCTGTGGAGAAGTTGACGCCGCCGACGGCCTCAGTTTCCATAAGGGCCAGGGCTAGGGCGATGTCCAGACGTCCGGATTCCCAGTCCGGTGTATTCAACGATCCTTTCAGCCGGGGGAAGGTCCGTATGTCGCCAATGGATTTAACCGGCACGCCCAACAATGTGGACGACCCGTTTCCAGCGGTCAGCAACGGGGATTGGGGGCCCGCGGAAAAAACCGTCGACGGGTTGACCACAATCCCCAGGCTTTCTTTCACAGCGGTTAATGTCCGTTGCATGGTTATTTCCAGGCTTCGGATGACCGGATTGCCTCCGCTGGCCACCGGGAGGGTGCGAACCATGCGAACGTTACCTGAACAGACCGCGTAGACCGTGTGGTTGCCTTCTCCTGTGTCGATGAAGAGAAAATCATCGATGTCGGCAGTCATAGTGGAGATAAACCGGGCCGCGGCATACCCGCCGGGCATGATGACCACGGGTCTTAAATTCACCGATTCGAGGAGGTCCAGATACCGCTGGATTTGCGCTTTTTGGACGGCAAAGGCCAGGAGATCCTGCCGCCCATCCCGTTTTACTGCTTCGAAATCGAAGCTCAGTTCCTCTACCGGAATCGGCAGGGTGGGCTCCAGCTCAAAAGGGAGGACCTGCCGGATCTTCTTGATGTCATGAAAGGGAACAGAGAGGTTTCTAAAGGAAACAAAGGCTGTAGGGATGCCTAACACACAAGCGGCACCGGCGGGTTTCAGCGTTTCCACAATGGCCTGCAGGGCTTCTTTTATCCCTTCATCACCCGCTTTGTCCGCCGGGATGGGAAAATAACCCTGCTTCTCCAGCACGCTGCCCTTAAAACCGCTGTCCAGCAGCACCGCTGCAATTGATTCCTCTCGAATTTCCAGGCCGAGGGTCTTGCGGCTCATGTTTGTTTATCTGTTTGAGGTTTCGTGGCCATTATCGTAAAAGCCGCCCTAATGTTTTTTCTTACGGGCAGCGTCCATTAATCTATGATTATATCTTATTCTGCCTGCCAAATCAAGGTTTTACAGATCCATCTGCCGGTGGCTTGTTCTTTTTCCCGCTGGACTACCACATTGACGGTGGTGGTTCTTTCATTGTGCCTGGCTGTTGAAACAATACGGAACAGGTCGCTGGACACGGTGATCAGATCAGGACTGATGGTGATGTCCCCTGCACCAGGCACATTTTTATACCATTGGGCACTGCTGATGTTATGGGTAAACGTTTCATCCGCCTTGGCCACCCGATAGTCGGCCAGGGCTTCTGCAAGATCCGCGTTTTCGGATGGCAGCAGAGCTGAGAGCACGGCAACCTCGGCAGTTGAGATGTTGATCTTCCCGTTAAAGGTGAATCGGTCGTCACCGGCCGCCGATGTACCGTGGACGGTCAACAGCGATGAGAGGCCGGCTGCACCGCCCGCGCCGGAAAACAGCTCCGGGGTAACCCCCTGCACCAGGGCGACTTCTCCCAGATGATCGAAGGGGCCGTTTTTGCAGCTGTAAGGCGGCTCCAGATTTTCGTAGTAGTCGGACTCGGCGCCGCTCAAACCGGTAATAGCCTCGTCATCGCTGTGGTCCAGCCAGTCTTTCAGCGAATTGATGATCATATTGGGGTCGCTGTCCGGTACCTCTTCAAACAGAGAGAATACCTGATCCAACAGTCGCTCCCAGAGAAAGCGCTGGGCGGCGGAAAACTGCTGGCCCTCGGGAAACTTGACCAGGGCATTCACCTGGATTTTACCCCGCTCATCGGTGATGCTGACGTCGACGCTTCCTTCATCAAAGGGGATCAAGCCCACCATCTCGGCCACTTTTAACGGGTTGGCCCAATCTTCCTGGAGGGTATCCGTGTCGTTTTCCTTGCGATCATTGACCAGCATTACCATGGCGGCCTGGACCCCGGATGCGGCCATTTCGGAGAGTGCCACATGCTCCCTGGCATGGATGGCGCCGGTGACCGAACTGCGGACCCGGCGATTCAGCGCCAGTCCGGCAGTGAGCAGCACGGCCACCACCCCGATGGCAACCAGGATAGCCACTCCCCGGTGGTTGCCTAAAACGGTGTGCCCTTTGGCGCTATTCAGCTGCTTTACGGTACACATGCAAGGATACCCGTGTGGTGAATTCCTTGGGCCTGGACGGTGTTCCCACCGTCAACCGGATCTCAATCGACCGCGGCGTGGCGTAGTCGGTGTCGGCCGATTCCGAATCCCATTGATCGCTCATTTCGCCCTCGGCGCCCATGTATCCGAATTCGAGGGCCAGTATGTTGTCGCACAAAATGGGGTCATCCTCGCTCTCCTGGAAATCGGGAAAGGGAAAGAGATGGTCGGCGCGACGCAGGACCAGCGACTCGTCTGACCGCTGGTGCACATAGTAGACTATGCGGCACACCCCTTGCCGTGGATCCAGGTTGAAGGAGAGGTGCGCCAGTGATGCGAATTGCAGGCGACCAAAACTGATCCCTGTCACGTCGGTCGCATCTCCAACAAGACGATAGGGGTCTTGCGGGTCATTGAACTCCGGCTTGGCGTAACGTGGATATTGGGAGGCGTACAGGGCCTCCAGATCCGTGGCCATGCGCCCCAGACAAGTCCGGGCCGACTCGAAGATGGCCACGTCACCGCCTACGGCATCAGCGCTGGAAAAAACAGCTCGGAACGAGCCAAATACCGTGGTGATCACCAGAGCGAAGATAAAGATAGCCACCAGGATTTCCAGCAAAGTGAACCCGCTGCCTGAACCGGGTGCCTTCGATGGGTGCCGGCGTGCGCTATTCATACAGGTGTCTGTAAGTGGTCAGGTTGAAAAGGGACTCTTCCCCGTTGAAGCTGATGGTCAGGGCAATCCGCTTAAGTGTCGGCCCGTCTTCTTTGAGCAGGTCGGACGATACTTCCTCGCTTTGGACCCGCCACGCGTAGCCGGGGTGGGCGTTGCCGAAATCACCGCTGTCGCTGGTAAGATCCGCCAGGTCGATGGTATCTAGGTCGGACAGCTTCTGACGGGCCAGCATGGTCGCCACCGTGTCGAACCGGCCCCTGGCGTCCATGAACAGGGTCTGGGTATGCATGCGATAGATGGCCGTCAGCGCGATGGCCACCACCGACAGGGCCACCATCACTTCCATAAGGGTAAAGCCGTTTTCAGCGCTGCCTTTGCGCGTGAGACCGCAACGGCGATGTTGTTTGTTGCCTGACGCCATGGCTACCATCCTTGACTGCCTCTGACCAGATTGACCCTGGACAGAAACGGTTCGATGAAAAGGGCCAGGCGATCGCCGTCATTGGTTCTCATGCGGATGACGGCTTTGTCCGAATAGCCGTTGGGATAAAAGCCGATGGGGATTGTCCCGCTGGAAAATCGCTCGGCTTGTGAAAAGGCCACATGGTCGATGTTTATTCCCCGGGGCAGGGTGTAGGCTTTCTCGCGGGCGGCGTTTGCGTCAGTATTCGCCATGCCTGCTTCGGTTATCCAGAGCCGTTGTGTATCGGGCGACACGTTGAGCAGATAGGTCTTTTGTGTGACGACCGCCATTTCCTTGAGTTGGTGGACATTGGCGATGATCCAGCGGGCGGTTTCGTTGGAGCCGTCGGAAAAGAGCCCGCCACCCAGGCGTGGAATGGCCACCACCAGCATGATGCTGATCAGTGCGGTCACGACAATCATTTCAATCAGCGTGAACGCCCGGTTGCCCAAAAGGGTCATTCCCATTTTGTTTCCTATTGCCCATCCAGAAACGGTCTTTTCGCCTAATCTCTGCGTTATACTCAATCTGTTTTATATAAAGATCGGGTTTATCCTCGGAATATCAACTATATGCCTGTGGTAAAATTTTTCGCATGCCTTGATCTTGAACGAAAATCCTCGTTTCTGGACGGACAATTCCTCAGGGTGCCTGCGTGCGCAAGGCGGGCTGATGTGCGGCCGGGCTTGATGTCATGGCATGGAAGGACGGGCATGGCCACGTCAGGTGATGGATGGCGCCGGGCTATTCGGACTCCCAGCTGTTGATATCCGCGTTTTTGTCTTCGCCACCGGCCGCCCCGTCGGCGCCGTAGGCAATGATGTCAAAATAATCATGAATGCCCGGGCTCAGGTAGATAAAATCATTCCCCCAGGGGTCTTTGGGAACCTTTCCCTTTTCCAGATATCCTCCTTTGCGCCAGTTTTTAGACGTGTTGCCGGAGGAGGGCTGCTCCACCAGGGCCTGCAGTCCCTGTTCGGTGGTCGGGTAACTGCCGTTGTCCAGTTTATAAAGCTTGAGCGCCGTGGAAATGCTTTCGATCTGCATCCTGGCCTTAAGCTTTTTGGCCTGTTCCGGGCGGCCCATGATGCGGGGGACGATCAGGCCGGCCAGAATGCCGAGGATGACGATGACCACCATCAGCTCGATCAGGGTAAAACCGCGGCGGTTACTGACTGCACGTGGTAAAGACAGCTGCATAACTCCTCCATGCATCCATGACGGGCGCCCAACCGTGCGCCGAAAATCGCTTGATGCTTCACAAACACGGATACTAACCCAATGTGCTCCAACAATCAAGCGTACAGGGAGGCATCTCAGAGAAACGTCAAAGTCAACTCTAACTGATTCAGATAGAAGCGATTTGCTTTCCCGGATACGGCGCTAAAATCCAAATAACAATACTCAAATTACAAATTCCAATAATCAAAACATTTCAATCACTTATTGAATGTCTCGCCGTCATTCTATCTGTTTTGAATTTTGGTCATTGATATTTGCTTGGAATTTGTATTTTGGTGCTTGGAATTTTCATAAGCCATTAGCTTTATTTATCGGCATCCAGCCAGGCTGGAAATTCCTTTCGATAGCTTTCCAATGCCTCGGCGGAAAGTATTTCGGTAATGATTGCTTCCTTGTGGCTCATGCCGGCGACTATCCGTCCCATGGGATCAATGATGCAGGTGTCACCGCTGTAGCAGTGGCCGTTGCCGTCCACACCCACCCGGTTAACGCCGGCCACATAGCACTGGTTTTCGATGGCCCGGGCCTTCAGCAGGGCTTTCCAGTGCTGGGCGCGTCGTTCGGGCCAGTTGGCCACAAAGATTGCTGCATCATAAGCATTGTCGAGATTGCGGGTCCAGATGGGAAAGCGCAGATCATAGCAGACAAACGGACGGATCTTCCACCCGTGGCACACCACCAGCAGGTGTCCATCACCGGGGGTATATATCTTCTCTTCCCCGGCATAGCGAAACAGATGTTTTTTATCGTACCAATACAATGTACCGTCGGGTTTGGCCCAGATCAGGCGGTTGTAAAAATGGTCCTTTTCCTCGATGATCAGGCTGCCTGCGATATCCGCCTGCGTTTCCCGCGAACGGTCTCTCATCCAGGACACCGCCGGTCCGTCCATCCGCTGGGTTAGGCGGGCGGCGTTCATGGAAAACCCCGTTGAGAACATTTCCGGCAGAACGATGAGATGAACGCCGGCTTGAACCAGGCCGATCTTTTCATGGAAACGGCACAGGTTGGCATCATGATCTTCCCATACCAGTTCCGATTGAATCAGTGCAATTTTCAGATCCTGCATAATATCTCCGCTGCCTGTTCCAGGTCTTCATCGGCTGGCGCATTCTGGTAGTGGGCCACCATGGCCGCCGCATGGCGACTGATGGTTTTGCGAAGATCGTCCGGAGCCAGTACCTGTGCCCCCGCGCCCCAGCGCAGGACCCAGTGGCTGACCTCCTCAATGCCGGCCACGGTGGCAGTGAATATCAAAGAGCCATCCGCCAGATCCGACAAGTGCTGGCTCTGATGCCAGATGCGCTCGCGAATATAGCCGGCCACCGATTTGAGGAATCGGATCTTCACCGTCACCGGTGGCCCCTGGTAGATGCCGAAGCTGTCCTGCAAAAAGGCCTGCATATCAAATTCCTCGGGAATGTGAAAACCGCTATCGGTCACCGTTACCGTTTTGATGCGGTCCACGGCAAATGTCCGGACCCCTTTTCGAAGGGCGCAATAGCCGATCAGATAGAGGGTGTCCTCCACATGGCGCAACCGGTAGGGATGAACCGTCCGCCGGTTCTCCTCCTGCCGGCCCATAGAAAAGTAGATGATGCGGATTTTTTTATCGTCAACGATCGCCCGGTTCAATTCAGCAATGATATGGGCGAACCGGGTGTAGTCCTTTCTGGGGGCCGGGCCGGCATCCACCCGGTTCCGGATCCGGTCCAGGTAGTTGATGTATTCGGGGGCCAGCGTGGTTTTGATCTTTGACAACAGGGATTCGATGGCGTCGTAAAAGACGGTTCCCCGGTAGGTTTTCAGCATGTCTTTGCCAAAGTAAAGGGCCATCAGTTCAGGAATGCTGAAGGCAAGCGGTATCTGCCGCCTGGTATCCAGCATGCGCCAATAGCTGCGGTTTTCCCGGGTTTCGGTGGTGATGGGAAAACCCCCGGACTGAAGCGCTGCCAGATCCCGGTAAACGGTTCGTGGGGTGCAGCCCAGCTCGTCGGCAAGGTCGGGAACAGTTTTGCCGAATGTGGATGCAACAAGGGTGTGGATGATCTTCCACTGGCGGCTCAGCTGGTCTCCTCTGGCCATTTGATGTCAGCTTTCCATTGGGTGCAGAAGGGCGTTCAGCGAACCACAAGCACCGGGCAGGATGCCTGCTGCAGTACCCGGTGAGCCACGCTTCCCAGAAACAGCCCTTTAAGGTCGGACCGGCCCCGGGAGCCCATGATGATCATTTCACAACTTTCGATCCGGGCGACTTCGCAGATTTTTTCTCCCGATGGTCCTTCCATGATGAGGTCGGAAAAGTCGGCCCCCTTTTCTGTGAGCATCGATCGGAAGGGCTCCAGCAGCGTGTTGGCCTGGGCCATGATCTTGTTGATGGCATTTTGAAAGTAGGGTTCACCCAGCTTTACCGGAAAGGGGCGGTGGCAGTAAAGCAAGAGCAAGCGGGCACCCATCAGGCCCGCTATTTTTACTGCATAGGCCGTCGCCCGGGCGGCATGTTCCGATCCATCCACAGGCAGCAGGATGACAGGTGTTGACATGGTGCACCTCCTTTGTGAAACGGTCATGGAAACCGGCACGATGCCGGCTTCTCAATGGGTTGGCCCGGTGGCGCAATCCATCCGTGCCAGCCATAGTCCAAGCATAACCGCCGCCCGCTTTTTTGTCAAAGGATGGCAAGGATCAGCGGAGCATGTTTTCCGGCATTCGAACCGCCACCACTTCGCCTCTGGCGCATACCTTCCCCATGGCCGAAACCGTTGCCGATACCACCACCTTCTTTTCCTTCAGTTCCTTTATCACGCCGCGGATTTCCAGTTCGGCATCGATCGGGGTCGGGCGCAGGTAGTCCACATGCAGTGACGCGGTGACAAACCGGAAAGGGGCCTTGTCGGGACGGGCCCGGCCGGCAGCGGCCGATGCCGAGCCGGTGCCGTGACAATCGATTAAAGAGGCCAGCAGACCGCCGTAGACATAGCCGGGTATGGCCATGTGGCTGGCCCGTGGCCGAAATCGGGCGACCGTCTCATCCCCGTCCCAATAGCTTTTCAACTGCAGGCCATCAAGATTGAGTCGTCCGCAACCATAGCAGTGGCTCAGTTCATCGGGATAGGTGTCCTGGAATGCATGTTCGCTCATGGTGTTCCTTCCTTTTTAAGATGCGGTTGCCCCGGGGGAATAAGGTTTGCGTCGTACGGGCTGCGATAGTTGTGGGTAGGCGGATCAGTCCTCCGAGGGTGAAAGAAGGGTGCATGGGGCGGCCTATCGGTTGTGAACATCGCCCGGCGTAAAGAATACAGGGACGGCGGGGTTAGGGTTGCGTCAGGTAGATGAAAACAAACTGCTCGTCATTGATGTCAACGGTCATGTCGCAATTGCGGGATTCGGCATAATTGAGCCACCCCGGCTTTCCGGCGGTACTGCGTTCAACATTGGGATACGATTCGCCGGTGGCGGCATTATACCACGAGACCAGCATAGGGTCCGGGCACAATGATTTCACCTTTTTATCTGCCATGGATTGAGCGGCCATAAAATCCAGGTCCAGCGGGTCTGTTCTGATCTTAACCGGGTTGATCAACTGGTACTTCAATGGCGCTTTTGCCATTTTCGCCTCCTTTTGATGAAGCCGCTTGTCACAGGAGTCTTTGCTTTAATACGGGTTGGACAAAAAATCAATACCCGAGGTCCTTAGTTTGAAGTGGAATCGGCCATGTGATAGGATGCGATAATGACAACCCCGATTCCCGATAGCTGGTTCTCGATAACAACCGTTCGAGCCCGACTGATGGAACCTTCCGGCGAGCCTGCTGACCGCATCATACAGATCCGAGTTAACCCCATCTCTGGCCGAACCAGCCGAATTACCTTCAGTCGGGTCAATGAAAAAGAGGCGGGTGCGGGTCGCCTGCCGTCACCGCCGCCCGATGCTCAGCAAACGGCGCGATGCCCCTTTTGCCGACCCCAGGTGTTGGTGCGGACGCCGCAGCTGATCCCTCAAATCCACCCGGCCGGCCGGATGACCCGGGGTGAATCGCTGCTGTTTCCGAACCTGTTCCCCTACGGCGTCTATTCCGCAGTGAGCCTTTTCGACAATACCCACTTCGTGGAGATCGGCACGGCCACCGAAAACCGCTACACGGACTGCCTGGTCAATTGTGCCGAGTATTTAAAGCGGGTCAGCCGCCACGATCCGCCAGCGACCTACATGGCCATCACCCAGAACCACCTGCCATCGGCGGGAGGATCCATGGTCCATCCCCACCTCCAGGTGCACGCCGACCGGATCGGTTCCAATCACCACCGGTTTCTGTACGACCGAGCCCTTTCCCACTATCATGCCACCCGGCGAGGGATGTTGAGTGATTATGCCGCCCATGAAATCAGTACGGGAGATCGATATATCGGCAGCACCGGGCCGTGGGCATGGATGGCGGCTTTTGCACCGGAAGGATTCTTCGAGATCTGGGCGATATGCTCCGGGAAAACCTCTCTGCTGGCGCTGGACGAAAGTGAGTGGCGCCATCTGGCCGCCGGCATGATCAGGATTCAAAAGCTCTACCGCAGTCTGCATCGTTATGGTGGTGCGGTCCAACTACGCCCCCTGGGTGAGAAGCGACCACACCGGCTTTGAGGTGATGCTGGGGGACATGGCCACTTTTAGCGCTCCGGAAGAGACCGCGCGACTGGCCCGCACCTTCTGGCCACAATAACGGCGGCAATTAAATATTTTACCGCCTGTTTTCAAAGAAGGTTCTGCTCCAGATGAGTTGATAACAAAGGGTTCGAGGATTCATAATGCCTTGATGAGATAGTTTTTAAACAACCCCTTGGCTCCTTGAATCCTTAAAAAAAACCAACCCTGTGACCGGATCTGTCACACCCATGTGATAAAAATTCAACCACGATAAACGTTTTGTGAAACGGTTGCTTTTTGTTCCATGGGGAAAGGACAGTGAGATGAGACAGATCGGAAACGGGTTTGTGGAATGCTGCTGGATGATCGCCATTGTTTTGCTCAGCGCCCTGATGACGCTGATCGTTGGCGCGAACCCTTAGACTATTTTTGAGGTGGGTTCTACCATTTCCACTGCACCGGGTTATCGTCGATCAGATCGGTGACCGGATGGCTGATGCGGTCCAATGCATCCAGCTCAGCCTCAGTCAGGGTGATATCTGCTGCTTTTGCGTTGTCGGCGGACTGCCGTGCATTCCGGGCACCGGCAATGGCGCAGAGCCCGGGTTTGGATATCACCCAGGCCAGGGCCAGCTGGGCCATGGTGATGCCTTTTTTCTCGGCTATGGGGCGAAGGGCGTCTATTGCTTGTTGCACATGCGGGTACACATCCGCCTGGAACAGGCGGTTGCTGCTGCGGTGGTCCCCTTTCTCAAATTGGTGATCCGGACCGAATTTGCCGGTGAGCAGTCCCTGGGCCATGGGCGAGTAGGCCAGGATGGTCACCTGATTCTCACGGCACCAGGCCAGAATCTCGGTTTCCACATGACGCCACAACAGTGAGTAGGGAGGCTGGAGACTCTCGATAGGGCCTACCTCACATATTGCTTTGAGTTGGTCGAAGGAGAAGTTGGACACGCCGATGGCGCGGATTTTCCCCTGGCTTTTGAGATCCGTCAGGGCCTTCATGGTTTCCTCCAGGGGAACTTTCTTGGCACCGAAGGCGCCCGGCGGCCAGTGAATCTGGTAAAGGTCCAGGTAGTCGGTCCCCAGGATTTTCAGTGAGCGGTGGCAGGCACCGATCACCTGGTCGTATTTGAGATGGTTGGAGAACACCTTGGACAGGATGAGCACCTTGTCCCGGTGGCTTCCTATGGCCTTGCCCAGCACTTTTTCAGAGTGACCGTTTCCATACACTTCGGCTGTGTCGAAGGTGGTGATGCCGGCATCCATGGCCGCCTGGATGGCTTTTTCGCTCTGCACGTCATCGATACCGGTCCACATGGATTTGCCGGTCTGCCAGGTGCCCATGATGATCGGGGACAGGCGGATGTCCGTTTTCCCCAGCACTCTTGATTCCATGGTTTCTCCCTTTTCTAATGTGGCCGGCCGTTGGCCAGTGTTGATTTGCCGGCTAATTGCCCGGAAAGGGACCTGATCCGCAGCCATTCCGATGGGCATGGGGGGAATTTGACTTTGCTTACCGTTATCCGGCGGTATAGGGCCTCGGAAATAAATAGTGCCCATCCAGAAACGGTCTTTTCACCCAATCTTCGCGTTATGCTCAAAATTTTATCCTCGGAATATCAACTATATGCCTGTGGTAAAATTTTTCGCATGCCTTGATCTTGAACGAAAATCCTCGTTTCTGGACGGACACTAAATAGATCCACCATCTTGCTTGTCTTTTGGCCCCTCTTCGGCGTTGCGCCAAAAGTCACATATAGACAATATGCTCCCTTTGGCGCGCCTTGCCTGATTTTAAATAAAACCGGCGAACCAAAATCTAAGCGCAATCTTTGTGGATTTATTTTTTACCGCGACCCCTATTCCTGTTTGGGCGGCGTTCCTAAACAATAGGTGCGCCAGTCACAGTCGATATTGTCGCAGTCCACATTGCCCTTTCTGAAACAGTCCGTCTTACCCGCCGTTCGCTGCAGGCTGCGGACCATGGCGATAATGTCCACTTGTCCGGCGGGACGATTCTTTTGTTCGTTGTTATCTCCGGGCGTCATGTTGGATTTGCTGCTGGAATGATATGATTTCTGGTTTTCTGGAACGGAAGGTCGATGTTGATCCATCATCGTCGGCTCTTTTGACGTTGGTCAAGAGTCATGGGGTGTAAGGGCCTCGAAAAAATAAATTGCCCCATCTTGATATGCAGCGATATTCAGTCATGATGCAACGAACCGGTGTAGTCCGAAGCAATGGATAGGACCAGATCATCGTAAACCGGAAAACAGAGGCGCTAATACGGGCTCATCATGGCCGCAGACGGTGACTTAATATGATAGCGGCTTTCCTCGGTGCAGTCAATGGCACTGTAACAGATACTTTTTGCGGTCATCAGATGAAATTCCTGAACATCGTGCAGAATTTTGCAGTCTTTCAGACATTCATCCTTCGGGTTGTTCCTTCTTTCGCAGGTTTTGCATGGAGAAGATATCATCTTGTTCTCCTTTCATGGCATGATTCATACCACCATTGGATGTTAAAAGAAGATGGTACCCGTTAACCTCCCTTTCTGTTGGCCATTGGATTTCTTGGCAGAGTCAGTCGATTTTCCACCCCTTTCAGACTATCGACTTTTTTCTACTGTACCCATATTATCGGCACAAAACAAAAAGTCTATAGGGCAGACGACTCATTTTTATAGGTTTTTTTACCACATCTTGGGAGAAATTCCCGAGTCGTGAGAAAATATGGGGGTGAGAAGGGGATCAGGCACAAGTTAGTGTTTACTCTTTCCACAGGTCGATATCGATGAGTCCCAGCTTGGCGGCGTAACGCACCAGATCCATGGCGCTGTGCAGATCGAGTTTCTTCATGATGTTGGACCGGTGATTTTCAACGGTCTTGATGCTGATGCAAAGCCGGTCGGCGATTTCTGATTTCGGGAGGCCTTCGGCCAGCATCCGCATAATTTCCTGTTCTCGGGGGGTTAGGCGGCCATAGTCCGTATCATTCACTCGCGCCTCGCGGACCGGGGATTTCATCAGCCGCTCCACCACCTCGTGAGAGATGGAGCTGTCCAGAAAATACTCACCTGCAGTGACGGCATGAAGACCTTGCACCAGCCTGCCGGCTGCGGATTCCTTGACCACATAGCCGGTTGCACCGGCCTGGAAGGCTTCAACAATATAGTCGATCTTCGAATGCATGCTGATAATCATCACCCGGGTATTCGGGAGCGCCTCCCGGATTCGTCGGGTCAACTGCATACCGCTCTCATCGGGCAGCGAAATGTCTACCAGCGCCACGTCCGGTTTGATTTTTTTGGCCATGGCAAAGCCATTGCGTGCGTTTCCGGCCTCGCCTTCGACTACGAAATGGCGGTCCCCGGCAATGATGGATTTAAGGCCTTCTCTGAAAAGCGGGTGGTCGTCAATAATCAGAATGCTCTTTCTGGAAGCCACTGGTTCTCTCCTTCAAGGGGATTTCAATTAAAATATAAGTGCCTTTGTTGGGTCTGGACTGGATACCGATCTTTCCTTCCAACAGACGAACCCGCTCCACCATGCTTTGCAGGCCCATCCGTTTCTCCTTCAGTGCCTGTTTTCGCCGGCCAATGACGTCAAAGCCTCTGCCGTTGTCTTTGATGCGGATAACGATATCCGGCGATGAGGCAACCAGCCGGATCGTCACCCGGTTGGCGTCGGCGTGCCGTTTGATGTTGTTCAAGGCTTCCTGGATCAACCGGTAGATGTTGATCTCCGTTTCATATTCCAGGTTCAACTCGTCCACACCGGCTGCCGCAAAATCGATTTTCACACCGCTGGATTTGGAGAAATCCTCACAGTACAGGTAAAGTGTTTTGACCAGGCCCAACTGATCCAGGCCGGGGGGACGCAGATCATAGGCCATGTCCCTGACCGATGCGATGGACCGCTGCAGGATATCGGAGAGTTGCGAAACCTTTTTTCTGATTTCTGCGGGCTGATCTTTGAACAAGGTCTCCAAACTGATTTTAAGGGTGGACAGATCCTGGGCAATGTGGTCGTGCAGGTCCCGGGATATTTTCAGACGCTCATTTTCCTGGGCTTTAATCAGTTGGTGGGTGAGAATATGCACCTGCTCCTGGGCCTGTTTCCGCTTTGTGACATCGACGCCGACGCTCAAGATCTCAACGATCCGGTCGGTTTTGTCCAGGATGGGCTTATTGTTCCAGGCAATCCAGGCACGCGATCCATCCCGACGGACATTTTCGATTTCATTGGTGGGGTATCGCTCCGGATGTTTCAAGAAGTCCATCATCAGGGAGCGATAATCCCGTCCCGAGGATGACCGCCACGGAATAATGCTTCCCAGAATATTCAGTCCGATGATCTCCTGCTCGGGAAATCCGAAAAATTTCCGGGCGTATTCGTTGAAAAAAGTGATGTGGCCCAACGGATCATAGCGGACGATAATGCTGTTGGTATTCTGGACCAGCTCCCGGTATTTTGCCTCGCTGCGGCGAAGGGCGGCTTCGGATTTTTTTCGAGCCGTTACATCCCTGGCGATAGTATGGGCGCAGGCTTTGCCGGCGATCACAATCTTCCGGCTGCTGAGTTCCGTGTAGATGGTGCGGCCGTCTTTTCTGGCGATCTTTGCCTCGCCGGAGATGGATTGACCGGCCCAGATACGTTTGAAGAAGTCACTGTACCGTTCGGGGTCCACCTTGGCGTATAGATCGAATATTTTAAGCTTTCTGAGCTCATCCGGCCGGTATCCGGTCAACTGGGAGGCGCTGCGGTTGAAAATCAGGATAGCACCGTCGGCACCGCTGATGAAAATCGCATCCCGGGATCCTTCGAATATGATACGGTGCCGCTCTTGACTTTCTCTCAACGTTTTCTCGATCTTTTTTCGGTCTTCGATTTCGTTGATCAGGTGTTCGTTGATCAGCGTGAGGTCCCGAGTCCGGGAGCGAACCAGTTCTTCCAGATTGCGCCGGTGCCGTTCCAGCTCTTGTTCGGCTTCCTTTCGTTGGTGAATGTCGATGATCATGCCGAATTTGGAAATGGTTCCGCCCGGGTGAAATATGGGGGTGTCGATCACATAATACCAGCGCTGGTCCTTGGGGCTCTTCACTTCCCATCGAACGGTTTCCCCCCTGAATACGCGGTCGTTGCAGCACCAGGGGCAGACCTTGTCAAGGTTGTGCAACACCTTGTGGCAAAGCTGCCCCGTGCCGTCAAAGCCCGTTCGTTGGATCAACCGCTCATTCATGAACTCCACGCGATAGTCTTTGGCGCACACATACACGAAACCGTCAAAAGCCTGAATAATGGCGGATAGTTGAAGATCCCTTTCCCTCAGCACGTCCTGGGGCGGACGGTGGCCGGCTGCAGGAGTTTCAAGGGCAAAACGAAGTGCTCCGTTGAACTGATATTCCTTAGCTGGCAGGGCAAGGTGCTTCAATCGGCTCCGCTTGTTCATCCGGACGACTCCCACGGGTGGCTGTTAGCTTGTAGGCGTTCAAGGGTTCACCGTTCAGGGTTGCTTTTTTATTTGATGTCGCGAGCAAAATTGGCCTTCTTTGTCAGGCCATGGACCTTGCAAGATAGCTCCCGGGCCGACTGCCATGCCTCAATATTTTCAAATCGATCTGTTCTCAGGCCTTCTTCATTATGGGTTGAACCTCTGAACCCAGAACCTCTGAACCCGTGAACGGTTACGTTAGCTTAGCCGAAAAGTTATCTCAGAACCATATTTCTTAAAAGAAAAAACTTTGAAAAAGGTGAAATATTCGTTAGAACACCTTCAAGTTGGCACAAAGGCAGGCGTATGGTGACAGGTAATGAACCGAAGGAAACGAAAGGCGATCGTCTGATCGACGTAAAACAGGCCATCTCGGCTTACGCCCAGAGCGAGAAAGTCAAATCCGGGTTGATCTGGATCTGCCAGGTTTCCGACCAAGTGGCGGCCATGGACGGTCCGGGCCGGCAGCAGGGACTGACCCTGCTTAAAACCCTCGCCCATATGGTTGCCGATGAATCGGATCTGGCCGGCAGAATTACCGGTGACAGACGCTGGCATGAAATCGGACAAAAGATTAATAAAGCGCTGGTTATGATCAATTCCGGCGTGCCACAGGAGACCGCTTACCACCTGACCCAGGCCCTGACCCGGGTCACCCGCATTGGTAGGCAGGCCGCATTGGTGTTAAAGGAAAACGGTCTTTTTTAGGCAGGAGTATCGTCGAAATAGATGCATCCGGCGGCAACGGCGCTTTTCTGGACTGGATTGGAAAACAGGTGGATCCCCTATCATCGGAGGACAAATAGCGGCATGAAAGACAAAGTCGGTATCTACTACTACCCCTTCCCTGATAACAAACGGGTGCGCATGTATGTGCGCGAGAAAAGCGGGGAGGTTGAATTCAGAATGAAAAACGAAGACGATCCCAGCATCTGGAATGATCACGGGTGGGTTCCCTATGGCGCTATTCAACAGGCCCAGGAGCTGTACGAGAAACGGGGGCGGTTTGATCCCAACCGGGCTTACGACATCCAGGTTGCGAAGGTACTGATCCGGGACGGCGGTTAAGGGTCGCGACCCTAGGGCGGGTACCACAATAGAACAGACGACTGGGAGACAGAATCCATGGCTTTACAGGGATCGGCCGGGCTGGCGGTTTTTCTCCTTTTGGCCTGGCTGATGGGTGAAAATCGCAAACAGGTATCGCTGAAAATGGTTGCCGTGGGCATCGGCGCCCAGCTGATCACCGGCCTGATCCTGCTGAAGCTGCCGGTTTTCAGGCAATTTTTCTTGGTCCTGAACAATGGGGTCATGGCCCTGGAGGCGGCAACCACGGCCGGTACGGCATTTGTCTTCGGCTACCTTGGGGGCGCCGAACTGCCCTTTGCCGAGGCCTATCCTGGCGCCGCATTTATCCTGGCGTTTCGGGTAATGCCCCTAGTTTTGGTGATCAGCGCCCTGTCGGCCCTGCTGTTCCACTGGCGCATTCTTCCAATAGTGGTCAGAGGCTTTTCCTGGTGTTTACGAAAAACCATGGGGCTGGGGGGCGCCGAAGGCCTCGGAGTATCGGCCAACGTATTTGTGGGCATGGTGGAGTCCCCACTGTTTGTGCGTCCTTACCTGGAGAAGATGACCCGCAGTGAGCTGTTTACCTTGATGACGGCGGGTATGGCAACCATTGCCGGTACGGTGATGGTGTTGTACGCCAGTATCCTGGGCGAGGTCATTCCCGGTATCATGGGCCATATTCTCACCGCCTCCATCATCAGCGTACCGGCCGCCGTTACCGTGGCAAAGATCATGGTTCCCGAAACCGGTTTTCCCACCGGCGGCGAACTGGTGGTGGAACATCCGGATGCCGGCAGCATGGACGCCGTCACCCGGGGCACCCTCCAGGGCGTTGAACTGCTGGTCAATATTATCGCCATGCTGGTGGTGCTGGTGGCGCTGGTTCATCTGGTCAACACGCTGTTGGGGATTTTACCCGACATGGGTGGCCGACCCATCACCCTCCAGCGGGTTTTTGGGGGTGTGATGACGCCCATCGTATGGCTCATGGGGGTGCCCTGGCAGGAGGCCCCGGCCGCCGGCCGCCTTATGGGCGTTAAAACCATTCTCAATGAATTTCTGGCCTATCTTGAACTCAGCCGCCTTTCACCGGGTACACTCAGTGACCGCAGCATACTTATTATGACCTATGCCATGTGCGGGTTCGCCAACCCCGGCAGTCTGGGAATCATGATTGGAGGCATGGGCACCATGGCCCCGGGTCGGCGCAGCGAGATCGTTGCCCTGGGCCTGCGGTCAGTGGTGGCCGGCACCCTGGCCACTTGCATGACTGGTGCAGTGGTGGGGATTCTGATCGGGTAGTCAGGCGGAAAAATTCTGAAGCACCTGTTTGACGATATTTCCGTCGGCCGAAGCACCGAAGTGGGCCATGATGGTGCCCATGGCTTGGATTCTGTTCTTGTAGACGGAAAAATCGATGTTGGCGGCGATCCACCGGCGGATCTCATCTTCCGTGGCCATTTTGGGCAGGTAAGTCTCGATGATGTCGATAAAAGGCGATGTTTCCCCCTGCCCGCTCTTTTCCAGCATCTCCTTTTCCGATTTGATCAGTTTTTTAAATATCTTGATGATTTCATCATCCGTGAGTTGTTTTTTATCCGAGCGAGCCATTTCTCCCATGACAACCCGGAGCGTACCTTTTTTAGTCTCGTCCCGGGCCTTCATGGCTGATTTCAGATCGTCTTTCAGCTTATCTTGAAGTGCCATTGAAATAATCCTTTCCAAAGAATCGAGGTTTCAGATATGTCGTGTCTTCCAAGGTAAATTGGGCATCGTCATGTCCATCGTAATCCAGGTCGATCAGGATGTAGCCGTAGTCCGGGTAGTGCAAAAAGGACAGCGTCATCAGCGAAGGGTCGAAGGGACATTCTTTTTTTCATCATTTTTCTCCCAGTTTTCCGAGGCCCTAACTGCCGTTCAGGTTGGTGCCCAATGTCTCAGCGGCCATTGATTTTGTCAAGAAATTTGACGGTCAGATAACAGATGCACGAACTCAGAAACTTGCCACTGTTATCCGGCTTGCCAAGGAGCGTTGACTCGGCTATATTCTCAGTAACTTAATAGTTTTAACCTAGGTGCGGTTTGAAATAAGTATAACTCGGCTATCCATTCTGTCTCCGGGAAAAAACGATGCGGCTCTTACTGGTTGAAGACGACGAAAAAATCGCCTCTTTCGTGAAAAAAGGATTCAAGGCGGAAGGATTTGCGGTGGATCATGCGCCGGACGGCAACACCGGATTGGATCTTGCCCTTTTTGAACCTTATGATGCCGCGGTGGTGGACATCATGTTGCCCGGGGTGGACGGCCTTTCGCTTATTGCGCGAATGCGTCGAGAAAAAGTGATGACACCGGTGATCATCCTTAGCGCCAAAGGGTCCATCGATGACCGGGTCAGAGGCCTTCAGACCGGCGGTGACGACTATCTGAGTAAACCATTTGCCTTCTCGGAATTGCTGGCCCGGGTCCAGGCGTTGATCCGGCGTGCCACCGGGGCGAAAGAGCCTACCCGGCTGTCGTTCGGGGACCTGACCATCGATATGCTGACGCGGGAAGTTCGCCGCGGGGGCGTTAAGATCGATCTGCAACCTCTGGAGTACTCCCTGCTGGAATACCTGATGCGCAACGCCGGCCGGGTGGTGTCCAAAACCATGATCATGGAACATGTCTGGGATTATCATTTCGATCCGCAGACCAATCCACACGGTTCGCGGGGTGGGTTATGCCCTTCGCCAGAATGATTAAACTGCCTCGAACCCTCTCCTTCCGGTTGACCTTATGGTATGGGATCATCTTCTCCTTATCCTCCTGCATGGCGTTTTTTTTCTTTTATGTATTGATTGCCACCAACCTGAAGCATCGTCTGGACAGCCGCCTTTCCGAGAAGATCTCAGAATTTGAGGCTATTTATAACCTTCAGGGAGTTGAGGAGGTCAAGGCCGCTGCGCTGATCGAATCCCAGGCCGCCGGTGAGAAAAAGATTTTTTTCCGCCTGTTGTATGCCAGTGGCGTGGCTTTTTCTTCGTCCAACATGTCCTACTGGCAGGAGATCGGGCTCAACCGGAATGCCGTCGGCCAGCTGGTTGAGGGCCGTTCGCGGGTCTATGAAACCCTGACCATCTCCGGTCGGCCGGATCGGGTGCGCATCGCGTACGGTATCATCGGCAGGGGGGTCGTTGTTCAGTTGGGCTATTCCATGGAAAACGACACGGCTTTTATTGCTATTTTTAAGAAAATCTTTCTTATAACCATGTCCGGGCTGATTCTGACTGCGGTCCTGGTGGGCTGGTTTATGGCCAGGCGGGCCCTTTCTGGTGTAGAAGCGGTCACCCGTACGGCCCGACAGATTTCCGAATCCGACCTTGGCCGGCGGGTTCCGGTCATGGCGCGCCACGAGGAGATAGACCGGCTGGCGGTGACCTTCAATCAAATGCTGGATCGCATCGAAAAACTGATTGCCGGAATGCGTGAGATGGGCGATAATATTGCCCATGATCTGAAAAGCCCGGTGGCGCGGATTCGCGGGATGGCTGAAATCAGCCTCTCCGGTGCATCCAACGGCGGGGATGACCTGACCCTGGCCGGCAGCACCATCGAAGAGTGTGACCGGCTGCTGGATATGATCAACACCATGCTGATGATCTCCAAAACCGATGCCGGTGTCGGAGACGCTGCCATGGGGCCGGTGAACATGGCAGACGTGGTCCGTGGTGCGGTGGCGCTTTTTGCCCCCCTGGCTGAAGACAAGGGGCTTTCCCTGACCTGCGAAACAGCTGATACCCTGATGGTGGAAGGGGATCTGAAAATGCTTCAACGGGCGATGGCCAATCTTGTGGACAATGCGATCAAGTATACACCGGCACCGGGAAATATTGACATTCGAGCGTTTCGTGATATGAAAGATATTGAAAGGATTAACGTTTCCATAAAAGATAGTGGCGCTGGCATCGATACTGAAGAGCAGCTGAAAATTTTCAACCGGTTCTTTCGATGTGACCAAAGCCGGGCAACCGGTGGCTCCGGGTTGGGGTTGAGCCTGGCAAGGACTATTGCCCGTGCCCATGGCGGCGAAATCGATGTCGAGAGCACACCTGGAAAAGGAAGCGTCTTCACCCTCTGTTTGCCTTCTGCTGCTGACCAGTTGAGAACATGAGCCGATTTGAGTCACTCCATTAAACCTGCCCTTTTCCGTTTCCCTCTACCCCGATTGGTTGCGCGCGTACCGACGGTGACCCATGAACCCGACACAGAACAAAATTGACGACGCCATTCCCTACAGCATGCTTCGGGTCAGCCTCAACCCGTTGACCCTGGCCTTTGCGGGAAGTGACAAATACCTCGAACAACCCTTCCGAAGAGCCTATTTTGCAAACTCCCTTGATCATGTGCGGCGGTGCAAACTATACTCAATTCTCTTTTTCAGCATATTCGGCGTTCTTGATGCCTATGTGTTTCCAGAACAAAAACACCAGTTGTGGTTCATCCGATATGTACTGGTGTGCCCCGTTTTTCTGGTGGGGCTGGTCTTCTCATACACCGATGTCTACCGGCGGTTTTGGCAGTCGATCAATGCCATTTACATTCTGGTCACCGGATTTGCCTATGTGGCCATGGTTGTGATTACCCCAGCTCCGGAGTCATATTATTACGGGGTTGGAACCATCTTTTGTGTCTTTTTTGGGTACACCTTTATCCATGCTCGGTTTATCACCGCCTCTTTTGCCGGCATATTGGTGGTTTGCGGCTTTCAGGGAGCCATGACGTGGCTGATGGAAGCCACGAGTGTCATCCAGTTGATTTACGGTGCCCATTTTCTGGGGATCAATCTCCTGGGGATGCTCATCTGCTATTCCATCGAAACCCACCAGCGCAAAAGCTTTTTCCTGAACTACCTGCTGGAAAAAGAGAAAAGAAAAACGGACGATATCAACCTGAACCTTGAAAAACGGGTGGAAGAACGCACTGTAGCGCTTCAACGAATCAACCGGGATCTGAATAAAGAGGTCTTGGAGAGAAAACAGGCCGAGGGGCGGGTCCGGGCCAGTCACGAACGGCTCGCATCCATTCTTGACAGTATTGATGCGGATATCCATGTGTCGGATATCGAAACCCACACCATTATGCTGGCCAACCGCCATATGAAACAGACTTATGGCGATTATATTGTGGGTAAAAACTGCCACAAAGCGATACTGGGGCAGGATACACCCTGCCGCCAGTGCAAGAACCACCTGTTGCTGGACGAAAACGGTCGGTCGGGGGAGAGCTATTCCTGGGAAGAAAAAAATTCGGTCAATGGCCGCTGGTATATCATCTATGCCCGTGCCATCGTGTGGGATGACGGCCGCATTGTCCGGCTCCAGGTGGCCACGGATATCACCGCGATGAAGGAGATGGAGGCGCGACTCCAGCGGGCGCAGAAAATGGAGGCCATCGGCGCTCTAGCCGGCGGGGTGGCCCACGATCTGAACAACATTCTTTCGGGTCTGGTGGGCTACCCGGAACTCCTGCTCATGGATATTCCCGAGGGCAGCGAGGTGCGCACTATCGTCGAAACCATTAAAAAATCCGGTGAAAAAGCAGCGGCCATTGTTCAGGATATGCTGACCCTGGCGCGGCGGGGGGTGGCCGTTACCGACGTCATCGGTTTGAACCTCATTGTTCAGGACTATTTAGACAGCCCGGAACTGGCCAAGCTCAAATCTGTCCATCCCCAAGTGACGATTCATTCAGATCTGGCTCCGGCGGTGTTCAACATTGTCGGCTCTCCGGTACATCTGGGGAAAACCGTTATGAACCTGGTCACCAACGCTGCCGAAGCGATGCCCGATGGCGGTGAGATCACGTTAAGCACCCAGAACTGCTATGTGGACCGCCCGTTGCACGGATTCGAAACCGTGCCGGAAGGTGATTATGTGCTGCTGCGGGTAGCCGACATCGGCATCGGCATCCCGGCCCAGGACCTGGAACGGATCTTCGAGCCCTTTTATACGAAAAAGGAAATGGGCCGGAGCGGAACCGGCCTGGGAATGGCGGTGGTGTGGGGCACCGTGAAAGATCACAGCGGTTTCATCGATGCCAGCAGCATAGAAGGCCAGGGGACCGTATTTGACCTTTATTTCCCCATTACCCGGCAGGATATGGAAAAGGCGGTTGATGAGCTTCCCATCGATCGCTATCGCGGTGACGGCGAGTTGGTGCTCGTGGTGGATGACATCAAAGAGCAACGTGACCTGGCCGCATTCATGCTCAAACGCCTGGATTACCGAGTGGATACGGTTGCCGGTGGTGAGGAAGCGGTTCAATACATCCGGCAGACCCCGGCGGATATCCTGGTTCTGGATATGATCATGGCGCCCGAGATGGACGGCCTTGAAACCTATCGGCAGATTCTGGCTATCGCGCCAGGACAGAAAGCCATCATCACCAGCGGCTTTTCCGAATCGGAGCGTGTGCTGGAAGCCCAGCGTTTAGGCGCCGGCCGGTATATTAAAAAACCCTACCGCCTGGAGCAGATCGGCATGGCATTGCGGGAACAACTGGCAGCCGCACCCACTGATAACCCGCTTGAAGTCCCTGCCGACAATTGATCCGGTTCCAACACCACCAATTATTCCCTGTCGCTTTTTTTTACCAGATTACCATTTGGTAACCTTTCTGTCATCTTGTAGTAACCCTGCTGCGATATCTTTAATCAGTCCGAAAAGGAATCCAGAATTCTTTACTTTATCTTCACAATCCAATTTTTCAGGAGGACATCCATGATTGCATCCAGAGAAATAACCAAACGGCTTTCAACCTTTCTCCTGGCGGCGGCTGTCGTTTTGCTGTGGGGATCTGGTCCGATGCTTGGCAGTGCCCATGCCTATCTGGCTCCGGAAAGCTTCAGCGAAATTGCCGAGGCGGCTAGGCCCGGTGTGGTGAACATCCGCACCGTGAAAACCATAAAAGGCGGCAGTCCCGTCTTCCGGCATTTTTTCGGCAACCCCTTTGGCGGCAACCGCAATCCCTTTGACGAATTTTTCGGACCGTTCCAGGGCGACGGCCATCATCGCGACTTCAAAAAGCGCAGCCTGGGTTCCGGATTTCTCATTGATGACGACGGTTTCATCGTCACCAACAACCATGTGATCGAGGATGCCGATCAGATCAAGGTGATTCTGGCCGACGACAAGGAGTTCGATGCGGAACTGGTGGGGCGGGATCCCAAGACGGACCTTGCCCTGATCCGCATCAAAGGGGCGAAAAACCTTAAACCCCTTGAACTTGGCGATTCTGAAAAGCTGAAAGTGGGCACCTGGGTGGTGGCCATCGGCAGCCCCTTCGGATTGGAGCAGACGGTCACAGCCGGCATCGTGAGTGCCAAGGGGCGAATCATCGGTTCGGGACCCTATGACGATTTTATCCAGACCGACGCCTCCATCAATCCAGGCAACAGCGGAGGTCCCCTGCTCAACATGGATGGAAAGGTGGTGGGAATCAACACGGCCATCATCGCCAGTGGCCAGGGCATCGGTTTTGCCATTCCCATCAACTTGGCCAAAGGAATCATCGGCCAGCTCAATGCTAAGGGTGAGGTCTCCCGTGGTTGGCTGGGGGTTGGGATTCAGGATCTGACCCCGGAACTTGCCGACTATTACGGCCTGAAGGCGGAAAAGGGTGTGCTGGTGACCCAGATATTCGAAGGTCACCCGGCGGACAAGGCCGGAATCAGGGTCAATGACATTATTTTGTCCGTGGACGGCAGTAGTGTGTCAACCGGCCGGGAACTCTCTGCCATGATCGCCAACACCCCGGTGGGGCACCAGACAAAAATCAACTTGATACGGGACGGCAAGAAGAAATCCCTGACGGTGACCTTGGCCAAACGGGACGATGATGAGAAGATCGTTGCCACCCAGAGTCGGGGTAATGACGAACTGGGCATCGAGGTGACGGATCTGGATTCAGACATCGCACGCCGTTTCGGGATTGACGGAAAGGAAAACGGCGTTTTGGTTACAGATGTAAAAGATGACAGTTTAGCCCAAGGGGCCGATGTGCGGCCTGGCGATATCATCAAGGAGGTCAATCGCAGCGTCGTGAAAGACCGTAAGGATTTTGCCGGTCTGATGAAAAAGAACAAGAACAGCGAAACCATTCAACTGCTGGTCAAACGGCGCAACGCCGGGTACCTGGTTGTAAAAATAGAGCGAAAATAGCCATTGTAATTTATTAAAAAATTGAACATCGAATGATGAGGTCGCTACGCTCCACCGATTGATGAAATGGATAGAATACCTTATTCGACGTTGGATGTTGGGCGTTCAGCTGTTTAATTACGGGTATTGAAGTTTCATAAGAGAATTAAGATACGAAGATCGGGGCTTGACATGATACGAAAACGGAACTAAGTTGGCTCAAAAACGGGCAATGGTAACAAAGCCGCTGGCACAGATTGCCCGACCCAGAAAGGACAGACAGATGCCGGTTTACGAATTTCAGTGCAAATGTGGCCATATTACCGAAGAACTGGTTCGGATGGATACCAAATCGGTTGAGTGCCCCAAATGCCACGACAAAGCCAAGAAAATACTTTCCGCGTGCAGCTTCGAACTGAAAGGCGGCGGATGGTATGCCGACGGGTATGCCTCGAAAAAATAGCCGGCAATCCCTGAATTTCCCAACGGGAAATCGGGGATGTGCTAAATTGCTTCCCACCTGCCCCATTTTCCATTACCTTATCAATATCATTTGAAAGCATACCTGCCTCCATTGCCAGTTGTTCCACCGGAACCATTGTTCCCGGATGATCTGCCCATGCATTTTAAAAGGAATAAAATCGGCTATCGTTGTGGGAGATGTGTCTGTTTTTTCAGTAGTTCTGCCATATTTGTTCGCCAGGGAAACCATCTTTTCAACAACCAGGGGGTGACATGACACAGGAGCCAAGCCATGGGATCGAAGCCTTAACGGCGTTTGCCATCAACGCCATTCGCAGTGCCGGACAAGCGGCAATGAACAGCTTCGGCAAGAGCAGGGGGCCAGTCAAGTTCGATGAAGGGTTGGTCACCCGGGCAGAGTTACAGATCAGCAAACGCTTCCGGCAAGAGTTGGGCAACCAGTATCCCGACCACCGGATGTTCACCAGCAAAACACTGGACACCGCCTATACCCATGACAGCCGGCGATACCTGTGGATCTTCGACCCTATCGACGGGGTGGACAATTACCAGGCCGGCATTCCCATCTGGGGGATGTCATTGGCGCTTCTGGAAAATTTCTGGCCGGTATTCGGCGCCTTTTACATGCCGGCTACCGGTGACCTGTTTCATGCCCGGGCCGGCGGCGAGGCCTTCTGGGGCGAGAAGCGCATCCAGATGACCGACGATAGCATCATCGACGACGAAAGTCTGATGTTCACCTTTTCGAGATTCCACCGGCACTATGTTTCCCGGTTTCCCGGAAAGGTTAGAAACCTGGGCTGTACCGGCGCTCACCTGTGTTACGTGGCCATGGGACGGGCGGATGTGGCCGTTACAGCCAACGAAACCTTCAAGGATCTGGCTGCCACCCAAATGATCGTGGAGGCGGCCGGCGGGCAGCTGTTTAAAGCCAGTGGCGAAAAGTTCTATCTCAACGACTACCTGAACGGGGAACGGATCGAAGAGCACCTGCTGGTGACTGCACCCGGCAATTGCCAGGCGGTACTGGACTGCCTGGAAAGACGCTCCTGATCAGAAACGGGTTTGATAATCGACTGCCGATGGATAGGGCCGCGGCTCTTACTGGGTATCTTCGTCGACCACGATATGGGTGTTTTCCATACGGTGGATGAGCACGCAAATACACAGGCCGGCGGCAGAAAGGGCACAGAACAGGAGGAAGCTGTCTGCGCCCTTTCTCCAGGAGAGAAAAAACAAGAAGGCGATGATCATCAGAAATTTGGTGTTCATGGAGTTTTTCTGCACCCTTCCTTTTTGCACCACGGTGCTCTAACTTGCCTATCGGCTTTTTTTTATATATCTTAATCCCCTTTTTCCACAATCGGCATCTATAACCCCATCGTTGTGCAGATTGCTATAAAAATCAGGATGACGCATCAAAGGAGATTTATCCATGGGCAATGCGACCCGCACAGTCATCGATTATTTTGAACAGATAAACCAGATTCCCCGATGCTCGAAACAGGAACAGCAGATTTCCCGGTGGCTACAGCAGTGGGCCATGGTCAGGGGCCTGGCTGTAAGATTGGATCCAGCCGGCAACCTGGTGATTCAAGTGCCTCCCACCGATGGTTTTGAACAAGCGCCCATCATCATTCTTCAGGGCCATATGGACATGGTCGGCGAAAAGTGTGCCGGCTCGGATCATGACTTTTCCAAAGATTCCATCCGCATGGTGCAGGATGGCCCCTGGCTTACCGCCCGGGAAACCACTCTGGGGGCGGACAACGGGATTGCCATTGCCATGGCCTTAGCCCTGGTGGACAGCCCGGATGTATCCCACCCACCCTTGGAGCTGTTTTTTACGGTGGATGAGGAGACCGGCCTGACCGGTGTCCTGAAGATGGACCCGTCACTGCTGTCGGGCAAAATCCTCATCAACCTGGATTCGGAGGATGAGGGGGTGTTTGTGGTCGGATGTGCGGGCGGTCGAAACACCACCATCAATCGGCCATTGGATGTGCAGATTTTTGACGGAGAGTATGAGTTGCTGGGGATGTCCGCCCAAGGCATGAAGGGGGGGCACAGCGGTGTGGATATCGCCAGGCACCGGGCCAATGCCAACAAGGTCATGGCTCGCCTGCTGAGCACCGGGATGACGGCAGCGCCGATGCGACTCGTGGAGCTAAAGGGAGGCACCGGCAGGAATGTGATTCCCCGTGAGTGTGAGGCGTTTGTGGCCTGCCGTCGGGACCGGGTAGATGTTCTGAAAAGGACTATCGTTTCAGGCGCCGACATCATCAAACAGGAGTATAAGACGGCGGACCCGGGGCTGAATATCCATATTGATAAAAAAGGCCCGGTAAATGCAAGCCGTCGCGGGGTCACAGAAAACGATACGGCCATGGCGGTGAATCTGCTGGTGGCGCTGCCCAGCGGTCCGGCTGAAATGGCTGAAGATTTTCCGCTTCTGGTGCAGACCTCCTCCAACCTATCCATGGTAGAGATAAAAAACGATGCGTTGGTGGTGACCTCCAACCAGCGAAGTTCAGTGCCCTCTAGACTCGACGCCATATGCCTGGCGGTTGAGGCCGTGGGCCGTCTCACCGGTGCCACGGTTCACACCGGCACCGGCTATCCGTCGTGGCCCATGGACCGGGAATCCCAGCTGCTCAAGCGCTGCACGGCACTTTACCGGGAACGGTTTGATACCGAACCCACGGTGCAGATCATGCATGCGGGATTAGAGTGCGGGGTGATCGGCGACCGGTGTCCGGGCATGGATATGATTTCCTTGGGACCCACCATTGAAAATCCGCACTCGCCCTCGGAGCGCCTCTATTTGCCGTCGGTGGAAAAGGTGTGGCGGCTGATGGTTGCCTTGCTGGAATCCTTTGGATAAGAAAGTCTCCTCACCGGTTTCTGCCGATTCCTCGAACCCGGCCCACCGGTTTGACCGGTCCGGGACCTTCCGTGCCGCTCACCGCACCCACGGTTCCACCGCTACGGCGGTAGTGCCGGTAGCCGGCAGCGGTGCGTCGGGAGGCGGCGGCAGGATTGCCCGGTTGGCGGTTCTGTTTTGGGGAGATGCCGCTGCCGGCCATTTCGTCGAGAACCTGCTCGAAGGTCTTTCGCCGGTTCGCATCGGTTTGACCGGACGGTGTTGTTGGCGGTTCGTCGGCACGATTCCCCGCAAAGGCGTTCAGGGCGTCAAACAGATGGTCGACCCAGGAGCGGTTTTTCGATTTTTCGCCGGGCGTATCGTGGCGGACGGCAGTGCCCTGGCGCGGGTGGGTTGGGGTGCCGGTAGCTGTGACGGTGGGATTCGGCCGGTGCCTTGCCAGGTGTGCCTTGACCCGGGCGTAGGCGATGTTGATCTGCTTCAGCTGCTCTTCGGCGCCGATTTTGGTGGCCGACCCCTCGGGAAACTGATCCGGATGCCAGCGCCGCACCTGGGCTTTGTAAGCCTGCTTGGCCTGCGCTTCGTTCGCTTCTGGATCTATATCCAGTATATTGAAGCTCGTCTTTAAATCCATTGCCGTATTCCTTAAAATAGGTGAAAAGCGCCATGGTGTCAATTGGCGCCTTGACCCGGCAGCCAAAAGCCTTTATGCAACGGCCAGATATAGTCGTTACTAAGGGCTCGCTCAAAAATAACTTCACATTTCGAACGCCGATGCATCCCGCCCGGCTGCGTTGCGAAAACTCGACATATCCCGGATATGCCTTCCGTTTTCACGTCTTGCCGGACAGGCGTCTCAACGCCCGAAATTGCGGACTTATTTTTTCGCGAACCCTGAAGGAGTGAGCATGCAAAAACGACCTATTACCGTTTCATATATTCTTTTTTACCTGCTATTTTCGGATGACACCTGGCGCATTGTCGCCGGTTTTGTTTGTGCCGTTTTCCTCGGCCCCTTGGTGACCCAGGGGCGGAACCTGAGCCAGGGCGGTAAGGTGATGGTCTGGCTGATGATCATTGCCATCGGCTGGTCGGTGACGGCCTGGCCGGCAAAAAAGATCACCGGCGCCCTGCAGCGCGCCGTGAAACGGGCTTCGAAGTAAAGTATCCCGGATGTCGCTGCGCTCCGACTGTTTCAGCCTAAGGCGAAACAATTTACTTGACACAAGTGATTCAAGATGATTGCGTTTATCCCTCAGCCCTCAGCCCTCAGCCCTCAGCCCTCAGCCCTCAGCCCTCAGCCCTCAGCCCTCAGCCCTCAGCCCTCAGCCCTCAGCCCTCAGTCCTCAGTCACTTACCGATCCAGGCGGCGCCGATGACGCCGGCGGAGTCGCCCAACCGGTGTTTTAGAATAGGTGTCTCCACGTGTTCGTGGAAGGCGTAGCGGCGCACCTGTTTCAGCCCCCGGGTGTAGAGTTCGTCGATGTTGGACACCCCACCACCCAGCACCACGGCATCGGGGTCGAGAACGGAGATCAATCCCCCCAGGCAGCGGCCGAAATCGTCCAGAAATTGCTCGAAGGCTGTCGTGCACGGGGCGTCGCCCTGCCGGTACCCGTCGGTGATCTGCTCCAGGGTGAGCCGCCGGCCGGTGTGTTCGAAAAAGGATCGGGCCACACCGCCGCCGCTGATTTTGGTTTCCACGCATCCCTGGTTTCCGCAGTAGCATGGGGCCCCAGCAGGGTCCACAGAGAAGTGTCCCCACTCCCCGCAGATGCGATGTCGGCCGGTGTGGATCCGTCCGCCGATGCTGATGCCTCCCCCGCAGCCGGTGCCCAGGATGATGCCGAACACCAGGTGATACCCCTTGGCGGCGCCTTCCCTGGCTTCGGCCAGGGTGAAGCAGTTGGCGTCGTTTTCCATGGCGATGGGGCGGCCCAGGAGCCGCTCCAGATCCTGCTGGAAGGGGTGGCCGATGAGCCCGGTGGTGTTGGCGTTCTGAACCCGGCCGCTTCGGGTGTTGATGGTGCCTGGAATGCCTACGCCGATGGTGCAGACCCGACCCTCCGGCACTTTTTCCAATGTGCTTCGGATCAGCGTATGGACGGTATTCCGGATCTTTTCGTATTCGGTGTGTCCGTCCGGATCACGCGGCGTGGCAATTCGCTCCCTGAGCAGGCTGTGGCCCTTTGGGTCCAGCAGGATGGCCTCGATTTTGGTGCCGCCCAAGTCTATGCCTAAACGATACGGGGTGTCTGTCATGGTGTTTCTCCTTTGTTGCCGGAGGTCTGAGGTTGGAAGCCTGAAGTCGGAAGACTGGGGTCTGAGGACCGATGTCTGAAATCGGATGACCGATGCTTTCCGTAGTCAATTTTTCAGCGGATGCCCGCCGCTCCAACAATTCCCCAATCCCTTAATTAGTATCTTAATCCTGAAATTCGTGTTTTCTATGTCAGAGAATAAAAGACAAATAACAAATAAATCACAATAGCCAAAAGCCAAATAACAAAATTAATAACAATGACTAAATTCCAAAAGTCCAAACCTTGATGGTTTCGTAAAAAGCGGGTTACCCCGTTTTGCGGTGATGTATACGGTAAAGAAAATGGCCTCCGAACCAAAATCCGGTGCAATCCCGGGTCCATTTATTTATTCCGCGGCCCTTGGGGCTTTACCTGAACGGTCGGTCGGTGTATGGATGCACGGTAATGCCGATGCTACCCATCTCTGTTATGGATCCGGAAAGAACCGATTGTCATGACCAAAAAGAGCGCCTTTGATATCGACCGCTTTGTAGCCACCATCAAATCCAATTACCGCCAGTGGAACCCGCCCATCATTACCTTCATTGCCACCCGCGGAGCCACCCCCTTCGAAGTGCTGGTCTCCACCCTGCTCTCACTGCGCACCAAGGACGAGGTAACCGGTGTGGCTGCCCAGCGGTTGCTCGATGTGGCCCGGACCCCGGAAACGATGGTGAAGCTGACGCCGCGGGAAATCGAAAAATGTATCTACCCGGTGGGGTTCTATCCCACCAAAGCCAGGCGACTGCTGTCCATCAGCCGGATATTGCTGGACCGCTACGGCGGCAAGGTGCCGGATACCCTGGAGGAACTCACGGCCCTGCCCGGTGTGGGCCGCAAGACCGCCAACCTGGTCCTCGTGGAGGGATTCAAGATTCCGGCCATCTGTGTGGACACCCACGTGCACCGGATCAGCAACCGCATCGGCTACGTAAAGACGAAAAATCCGGACAAGACCGAACTGGCCCTGAGAAAAAAGCTGCCCAAGCGACACTGGATCCGTTACAACGAACTGCTGGTGGCCTTCGGCCAAGTCCTGTGCCGGCCCATTTCTCCCTTTTGCAGCCGGTGCCCGGTGGCCGATATGTGCCCGAAAATCGGGGTGGACCGCCACCGCTGACCCGGATAAACCGGCGCAGTTGGAAAGGCGTACGCCGTAAACAACAAATTGCAAGCACCAAATCTTAAATAAATACCAATATCCAAATCTCAAATAAGATCGAAGAAAAAAGCAACCCTGAACGGTGAACCCTGAACCCGTGAACGCCTACTGTTTTTGTTAACATAGATGGAGACGCAGACGATCCAAGACAATGATCGGTTGAGGAATTCCTGATGACAGTTGTGAAAATTGACGGCCTGGACACATACTACGAAATCCACGGGGAAGGAGAGACCATCGTGCTGCTGCACAACGGTTTCTCCTGCGCCATGATGTGGGATGGGATCTATCCGCTGCTGGTTCAGGCCGGTTTTCGGGTGCTGTTGTATGACCGGCGCGGGTTCGGCCGATCGGATGGCGGTGCTGACTTCGCCCGGTCCTATGTGGATGAGGATTTTCGCGGGCAAAGTGTGTCGGCCATGGCCGAACTGTTGGCACGATTGGGGCTTGACCGTTTTCACATCGTTGGCCAGTGCGAGGGAGGCGTGGTGGGTGTGGACTATGCCGTTCGTTATCCCGGTCAGGTCAGGACTCTCGTCACGGCCAGCACCATGTGCAACAGCGTCATTTCCATGGAAGATTTCAACCGTCAGAAACTCCCGGCCACTTTCGAAGGCCTTGGCACCGATCTTCAGAAAAAATATATCCGCTGGCACGGTGTCGACCGGGGGAAGATCTTTTACGATATCTGCGCCAAAGGGGGCGGGTGCTATGGTGAAACCGGCTTTTTCGACCTCCGGCCGGCCATTTCGCAGGTGACCTGTCCGTTACTGGTCATGTACCCGGACCGGGGCTATTTTTTCGACGTGGAGCAGGGGATTGCCTTTTACCGCCACTTGACCAAGGGCGAACTGCTGGTATTTCCTAAATGCGGCCACAACATTTTCGAGCACTACCCGCAGATGTATGCCCGGCAGATCGTGGACTTCATCTGGCGGTACCGGCGAAATTGAGTGTGGGTCAAAAGATGGAACCCTTTCATTAATGCGCTGAAAAAAGGCGGGGTGGGTATGTTGTGCCCCATAAAAAGCAGTTGACGGATGGTCGGGTGAAATGTCAGTTTAGGGATTGGAACTGGATCACATTGTGGGAATGGCCGTAACCGAGGGGTGCCGGGATGAAAAACAATTTTATCGATGATCTCATCCATTCTGTGACACGGGTGGTGGCGCCGAACGTCCCGTTGTTGAAAGACGTTCTCGTGATCGGCGGCATGCCCGAAAAAACACAGAATCTGCAATACCTGAGCCACAACCGCGATACCACCGTAGCGAGGGGCCGGTCCTGTGAATTTTGTGCAGTGGCAGTGATCAATAACCGGCGGGCCGAAGAGTGGCAGCTCACCGGGTATCCGAAAAAAATCAGCCGCTGGGTCTTCAGCACCCGATGGACCCGTAACCCGCTGGATTTGTTTTTGAACAACCTCAGGTGCGACCCGTCGGTCATGGCGGTACTGGCCGGGGCGACCAGCAATTACACCCTGCTTGGCATTCTGACCATGACCGATCTTCACGGATCCGGACGGACGAATCGACGGGCGCAGTACATTTGCCCGGTGGTGGCGGTGCCCGGAATCGATGCCGACGCATTGAAAACCATCCAGGCCTTCGAAGCGGCCAATGAAATTAAAAAGTCAGGGATGATCGGCCTCCCGTTGTATCGAAAGACAGGAAGCCAGATAGCCGGTACCTGAGGACAAAAGATTAAAAAATAACTTGCCGCAGGTTGCGCAAGCCGAAGGGCCGCCGCCCTAAAAAAGCGCCTCCACGAACCGTTTCGGATCGAACGCTTGAAGGTCCTCAACGCCTTCTCCCACACCGATATATTTCAGCGGGATGTTCAGGCTGCTGCAGATGCTCACCACGATGCCGCCCTTAGCCGTTCCATCCAGCTTGGTGAGGGCGATGCCGGTGACACCCAGCGCCTCATTGAACATCTTGGCCTGTGACAGGGCATTCTGGCCTGTGGTGGCGTCCAGCACCAGCAGCACCTCATGGGGAGCGCCGGGGAGCCGTTTGGCCAGGGAGCGCTGGATCTTTTTAATCTCTTCCATCAGGTTTATCTTGGTGTGAAGACGGCCGGCGGTGTCCACGAAGACGATGTCCGCGCCTCTGGAGATGGCGGCCTCAATACCGTCGTAGGCCACGGCCGCCGGATCCGCATTATCCTTGTGGCGGACGATATCCGCGCCGGCCCGTTCGGCCCAGATGGCGATCTGTTCGATGGCGGCTGCCCGGAAGGTGTCGGCGGCGGCAACCAGCACTTTCTTCCCTTTGCGGGACTCGTGGGCGGCCAGTTTGCCGATGGTAGTGGTCTTGCCCACCCCGTTGACCCCCACCACCATGACCACGTTGGGTTTGGCGGCAGCCTTGGGCTCAGGTGCGGGCAGGGCATCGAAATAGGCCAGAATCTCTTCTTTTAAGACCGTTTTCAATTCTTTAGCCCCCGCGATGCGCGACCGCTTCTTGGATATCTTTTCCATGATGTCCATGGTAGTCTGGACACCCATGTCCGCGGTGATCAACAGCTCTTCCAGGTTCTCCAGCATGTCGTCGTCAACAAGCTTCTTTCCGAGAAACAGGTCATCGATATCTGTGGTGAGAATTTTGCGGGTTTTGGAAAGGCCGGATTTCAGGCGGGAAAAGAGGCCCTTGCCCTTTTTCTCAGGGGGGGCGTCACCCGCCGATGGCGGCACTTCTTCCTCCGGGACCTGCACGTCGCCTTCCAGATCAGCGGCCGCTGCCGCATCAACTGCTTGGTCGATGGATGCCTCCGGTTCAAGAATTGCCTCTTCGGCAATCTCATCAATCGACGACGCAACGGCCGCTTCATCATCGGACTTAGCGGGTGCTTCTGGTGGCGCCGTTTTTCTCTTCTCCTTTTTAAACCAGTTGAATGCCATGGATGTCCTTTCCGTGGTTCTCGCGGTCCAGGTTTACCGATACCACCTTGGACAGCCCCTTTTGTTCCATGGTGATGCCGAACAGGGTGTCGGCAAACTCCATGCTGCTCTTGTTGTGGGTGATCATAATGAGCTGGGATTTCTCACCGATCACCTTCATCAGGTTGTTGAACCGAATGATGTTGGCGTCGTCCAGCGGCGCATCGATCTCGTCCATGAGACAAAAGGATGCCGGCCTGAGCAAAAAGATGGAAAAGATGAAACTGATGGCCGACAGGGCCTTCTCTCCACCTGAAAGCAGGCTCATGCGGGTGAGCTTTTTGCCCGGTGGATGAACCAAGAACTCCACCCCGGTCTCCAGCGGTTCGTTGGGATTGGTCAGTACCAGGCGGGCGGAGCCCCCTTCAAACAGCCGCGGAAACACTTCCTGGAGTTTTTCGTTGATGCGGTTGAAGGTGTCCAGAAATCGTTCCTGGGTGATGCGGTTGATCTTTCGGATCACCCTGTGCAGGCCGTCGATGGCTTTGACGAGATCGTTCCGCTGCTCGCACAGAAAATCGTAGCGCTGCTTCTGTTCCTCGAATTCCCGGATGGCCTCGAGGTTGACGTCGCCAATAGTTACGATTTTCTGGCGGATGGTGACAAGGATTTTTTCCAGCTCCTCGGGGCTCTGTTCGCAAGTGTCATCCGGCTGTTTGTCGGTGTTGCCAAAGTCGGCGATGGCGCAGTGGTAATATTCCTGGCACCGGTTTTCCAGGTTTTCCCGCTTGATTCGCTTTTCGGCCAAATCCATTTCCAGCATGCGGATCTTCTGGTGAAGTTCCTCGCGCTGGTTCTGGATCTGGGAGATCTGATCATCATTTTCATTCAAGCGGGCATCGATCTCCCCAAACTCCTTTTCATCCGTGATCAACCGGCTTTCCAGCTCCTTGAGGGCGTCGTAGTGGGCGGCAAGATCCCGGTTGATGATTTCGCTACGCTTGACGGTTCCATCGATTTTTTCCGATTTGGCGGCAGTTGGCGCTGGCGGAGGTGAGTTTGAGTTTCAGGTCCACGATCCGCTGATTGAAGGCTTCCAGCTGTGAGGCGGTTTCATCGATTTGGACCGATGTGCGGGCCACATGTTCCTGGGCCTTGGTAACGTCACGGGCGATGGTTTCCAGCAGTGTATGGTAACGTTCGATCTCTTCGTCCAGATCCATCTCTTCGCCCATGAGCTGCTCCTGCTCCAATCGGGCAACCTCCAGGTGCCGCCGGGCGTTTTTCAGGTCTTCATCGGCCCGGTAAAGGTCCTTTTCCGCCTCCATGGCATCCCGGGCGGCATGGCCTTTTTCGGTGATGGTTTCCTGCAGTTGCTTTTCAAGTCTGCGGACCCGGATTTCCATTTCCGTTTGGGCGTTGTGGGCCTCCTCCACCTGGGTGTCCAGCTGGTCGCACTGTATGGCCAGGGATTTGATTTCCCGTTTTTTCGCCAAAATGCCCGACAGCTTGTCCGGGCTTCCCCCGATCATCACCCCCTGGTGGGACAGCAGGTCGCCGCCACGGGTGACCACGGTCTGCACCCGGCCGTTGCGGTTGAACAACTCCCGGGCCGCATCCAGGGTGTCGGCGACCGCCACGTGTCCAAGCAGGGCGCCGGCCACCGATTCGAAACCTTCCTTGACGCGGATGTGATTCAACATGAGACGGTCGGGTACCGGCTGTTTGTCAGGACGATCGTCCATGGCTCGCGCGCCGTTCACAGGGATGAATCCGCACCGTCCGGCCTGGGTCTGCTGCAGGTAGCCAATGGCACCGGCGCCAGACGGCTGGTCCTTCACCAGGATGTATTGGAGGGATTCACCAAGGGCCGCCTCCACGGCGGTTTCATAGGTTGGGGCCGGGTCGATCACATCGGCCAGAAGCCCGACGATACCGGTGGGTGGGGTGGCCTCTGATTGCTGCGTCTCCTGCCTGGTGGCCTTGAGCACAGCCTTGACCCCGTCCTTGTACCAGTCCAGGTTTGTTTCCATCTTTTTCAGGGTGGCCAGGCTGCTGCGGGCCTTGTTGCGCTCCATCTCCAGGGTTTGGGTGGTTTTGACCTGGGTGGACAGGGAAGCGATGGCGACATCCAGTTCCTTTTTCAAGGACGCGATTCGAACATCCAGATCCCGGATTTCGTTTTTTATCTGGGACAGTTCGGCATTGGCGGCTTCGCGGCGACCGGTGGCTTCCCGTACGGTTTTGTCGGCCAATGCCGTCTCTTCGTCGATGCGTCTGAGCCGGCGCTTGAGGTTTTCGCGGTTGTCGGCGGCATTCTGGTGGGTGTTTTTAACCCGTGCCTCTTCGGCCACCATTTTCATCAGATCGTTCTTGCCGGCTTCCAGCGCCCGATTCAAGGTGTCGATGCGTTCACGGAAACCGAATGAGTCGGCATTTTCCCGGGCGATGGTCTCCCTCATCTCGCTGATTTGGGATTGCAGCACCTCGTGCTGCTGCTGGACCTGGTCGACCTCCGAGACAATGGTGCTGTTTTTGGCCTCCAGATCGGTCTTGGCCGCCTCTAACTCGGCAACCTCGCGCACCAGCCGCTCCCGGTCCGTTTTCATATGGACCAGGTCGGCCTCCATGCGGTCGATCTTTCGCTGAATTTCGAACTTCCGGGATTTTTGGGAGGAGATGTCCCGGTTTTTTTCAAATCGCCGGAGCTTGATGGCTTCGATGGCCGCATCGATCTTTTTCAGTCGGGTGCTCTGGCCGATGTCCTCATCTTTTAGCGATTTGAGCAGGGTGCCGGTGTCGTCCATCTGGCGGCCCAGGTCGGCATCGTGGTAACGGATGAGCCGGATGTCGATCTGCCGGGCTTCCGCCTTTAGGCGTTTGAACCGTTCAGCTTTCCGGGCCTGGCGCTTGAGGCCGGCCATCTGGCGGTCGATCTCGGTAATGATGTCCTTGACTCGCAGCAGGTTCTGGTTGGTGGCGTTAACCTTTCTCAGGGCTTCGGTCTTGCGCATCTTGTAGCGGGTGACGCCGGCCGCCTCCTCGATGAAGACCCGCCGTTCGTCGGGTCCGGCGTCGGTAATGGCGCCGATGTTTCCCTGCTGGATGACCGCGTAGGTGCGGGCACCCACGCCGCTGCCCATGAAAATGTTGTGGATATCCTTGAGCCGGCAGGGCTGCTTGTTGATCAGGTAGGCGGTTTCGCCGCTGCGGTAGAGGCGGCGGGTCACCATTACCTCGCTGAAATCCCGGTACGCTTCGGGCATGCTGCCGTTGTTATTGACCAAGATCAGGGAGACTTCGGCCATGTTCAGCGGCGGCTTGCCGCTGGCCCCGGAGAAAATGATATCTTCCTTGTCCTTTCCCCGAAGCTGCTTGAGGCTCTGTTCGCCCATGACCCAGCGAAGGGCGTCCACCACGTTGCTCTTGCCGCAGCCGTTGGGGCCAACCACCGCACAGATGCCAGGGGGGAAGTTGATGCTGGCCTTTTCAAAAAAGGACTTGAACCCGACAATGTCCAGTTTTTTAAGTTTCATCGCTGCCTGCTCCTGCTTGCCTGTCCAACGGTCAAAGATGAAAGAGAGTTCGCAACAGCTTAGACCTCGGAAAAAATAAAATCCACAGAGATGACGCCGGATTTTTGTTCGTGGTCAAGGCGCGTCGATGGTTTCATACTGGTTGTATGCGGCCATCGACGCAACGCAGAACACGGGCAAAAAGACAAGTAAGATCGTGGGTTTAATTATTTCCGAGGTCCTTATACGCCCGAAGGCGAAATGATGATGAGTTGCGTTTATTCAGGTTATGTTGAAATACAAGAAGCTGTCGCCGGATGGGGCGATTGCTGACCTTTAGATACCATCATGGCCGGTGGTTGTAAAGGAGAAAGCACAATTTGGGGGGTGATGAAACAATATGCGCCACTATATATGGTGTAAAAGTCCTGCGCGGTGTTTTGGGAAAGGGGCCGGTTAAAAAGATGAACGTCCAACACTTGTCTCGGCGTAGTCATGGCGAAGCTGGATCGAACGCCTAATAAAAACAAATAGCCAATAGGCTTGAATCGTGTCCATCCAGATATGGTAGATTGCGGTTCAGATCAAGGCCGCAGGGTTATTGAAACCGGAGGCGTAGCAGCGCTACGTCGAGGATTTCAATAACACGAGAACGCCGAGCTGGGCTGCAAGATGCCATTTATGGATGGGTAAGAGCTAATCCTTTTTCAACAGCAGGTAAAGCAGGGCCATGCGGATGTAAAGGCCGTTCTGGGCTTGCTGGAAATAGCGGGCCCGGGGATCATCGTCCACTTCCCTGGGGATCTCGTCCACCCGGGGCAGCGGGTGCATGATGATGGCGTCGGGTTTCATTGTCTGGACCCGGTCCGGGGTGAGGATGTATCTGCCGGCGGCCGCCTGGTAGTCTTCCATAGACTTTGATGTCTCCCTCCATTTTGCACACCGGCGGTGATACGAAGATGATCTCCACGTTTTCATACTTGGTGAGCAGGTACGAGAGGGACCGTACCGTCCGCCCGTAGCGAAGGTCTCCCACCATGGCGATTTTCAGGCTGTGTATCCCTAAGGCATCCACGATGGTGTACATGTCCAGCAGGGCCTGGGTGGGGTGCTGGCCGGCGCCGTCACCGGCATTGATTACCGGGATGCAGGAGATCTCCGCGGCCTGCGCCGCGCTGCCCGCCTCGTTGTGGCGCATGACAATCACGTCTGCGTAGCCGGTCATGATCCGTGTGGAGTCGGAGAGGCTTTCCCCCTTGGCCGCGCTGGAGAACTCCCGGGCGTTTTCCGTCGTAATCACCGATCCGCCCAGCCGCAGCATGGCGCTTTCAAATGAAAAGCGGGTACGGGTGGAGGGTTCGTAAAACAGGGAGGCCATGATCCTGCCTTCCAGGGACTTGGCAAAGCGGCGTTCACCACAAAGGTCCGCCTTCATCTGGTCGGCAGTCCGGAAAACAACTTCCAGCAGGTCCCGGTCGAACTGCTGGGACTCGATTATGTGATCCAATGGAAAGGCAGTCATGGGGGTTCCTCCTTAATGTTTTGAATGCAGATGTGTTGCTTAACATGTTATAATTGTTTTAAATCTGTTATGTTCAGGGGGCACGAATCAATTCCCAACATCCCAAATTCCGGAATTCCTCAGTGCACAATCCCCCAATTCATTCTTTTTCCAGCACGAATTTGGTGCCGGCCTTTCCGGCCACCGCATCGGCGATGCGGTCCACCCGGGTAATCACCGCCCGCTTCCCGCCGTCGCCGACGAACTGCATGGCAGCTTCCACCTTGGGCAGCATGGCGCCGGCGGAAAAATGACCATCGAGAATATACCTGGTCGCCTCTTCGAGGCTGACCGAGGTCAAGTACCGTTCGTCGGGCTTGCCGAAATTCAGGGCCATGCCGTCCACATCCGTGGCAATGACGAACAGGTCCACGCCCACCTCTTCGGCCAGGCGGGCGCTGGCCAGGTCCTTGTCGATCACCGCGTCCACGCCGTCGAAGGTCCTGCCGGCACGAACCACCGGAATGCCGCCGCCGCCGCAGCAGATGACGATGAATCCCGTATCGATCAGCGTTTTGATCTCCCGTTTTTCTACGATGGTCACCGGTTTGGGAGAGACCACCACGCGCCGATAGCCTTTAGGTGTTTTCAGCGTGGGGTAGGGCAGGGTGGCGGCCTTTTCCTTGGTAAACACAGGCCCCACCGGTTTGGATGGCGATTTGAAGGCCTTGTCGGTTTCATCCACCACCACATAGCTGATGAGGCTCACCAACGGCTGGCTATTGATGCCCATGGCCATGAGGGCTTCGTCCAGGGTCGATTCGATCATGTAGCCGATCTGCCCCTGGGTCTGGGCTACGAGAATCTCCAGCGGCAGTCGGGGAACGGTGTCGCAGCACTCTTGCTGAAGCAGCAGGTTGCCCACCTGGGGGCCGTTGCCGTGGGTGACGATGACTCGGTAGTCCCTGGAGAGCCTGGCGATCTGGGTCACTGGGATCTTCAGGTTGTCGAACTGTTCCTCCACGGTGCCAGGCTGCCCCTTCCCGATCAGGGCGTTTCCGCCCAGGGCAACCAGCAGTACGGGTTTTGGTTTGAATTTCTCTCTCATTACCCTCGATAGACTCATAATTGGATCAAAGACTGGGCTGCTTTGTCAGGATTCTTTTTACGAAACCGTCAGGCTTTCCCGCAAATTTTAAGGAGGATGGCATTTTGGGCATGCATGCGGTTTTCCGCCTCATCGAAGACGATGGAGGCGTTGGATTCAAGCACCGAGTCGGTGGTCTCCACGCCGCGTTCAGCCGGCAGGCAGTGCATGAACAGGCTCTCTTTGCCGGTGGCGGCCATCAGTTCGTCATTGATCTGGAACCCCTGGAACCGGGCTTTGCGCGCTTCGGCCTCATCCTTCTGGCCCATGGAAGCCCACACGTCCGTATAGACGATATCGGCATCTTTGACGGCCGCTTTGGGATCGTGGCTGATTTCTACCTCCGACAGGCCGGCCGCTTTTGCATCTGAAAACGTTTGTGAGTCAGGTTCGTAGTCATCCGGGCAGGCACAGACAAAGTGGAAGGGCAACCGCTGGGCCAGGCGCAGCCAGGAGTGTACGATGTTGTTGCCGTCGCCTGCGTAGACCACCTTCAGGTCGTTCAGGTGGCCGCGGTGCTCTAAAATGGTGAACATGTCCGCCATGATCTGGCAGGGATGGTTGTAATCGGTGAGGCCGTTAATCACCGGCACCGATGCGTATTCGGCCAGTTCCAGCACATGGGCGTGGGCAAAAAGCCGGGCCATGATTACGTCGTTGTAGCGGGCTATCACCCGGGCGATATCTTTGACCGCCTCGCGCTTGCCGATGGAGATATCCGACGGCCCCAGGTAAAGGGCGTGGCCGCCCATGCGGAAAAATCCCGTTTCAAAGGAGATGCGCGTGCGGGCCGATGGCTTGGCGAAGACCATGGCCATGGAGTGGTCCTTGAACGGCTTATAGTCTTCCCGCCGCTTGAAGCGCGCCTTGATCTCTTTGGCCAGGGAAAAGGTTTCGTGGATTTCGTCGGCGGTGAAATCGGTGACGTGCAGAAAATCGCGTTTCACGGGTCTTCCTCCTTTAAGGTATGGATCAAGCAGTCATCACCGCACCGATCTGTTCCAGTGCCCAGTCCACCTCCTCCTCCTTGATGACCAGAGGCGGGGCGAAGCGGATGGTGTGCTCATGGGTCTCTTTGCACAGCAGGCCCTTGTCGGCCAGTTTGTAGCAGAACTGGCGGGCGCCGCCAACCTCGGGAAACAGCTCCATGGCGATCATCAGGCCGCGGCCGCGCACCTCCTTGATATGCAGGCTCTGGATTTTTTTCAGACCGGCAAGGAAATAATCGCCCATTTCGCTGGCATTTTCAATCATCTTTTCTTCTTTGAGCACCCGGATGGCGGTGCGGGCGATGGCACAACCCAGTGGATTGCCGCCGAAGGTGGAGCCGTGCTCGCCGGGCTGCAGCACGTCCATGACCTCCTTGTTGGAAAGGACGGCGGACACCGGATAAAAACCGCCGGACAGGGCTTTTCCCACCAGGGTGAGGTCTGCCTCGATGCCCTCGTGCTCTTCGGCTAACAGCCGGCCGGTGCGGCCCAGACCGGTCTGAATTTCATCGAGGATCAGCACCACGTTGTGACGGTCACAGATCTCACGGACGGCCTTGAAGTAGCCGGCCTGTGGGATGATGACCCCGGCTTCACCCTGGATGGGCTCCACCAGAAAACCCGCGGTGTTGGGGGTGATAGCCGCTTCCAGGGCATCGGCATCGCCAAAGGGAATGATCTTGAAACCAGGTGTGAATGGCCCAAATCCGCTGCGGGCCGTGGGGTCGGTGGAAAAACCCACGATGGTGATGGTGCGGCCATGAAAGTTGTTGGCGCAGACGATGATCTCCGCCTTGTCCTCGGGGATGCCCTTGATCTTGTAGCTCCATTTTCTCACCGCCTTGATGACGGTTTCCACCGCTTCGGCGCCGCTGTTCATGGGAAGCACCTTGTGGGAGCGGGTCAATTCGCAGAGTTCCTTATAAAAATGGCCCAACTGGTCGTTTCGAAAGGCCCGGGAGGTAAGCGTCAGTTTCTGGGCCTGGGCCATCATGGTTTTTATGATCTCCGGGTGGCAGTGGCCCTGGTTGACCGCACTGTAGGCAGCCAGGCAGTCCATGTATTTTTTGCCGTCCGCATCCCAGACCCAAATGCCTTTACCCTTTGTCAAGACGACGTCCAGGGGTTTGTAGTTGTGGGCGCCATATTCGTTTTCGAGATCGAGGTATTCCTGGGTGTTCATTTGTTTCCTCCTTAACGTAGACAAATGTCTTTTGGAATGTTCCGCCGGGGATGCAACGATCGTGGATTGTCCAAAATTTTTAAAATTGTTATCCTAAGACACAGCAAGATGTCAAATCCCAAATACAGGACAAAAGGCAGGCAAAAACAGACAATCGTTTTCAGCGATGATAAGGACCTTGTTTATTTTGGTGGTGCCCGATATATCAGATAATAGATGAACCAAAGAATTCAGAATCCAGGAGTCAGGAGCCAGAAGAACTCGGATGTCGCTGCGCTCCGGCAAATTTGATATTTTTTTGACTGAGCCGAAGGCGAAACCCTTATTCTGAATTCTGGATTCTGGCTCCTGGATTCCTTTTCAGGCTGATTCCGGCAGAGCCTACTGCCTCTGACCTGGCCCAAAGGACCAGGTTTTCAATGTAAAAATAAACCCGCTAAAAGGGAGTCACCGGATGGACAATTTATTGTCGCATGTCTTGGATTACAGCGTGGATGAGATGGTCGGGGGCGACAGGGATCACTTGTGGCATCACATCAAACCCCACAAATGTTTTCAAGTCCAGGAACAGATGATTATCGTGGCGGGCAAAGGGTTGATGGTAACGGACATCCGGGGGCGTGAATACCTGGACGCCACTTCCGGCGGCGTGTGGTGCGTCAATGTGGGCTACGGCCGCGAGAGCATTGCCGATGCCGTGGCCGCCCAGATGAAAAAGATGGCTTATTTTGCCAGCAGCATCGGCACCATCCCTTCCATCAAGCTCTCCGGCAAATTACTGGAACTGATGCCAAAAATGGGGAAAGTCTATTACTCCAACAGCGGGTCCGAGGCCAACGAGAAAAGCTACAAGATCATCCGCCAGGCCACCACCATAGATCCGGATCGGAGAGGCAAGTACAAGATTTTATACCGGGACCGGGATTACCATGGCACCACCATCGCCGTACTGGCTTCCTCGGGGCAGGCCGAGCGCAAAAAGGACTTTGGGCCCTTTCCGGAGGGGTTCGTGCAGATACCACACTGCCTGTGCTACCGCTGCCCGTTTGGCAAAACCTATCCGGGCTGCGACATCCAGTGCGCCAGAGCCGTCGAGGAAATCATACTAAAGGAAGGGCCGGAGACCGTGGGTGGGTTGATCGTGGAGCCCATCACCGCCGGCGGAGGCATCGTGGTGGCCGGGTTCGGGCGAACCGGCAAGTTTTTAGGGCACCAGCACTTTAATGTGGACCCGGACATGATCACCCTGGCCAAGGGCATGGCCAGCGCCTATGAACCCATCTCCGCCACGGTGGTCAAACAGCACGTCTACGACCTGTTTCTCAACGATCCGTCCGATCCGGATAAACGGATGCATTTCTTCAGGGATATTTCCACATACGGCGGCTGCACCGGCGCCATGGCGGCATCGCTGGAAAACATCCGCATTATCGAAGCAGAAAACCTGGTTGAAAACAGCCGGGTGATGGGCGACTACCTGCTAGACCGGCTCCGGGAGCTTCTGGATCACCCTGCCGTCGGCGACGTCCGCGGCAAGGGCCTGTTCTGTGGCGTGGAACTGGTGAACGACAAGCGGGGAAAACAGCCGCCCGCCGAGGCGCAGATCGGTGCTGTGGTGGATGTTGCCATGGTGATCACCAAAGATGAGGCCGACAGGATGGTCGACGCTACCAAAAAAGGCATCGAAAAGGTGTTTGGGTAATTGCGTAGTCATTCAGGGGGGAGACCTAAAAAAAATGAACATCGACCATCGAACGTCCAACATCGAATGTTTGATAAAATCGTAAAAAGTCCGAATTCGTCATGCCGGACCTGATCCGGCATCCAGAACATACTGAAATCACTGGATAGCGCTAATGCTTCACTACGTGCCCGGCCTTTACCGGAATGACTTTTTAAAATGTGGAGGAACCCATGTCTTGGAAATACCAGTTTGCGTTTCCATGGCCCAAAGTCAATGCGAATAATGCATGCGCAGTAGAATGTTTCCGATTCTGAAGGAAGATTCGCTGAAGGCGGATGTCGTTATCGTCGGTGCAGGACCGGCCGGGTGTGGTGCGGCCTATGACCTGGCCGCCACGGGCATTCGCGTTCTGTTGTTGGATCGGACCGAATTCCCGCGAATGAAAATCTGTGCCGGCGGACTGGCGGTCAAGGCGGCCCGTGCCCTTCGCTATCCGATCGTCCCCGTAACCCAAAGAACCATCTGCGATCTGTCGGTCAGCTGCCGGATGCGTCATCGAAAGCGGCTTAAAAGCATCGATCCCATTTGCCACATGGTTGAACGATCGGCATTCGATTTTTTCTGCCTCAAAAAAACCGTGACTGCCGGTGCCCGATTTGAGGTTGTGAATCGGATCGATAAGATCGTGGAAGCCGACCAGACCGTGTCATTAGTCACGGATTGTGGCCTTATCCGTTCCCGTTTTCTGATCGGTGCCGACGGCGTTAACAGCCGGGTTCGGCAACTCACGGATCGGTTTCCAGAGTTTCGAGTTGGGTTTGCCGTTGAGGGCATTGTGGACAGAGTGCCGCCAAAGGATCTGAGCATGGGGTTTGATTTCAGCCGGGTCAACGGCGGTTATGGGTGGGTGTTCCCAAAGGGTGGGCACGTCAATGTAGGGCTTTATACCTTGAAACCGGATGTTAAGATCACCCGTCAGGATCTGGTTGACTATGCAACCCTGAGGATTGGCGGGCCCTTGCCGACGCGCATTACCGGTTATCACCTGGGCATGGGCGGATGGCGATATCGTCCCGGTATTGGGCGTGTGCTGCTGGCCGGGGACGCCGCCGGATTGGTGGACCCGCTGTTGGGGGAAGGGCTGTACCATGCCATCATCAGTGGCCAACGGGCCGCAGCCGCAATTTCAGATGCCCTAGATACCGGCAGCGATGCCGGCAAGTCATATGCAAAAGGGGTGGTGCCAATTCAGCGCAGCCTTCTTTTTTCTCATATCACATCAACCATTTTTTACCGGCTTCCCAGGATAGGCCATCTGCTGCTCACCTCACCGATGGCCAGAATTCCTTTGATGAAGGGGTTTGCCCGGGGCATGCCCTTGCTGGATATCTTTCTTCATGGATACCGATTCTGGCTCGGGTTCCAATTAGCGGTTAGCTCCTATATTTCAGGCGTTTACCAGTAATGCGATTTTCACCCATTGGGTGGAATGATGACATTTGACAATATATTGAAATTATTGTGCTAATTGCTAAAAGCTAACTGCTAATTGCTTAATTTGAGATAGCCAGTGCGGGAGGTGACTCATGGGAAAAGCCCAAACGGCCATTGACGTTGCGGACAACGGCGGCAGGCGGCGGGTCCGGGATCGTCGGTTTCTGGTCTCGGCACCATGCGACCGGGAGCGGCGAACCAACTGGGAGCGGCGCAGCGGATACGATCGGCGGCTGAAACGCATTCTAGGCTATCAGGAAAATCGGCGAATGGCCAAAGAAAAGCTTTCCAATGAGCCTTGATCGAGCTTCCCTTTAACGCTCTCCACTTTGTCGGCCATGTGCTGATCCCGGTTGAATTATGAATTAAGGTATCGAGATTTACTATAATTTAAAATTCAAAACTAAAAATTCAAAATTAGCTTCCTCTTCCGCCTTCCGAGCTCAGTCCTCAGACTTCAGTCCTCTGTCTTCCGGCAACAGCCGGCAGGTGGCCTGTCGGCAGAATCCCGCAATTTCACTGCCACTGCTCTGGTGGTCCCGCCGCAGATGAAAATTAAGCCACGACGAGGTGTGGTTCAGCTCCCACATGCGTGGGGGGACGCACCCATCGCACATCTCCGTGGTTTTTCCGTGGGCTTCCAGCCGGTTGTGGGCGCGGAACCAGACACACCGCCGGTCCGGATTCACTTCGCACATGCCGTGGCAACTGCCGCCGCAGGCGCCGTTTCGGGTATGCTTGGGACATCCCGATTCGGGGCAAAGGAATCCCACGTGCTGGATGGCACAGTCGCCGCACTGCTGGCACCCCAGCAGCATGCGTTTGATGGGGTGTTCGGCCAGGTGCATGAACAGCCGGCCGGCAATGCCGCTGTCCAGCGTTTGGCAAACCGTTCGGAACACGGGCGCCAAAACGGAATCGAAATTGAAAAACAGGTTGTGGGAGTGCTGCATCAGGGGATAGAGCACCCGGTCGACTACCGGCACCGGCTGAGGACGCAGGCCGAAAACGGGAGCAGTAACCGGGTTTGGGGGTGTTTCCCGGAACGCGTAAAAGCCACCGGGCTGCGGATAATTGAACTGGGGAATAAATTCCTGCCAGTCGTCCTTGATCTGCGCCATTCGGTCCAGAATCATCCCCACCGTGGAAAAGTTCCGATGAATACCGCCGATGTGAACGCCCTGATACCCCAGCCCCTGCAGCACCGCTCCCAAGCGCGCCGCCCGCTCGATGGCTGCGGTTTTCCCCTGCTTCTTATCCTGCCATTCCAGCTGAACGGTGCGAAGGAGCTGGTCGGTGACCACAGCGCCGGGCACCCGGCCCTGGTTCATGATGCGGGCCGCGTTGGGGGTGAGCACATAAACCGATCCCAGGCTGGGGATCTGAAGGCCCATGTGCCGCTGGATGCCGATCAGTTCATGGAACTTGCGGGCATCGTAACCCAACTGGGTGATGACGAATTGTGCGCCGGCCGCTACTTTTCGGCTCATCTTGGCATACTGGGCCACGCATTCCCCTTCAGTCTGCTTGAACGGGGAAACGGCGCAGCCGGTGAAAAAACCGTCGGGGTCGCCGGCGGCGTTGATGCGTTTGCTGATCAGCATGAGCATGATCTGCAGGTTTACCGAATCCAGGTCGAACACCGGTGCTCCCTGGCCGCCGAAACCCTTGCCGGAATAATCGCCGGTTAGGGCCAGGATGTTTTTCATGCCTATCATGGCCAGCTGCAGGGCCCGGCTTTCCATGCCCACGCGGTTCATGTCCCGGCAGGTGAAGTGAACGATGACGTCCATGCCGATGGAAAAAATACGGTAGCCGATGGCATCGGGACTCAGCGACGGGTTACCGCCAGGGTTGTCCGTGATGGAGACTGCGGACACGCGCCCGTCGGCAAAGGCGTCCTTGGCAATGCCCATGACCGTGTCCACGGACCGTCCGGTGGATTCCCGCCCGGGTACCAGCTCCAGGGTCACGACAAACTGCTTTGGATCTAAAATGTCGCTTTGAAAAACGCGCAGCATGGGGGAGCATACCTTTCAAGTGTTTGCCGCTATTGACGGCAAGATCAGTTTGAGGCGCGGCTCTGAAGAGTAAAAATAATTTTAAATTTTTAGTTTTGAATTTTAAATTGTTAATAGACTTCGATACCTTAATTCAAAATTAAAAATTCATCATTCAAAATTATATATCTTCAGTCTATACCCCTATCAACCTGTTTCATCCGGATGCCGCACCGGGCGACAGATCCCCTGATGCCGCCACAACCGTGAAAAGGGCGCACCCACCGGCAAGACGTCCTTCTCCAGGCGATCGATGTGTACGGAAACGGTTTCGCGGGCGTAATCCGGGTCCCAGGGCTCGATGATCAGGGCGCCTTTGTCCAGGGGCCACAACCGCGGCATGATGGGCGCCGGCCAGGATCGGCTGCGGGTGTCGTTCATCAGGTCGTCGAGACTGGTAAAGGACAGCAGCTGGTGCAGGGTCACCAGGGTCGGGGGGCTTAGCGGCAGGGTGTCCCGTGCGTTTTCCACCAGCGCCTTTCTGGGGCTGGCCCAGGTGCCGTGCACCGTTTCATGGTTGTCCGGCCGGCATTTTTGATCCGGTTCGACAGGTGCCACGAAAAAAAAAGTGTCGAAGCGTCGCGGCATCAGCTCAGGGGTGATCCAGTGATGCCATCGGCCCAGCTTGGATATGGACAGGACAAGGTCGTTTTCATGGATTCGGCTGGCAAATTCATCGGTACTGTTGGTTGGGTTGGTTCCACCATTTTCCGACCCGGCGATTTCTCCCCGGTGTTCGGCCAGCAGCAGCCCGGCCTCCTCCCAGGTCTCCCTGATGGCCGCAACGGCAAAGGGCAGCATCCGGTCCACCTCGCCATCCAGGATCTGGGTCAACTTGTCCACGGGAAGATCCACGTGGTTTTGCCAGAAAGCCACATCCATGTCTTCGGTTTCCAGGTTGCCGCCGGGAAAGACATAGGTTCCCGGCATAAATTTGCTGGCGGCACTGCGGCGCAGCAGATAGATTTCAAAGCCCGCTTTGTGTTTACGGGCGAGAATGAGGGTTGCCGACGGTGATGGCGTTGCTGGACGGTGGGCTTGAGCGGCCATGAACGTTAAGGGATCCTTTCAGTGGCGATACAGCTGGGGGTTGAAGGGGTGAAATTTTGAATGATGAATTTCAAATTTTAACTTAACGACCTGTAATTAATTAACAATTCAAAACTAACAATTCAAAATTGGTTTTGCTCTTCAAACCGCCGGCTGGTGGTGACCGTTGTCGATCACTTCACGGATGGCGTGGGAGAGCTTTTCCATGCCAAAGGGTTTCTGGATGAATCCGTTGCATCCCCGGGCGATGATAGCAGCAGCGTCACCCATGCTGTAGCCGCTGGCAAGCATCACCTTGATGTCAGGCCTGATCGTGCGCATCCGGTCAAAGACATCGCCGCCGCCAATATCCGGCATGATCATGTCCAGAATCACCAGGTCAATCTGCTGTTGGGAATCGGTGAAAACACGGACAGCATCCTCGCCGCAGCTGGCTTTGAGCACGGTGTAACCCATTTTCTCGAGCATCTTCACCCCTACATCCAGGATATAGGGCTCATCGTCTACTAGTAAAATGGTTTCCGGACCTTTTAAGATGCCTACCGGCGATGGCGCCGGCTCTTTGCTGGTTTCCCGGGAGACGGGCAGGTAGACGCTGAAGGTGGTGCCGTGGCCGGCATGGCTTTCAAAATCCACAATACCGTCGTGGTTTTTTACGATGCCGAACACCGAGGCGAGTCCAAGGCCCGATCCACAGCCGAACTCCTTGGTGGTGAAAAAGGGGTCGAAAATCCGGTGGGAGATGGCCGTGTCGATACCTTTGCCCGTATCGGTCACCGATATCCGCACATAGTCACCGTGGCTGATTTCAAAGGGCTTGACGAACTTTTCGTCGATGGTGACGTTCTGGCTTTCCAGGTACAGATCGCCTTTTTCCGACATGGCCTGCCAGGCGTTGAGGTAGAGGTTGATCAATACCTGTTCGATCTGCCCCCGGTCAGCGGAGACCATGCGAAGGTTCGGTTCATAGGTTTCATGGATGCGGATGGATCTCCGGGTCCTTCCGAACAGGGCGGCCGTTTCGGCAACCACATCGTTCAGATTCACCGGTTTGACCACGTATTTGCCGCCCCGGGCAAACCCCAGCAGCTGACGGGTCAGGTTGGCGCCGCTGTCCACCAGCTGTTCGATACTGCGGATGTTGTCGTAGAGCGGATGCCAGGGGTTGACATCCAGATACATCAGGGAAATGTTTCCCTGGATTCCCATGAGCAGGTTGTTGAAGTCGTGGGCGATGCCGCCGGCCAGGGTGCCGATGGCTTCCATCTTCTGCGCCTGCTGGAGTTTGCGTTCCACATTTTTTTTCTCGGTAATATCGATGCTGACGCTCTGGTACTCCATGGCGTTGCCCTGTTCATCGAACAGGGCGCGGTCGGTCCACTGCCACCACAGGGTCTCCCCGGTTTCGGTCTGGGTGCACTGTTCGTAAGTGACCATGGGCTTTCGCGGAAGCAGGCGCCGCAGTCGTTTTTTCATGCGCTGCCGTTCGGCGTCGGAAAAAAAATCGAAAATATTTGTACCCACAAGGGTTTCGGCGGAAACCTGGAAGTGATTCTTGAACCGGATATTGGCAAAGGTGAGGTTACCGACGGGCAGGTATCGGCACACCATGGCCGGCATGTCCCGGGAGACGGAGCGGTATCGGTCCTCGCTTTCCCTCAGAGCCTTTTCCACCCTTTTGCGCTCTTCGATTTCATCTCGAAGTTGGTTGTTGGCCTGCTCCAGGGCTTCGGTACGCAGTTGCACCCGCCTCTCGAGACGGTCGTTGGCCCTTTTCATCCCGGCTTCCGCATGCTTTCGGGCAGAGATGTCGTGGGTGACCACCACTGCATGGGTAATCTTACCGCTATCGTCCCGGTAAGGATTGTAGGAGACCTGATAGCACCGCAGTTCCCTGCCGTCGAACTTGAACCAGTCTTCAGAACTGGTCACATTGCCGGCAAAACAGTTGTCAAGCTTGGGTTTGATAATTGATTCGAATTGAGCCTGCCCCCAGACGTCGCCAACACTTTTGCCGACAACATCTTCGCGCCGCTGCTCCCGGGCCCGGCAATAGGCCTGGTTGACGCTTTCGTATACATAGTTTCGGTCGATCATGGTGAGCAGTTGATCGGCCGCATTGGCGATGAACTGGGTTTTGCGCCAGGCCTCTTTTTTCTTCTCCAGAAGCCGGAGTCTTTCACGAAGGACCTTGTTTTCCGATGCTAATTCGTTCATGCTGAGGTTGTGCGTCATTTCCGGCCTTATTATTTTTAACATCGAACATTGAACGTTGAATGATGAACTTTCTTCGCTCCGCCAGTTTATAAAAATAGGCAGAATACCTTATTCAAAATTCGACGTTGGACGTTGGGTGTTCGACGTTTACAGCCTTTTCGCTTTGACGGCTACGTCTTTGATATTGGATAGTAATCTGCATGAATAGCGATTTGCAGTCAATTACTGCCTCGTGTCCGTCCACAAATGGTAGATTTTGGTTCAGGTCAAGGCCGCAGCAATTTTGAAACCGCAGGCGTAGCAGCGCTACGTCGAGGATTTCAAAAGAGCGAGAACACAGGCCTGGGCCGAAAGATGCCATTTGTGGATGGACACTGCCTATCCATAGACCGGTTGCCACCTGTTCGTCAACACGTGGTTGCTATTCTATAGCGGCATCCAGTGCGATTCTGCGCGAACCCTGAGAATTGTTGTTGACATCCGCTGCACCAACACTATATTAGCGCACCAGCAAACTGATCGGTAGTCGAAGGTCCCACATCTGGTGCGGTCAATACCAAATGCGGGATCTTTTTTATTTTACCATATTTTAAAGTAGGAGCGATTCAACCGCTTAGGCACTGCGCTCACAACCAGAGGAAATCATGGCAACACGCATCGAGAAAATCAGAAACATCGGCATCAGCGCCCATATCGATTCAGGAAAAACCACCCTTACCGAGCGGATTCTGTTTTACACCAAGCGGATCCACGCCATCCATGACGTAAAGGGCAAAGACGGGGTAGGGGCAACCATGGACTCCATGGAGCTTGAAAAGGAGCGGGGGATCACCATCGCCTCTGCCGCCACCTATTGCGTGTGGAACAAACATGAAATCAACATCATCGATACGCCGGGCCATGTGGACTTTACCATCGAGGTGGAGCGCAGCCTGCGCGTGCTGGACGGTGCCATCCTCGTTCTCTGCTCGGTGGGTGGGGTGCAGAGTCAATCCATCACCGTGGACCAGCAGATGAAGCGCTACAAGGTTCCATGCATCGCTTTCATCAATAAGTGCGACCGCAACGGCGCCAATCCCTTTCGCGTGGTCGAGCAGCTCAAGGAGAAGCTGGGCCATAATGCGGTGGCCATGCAGATCCCCGTGGGACTTGAAGTCGATCACGAAGGTGTCGTCGACCTGGTTACCATGAAGGCCCTCTATTTTGACGGTGATAGCGGCGAAACAATCCGTGTGGCGGAGATTCCGGAACCTCTTGTGGATCTGGCCATGGAAAAACGGGAAGCGCTCATCGATGCCGCTTCCATGTTTTCCGATGAGTTGACCGAAGCGGTCCTTGAAGAGACACCCATTACAGAAGAGATGGTCATCGACGCGGTGAGAAAAGGTACCCTGGAGCGGCAGATCACCCCTGTATTCATGGGATCTGCCTACAAGAACAAGGGGGTCCAGCCGCTGCTGGATGCGGTCAACCAATTGCTGCCCTGCCCGGCGGATGTGGGGAACCAGGCCCTGGATCTGGACCATGACGAGGCCGAGGTTACCCTGACCTCCGATGCCGAAAAGCCGACCGTGGCGCTGGCCTTCAAACTGGAGGACGGCCAATATGGTCAACTCACCTATATTCGTGTCTACCAGGGCAAACTGGCCAAGGGCGACACGGTGGTGAATGTGCGCACCGGCAGAAAGGTCAAGATCGGCCGTCTGGCGCGCATGCATGCCAACCAGATGGAAGATATCTCCGAAATCTCCGCCGGGTATATCGGTGCCCTGTTCGGTATCGACTGTGCATCGGGCGACACCTTTACCGACCCGGAGGTGAACCTGACCATGACCTCCATGTACGTTCCGGAGCCGGTGATTTCATTGGCCATTGTCCCCAAGGACAACAAGGCGGAAATCAACATGTCCAAGGCCCTGAACCGCTTTGCCAAGGAAGACCCCACCTTTCGGACCTACGTGAGCGAAGAGACCGGCGACACAATCATCTCCGGTATGGGCGAACTTCATCTCGAAGTATACATCGAGCGCATGCGCCGGGAGTACGAGGCCGAAGTGACCAGCGGCGCCCCCCGGGTGGCTTACCGTGAAACCATTACCCGCAGGGCCGAGTTCAACTACACCCACAAAAAACAGACCGGCGGTTCGGGCCAGTACGGCCGGGTGGCCGGCTATATGGAGCCTGTGGAAGGGGAAGATTTTGACTTTGTCAACGAAGTGACCGGCGGGTCCATCCCCACGCAGTTTATTCCGGCCTGTGAGAAGGGCTTCAGAAACTGCCTGGTCAAGGGGCCCAAAATGGAGTTTCCGGTCACCGGCGTCAAGGTGGTGATCGACGACGGTGCCTCTCACAGCGTGGACTCGTCGGATATGGCCTTCCGGGCCGCCGCCCGCGGTGCTTTTCTAGAGGGCTACATGAAAGCCGCGCCGGTGATTCACGAGCCGATCATGAAGGTGGCCGTGGAGACACCCACCGAATTCCAGGGCTCGGTCATGGGGTCTTTGAACCAGCGCCGCGGCATGATCGTCGGCTCCCATGAAGAGGGACCCATGTGTGTCATCGAATCCCAGGTGCCCCTGGCAGAGATGTTCGGGTACTCGACGGTGCTGCGCTCCCTGACCCAGGGTAAGGCCCAGTTCACCATGGAATTTGCCACCTACCGGCAGGTTCCACGGTCCATCTCGGAAGAGATTGCCAAGAAGCATCAGGAAGAGAAAAAGAACGTCGCATGATCACGGAATCCTCGTATTATCCATCTCGATGAGGGAGTAACATGGGTTCAGTGATAACAACAGAAGATACGGACGAATGGAGAAATGCTCGGAAACGGGCTCAGGCACAACCATACGCATCCCCAGCCTTATCAGCCGCAAACGGGCACTTTTCTAAAAAGCCCCACCAGACTAAAGGGCGGCGCACCAAGGCCAGGATCATTAATTTGAAAGAGAGGAACCTGGATATGCTCAAAAACGACCTGATCCTCAGAAACCCGCTGAGGCTGATGGGCCGCGAAAATGAAGCGATCGTTCCGGAAGGGGGGTTCGGTGCCGTGCTGGCCCGTGCCGGCGTGGGCAAAACCGCCCTGATCGTTCAGGTGGCCCTCAACACCATGCTGCAGCAGAAAAATGTACTCCACGTGAGTTTGGACGATCCGGTGGATAAGGTGAACCTGTGGTACCAGGAGGTACTCAACAGCCTGGCCCACCAGTACCACATGCGGCAGATCAAGGAGTTGTGGGAATCCATCCAGATGCACCGGTTCATTATGACCTTCAAGGTAGAAGGATTCAGTGTCCCCAAACTGGAGGAGCGGGTCAAGGATCTCACCGAACAGCAGATATTCAACCCCCATATGGTGATCATCGACGGACTGCCCTTTGATGAGAGCCTGAGAATTCCGCTGGAGGGGCTGAAAGCCTTTTCCGAGAACCATCACCTTCATCTGTGGTTCACCGTTACCACTCACCGGCACGAAGCGCCCGGTGCGGATGGTCTGCCGGTTCAGCTGGCATCCGTTGCCGACCTGTTCGACGCTGCCATCCAGCTTCAGCCTGAAGGGAAGAAGATTCACATCCGCTGCGTAAAGGGTGGCCCCGAGGATGTAGAAACCTGCGACCAGCTGCTGGATCCGTCAACCATGCTGATTCAGGATCCGAAAAAGGGTTAAGGGCTTTTTCGAATATGATCCAGGAAATCGCCGATGGCCCGGTACACCCGGTTGGCACCCTCTCCCAACAGGATGCCGTGGCGCTGGAAATTGAACAGCACCATCTGCTTGTCCGTCGAACCCAGCAGCTTGAAGATTTTTTCGGTACCCTTGGAGTCGACCACCGGATCTTCCCGTGACTGGATCACCAGGGCCTGTGAAGTGATCTGTGGTAGTCTCGGCTCTAGTGACGACATGAGCCGCTCCAGTTCGCGAACCCCTGAGATGGGATTTTTAAAATAGTTGATGTCCGGGTTCTCCGGATGGTTGTCCACAAAGGTCTTTTTGGCATCATCCAGGTGAAACCGCTCCATGAATTGGTTCCACACATCCACTGCGGGAACGAAACGGGCGGCAACATCCTGCAGCCGCAGCGGGGCGGAGACGGCAAATACGCCTGCCACCGCGGGGACTCGCTGGGCCAGATCCAGGGCCAGGCCGGCACCGGTGGAAAACCCGCCTGCGATCACCCGACGGCACAGGTTTTTGAGGACGGCATAACCTGCATCCATGGAATCGATCCAGTCCTGAAAGGTGCATTCGGCCAGATCTTCTGGTGCGGTACCGTGTCCCTTCAATCGGGGGGCGTAGACCCAGAATCCCATTTTTCCCAGGTGTTCGGCCAGCCCTCTCACTTCTGCCGGGGCTGCCATGTAGCCGTGGGCCAGCACCACTCCTACCCGGCGGCGATCTCCTCTGATCAGAAACGGTCGGCCCACTTCCCGGGGCCTGGATGTTTCCAGAATAGAAAAAGTGTCATAATCACGATCAAAATCATCCAGTGCGCGCTTCATGAGATACCGGGCAACCTTTCGCTTCAGCCAGAAACCGGGCTGCCAGCACAGGCGGGAGATACGGCGCTGCAGTCGGGTCAGTGGCTCCACTTCATTGGCGATCACCGCAATGGGGTTGTCGATCCGGGATCGATGAAAATCGAATATCGTGGCCAGGCGGGTCGCATCTTTTTCCAGAACGGGGCCGTCGGACGCTACCACCTCTTTTTCCATGGCAAAGTCCACGAACTCACTGAATTTGTTGTAGCGGTCATCGGTGAGCAGGTGAACCTGGTCCTTGTCGAAACTGTTGTGGAAATAAACGTTGAGTGAATCCGTATTTATTTGTGACGCCAGAAACACACGGCGTTTCAGACTCTCTTCCATGATCTTTTTGTTTTTGACCATCCGGCCTTCGGGGAACACGATCCAGCAGGCCTCGGCAGTGAGCAGGGTTTTGACCATCAGCCGGTCCCGGTCCGGTAATTGGGTGGACACGGCACCCAGTTGCTCCAGATACCGTCCGAATTTGCCCACAAACAGCTCTGGCGCGGCCAGCGCCCACACCGGTGTCCCGGTCAGCCGGTGCAGGTGGTATGGCAGCAGAAAGGTCTCGATCCGCGTGAAGTGGTTAACCACGAAAATGGTGGGACCTTTGGGGATGCTTTCCGTACCGTGGGTGTTCAGGCGGGCACGGGTGAGACCGGCGATGGTTTTAATGGCCAGTTCAGTGGTGCGGTATGCGAGATGGTTCATTTATCTTGATTTGAGTAGCGCCCATGCATAAATAGTAGATTGGGGGTCGGATCAAGGCCGCAGGGGTTTTGAAACCGCAGGCGTAGCAGCGCTACGTCGAGGATTTCAAAACCGTGAGAACACAGAGCCGGGCCTCAAGATGCTGTTTATGTATGGGCATTAGTTATGATACACTCGTAAAAAGTCCCACTTCAGACGGATTTGTAAAAAGCCCGAGATCAAGGCTTGCGAATCCCTAGGAATACCGCTATCGCGGGTGCCGTAGGCAGTGTACTTAGCGTACTCCGCAGTGACGAGGGATGAAGCGTAACGCAGATATCGGACTTTTTACGAATCCGTCAGTTATGGTTGACACCGCTATATCAAACCACTAAATTACACGCCTTGGGTTCAAAAGTAAAGAATCCCGGCCCAGAGGACAGAGGACAGAGGACTGAGGGCAGAGGACTGAGGGCAGAGGACTGAGGGCAGAGGACTGAGGGCAGAGGACTGAGGGCAGAGGACTGAGGGCAGAGGACTGAGGGCAGAGGACTGAGGGCAGAGGGCAGAGGGCAGAGGGCAGGGGACAGAAGACCAAAAACTTGGCCCAACGGACTAGGTTTTTGACGGATGTATTTAGGGAATTTACGGAGGCGACAGGTGTATTCGAAAATACTCAAACTGCGGTTTCCCGTAACGGAAGTGCGGAAACCGGTGGTCTGCAACCTGGCCCGGGAATACGATCTGGTGTTCAACATCCTCAACGCCGGCATTCTTCCCCGCAAAGAGGGCTTCATGGTGCTGGAGATCTCCGGCAGCAGGAAGAATTTCAAAGAGGGGGTCAAATACCTGAAACGCCAGGGAGTGGATGTGCAGAACGCCTCCCAGGAAATCAAGCGAAATGAGAAGAAATGCACCCACTGCGGATCCTGTACCGCCGTGTGTCCCACCGGCGCCCTGTCCATCAAACGGCCGGAGATGGCGGTGGAATTTGATCAGCAAAAGTGCAGCGTCTGTGAACTGTGCGTCACCGCATGCCCGCCGCGGGCTATTGAAGTGCGTCCCACCAATCAGCTCTTTTTTGAATGACGGGCCCCATCGCCATTGCCGTCTCCGGCGGCGTTGATTCCCTGGTTTCCGCCTACCTGCTCAAACGGCAGGGGTTCGATATCTTCGGCATCTATTTTCTCACCGGTTATGAAAACCACGCCAACCCGGGATCGAAGGGAATCCAAGGGCTTTGTCGACTGCTGGACATGCCGGTCTTCGTCATCGATTTAAAAACGCAATTCAAGACAATGGTCGTGGATTATTTCATTGCCGCTTACCAGCGCGGGGAAACCCCCAATCCTTGCCTGGTGTGCAACCCGACGATCAAATTTGGTTTACTGCTTAGGGAGGCCTGTAAATTGGGTGCATCACGCCTGGCCACCGGCCACTATGCACGGGTGGAGGCGGGCCAGGAGGGGCGATATCGGTTGCGCAAGGGCGTAGACAGGGATAAGGATCAGTCCTATTTTCTCTCCCGCCTCACGCAGGATCAGCTGGCACAGGCCTGTTTCCCATTGGGGACATGGACCAAGGCGCAAGTCAGGGCGCTGGCAACAGAGAAAGGGCTGCAGCCGGTGACCCGGCAAGAGAGCCAGGATGTGTGCTTCATCCGGGAGGCCACAACGGGCTGTATCGGTATACCGTGGGCCAGCGGCGGGGCATCAACTGCCCGGCCAGTGAAGCCTATTATGTGGTCCGGATCGACACCCAGCGTAACCGTCTGGTGGTGGGGTTCAAAGATAAACTGTATGCCGGGAGCTGCCGGGTGACGGATATTAACTGGATTGCCGGTGTTGCAGAAGGCCCCATGGCAGCCGATACACGAATTCGGTACCGTCACAGGGCCGTGCCGTCCATGGTGTCACCCGTTGGGCGTGATGAAGTCGTGGTTCGGTTCGATCAGCCCCAGGCCGCCGTCACTCCAGGGCAGGGGGCGGTTTTTTACCGGGGCGATGAGGTGGTCGGCGGCGGGTGGATCAAAAATAGCTGATAGCTTATGGCTCATAGCTGATAGAACCTTGCTGGCTTGTTGTGCCTGATTTTAGCTGGATGAACACCGGGTGATGAACATCGAACATCGAACGTTGAACATCGAATGATGAGGTCGCTACGCTCCACCGATTTATGAAATGGATAGAATACCTTATTCGACGTTCGACGTTGGATGTTCGATGTTGGGCGTTCAGCTGTTTAATTACGGGTATTGAAGTTTCATACAAGGAGTCAGGAGCCAGAATGAAGGTGAGGTCGCTATGCTCCCGCCCGTACGAAGCTGTTTAGGCTGAAGGGATATAATTTAAAATTCAAAACTAAAAATTCAAAATTAGCTTAGTTCCTCTGTTCCTCTTACAAAACAACCCGGTAAGATATAAAAATAACATGCGAACAGTTACGAAACATGAAAAAATTTGCCATCAAAACCCTGGGCTGTAAGGTTAACCAGTGCGAGTCCGAGGCAATCCAGAATGCATTGGTGGAATCGGATCAGGGCTTCGCATCCTGTGACGACGGCATGGCCGATGTGGTGATTGTCAACACCTGCACGGTGACCCGTAAAGCCGCCATGCAGAGCCGACAGGCCGTGCGTCAGGCCATCCGGGCCAATCCCGGTGCCCGCATCGTGGTCACCGGCTGCCATGCCCAGACCGCACCGGCGGAGTTGGCCGCCATCGATGGCGTTGATCTGATCGTCGGCAACCGGGACAAACACCGGATTCACCAGCAGATCTTTGCCGAAGTGCCCAAACACACCGGCGGTGATACGCCGGCCGTATGTCCGGACATCGCCGGAGTCGATCAGTTCGAAGTCTTGCCCGGCATCGCTCACGGCGGCCGGACCCGTCCGTTCTTAAAAATTCAGGACGGCTGCAACAGCTTTTGCACCTACTGCATCGTACCCCATGCCCGGGGAAGAAGCCGTAGCCTGCCCATTGACCAGGTATTGAATCAGATCGGCCAGTTGGGGCGGCTGGGCTACCGCGAGGTGGTGCTTACGGGGATCCACATCGGCTGCTACGGCCAGGACCTGACACCGGCCACCGGTTTGTATGATCTGCTCTGCCGCATCCGGGCTGCCGGTGCCATCGATCGGGTTCGCGTTAGTTCCATCGAACCGGCGGAGCTGTCCGACGACATCATTAGCCTGGCGGCTTCAGGTGAAGATGGTCCCGGCCGGCTCTGCCCGCACTTTCATATCCCCCTTCAAAGTGGGGACGACCGGATTTTGAAACGGATGCACCGGCCATATGGGCGGGACTATTTCAAGGAGTTGGTCCAAAACATCATCGGCCGGCTGCCTGATGCCGCCATCGGTGTGGACACACTCATCGGATTTCCTGGAGAGACGGATGACGCCTTTGAAAATACCTACGCATTGATCCATTCGCTGCCTGTGGCTTATCTGCACGTATTTCCGTTCTCGGCGCGTGAAGGAACCCCTGCATTCTCATTTAAAGAGCAGATTCTCACGTCGGTGATTAAAAAGAGGTGTAAAAGGATGCGCCGGTTGGGTACGGATAAGCGGCGTGCATTCTACAAGCGCACCATCGGAAAAACAGCCATCGTACTGGTGGAAGAGACCAGGGACCGGGCCGATGGACGCCTGAAAGGATTGACGGACAACTACATTCCTGTCCGCTTCGATGGGCCGGATGACCTGACCAACACCTTCCAGCAGGTTGATATCCAGCGCATTTTATCTGATGGCGTGCCGGAAGGGACTAAAAATGAACACCGAACACTTGTCTCGGCGTAGGCATGGTGAAGCTGGATCGAACGTCCAATATCGAATGTTGAATGGGAAAAGATGACGAAACAGACATATGATCGGAAGAAAGGCTGCTCGCCAATAAACGTGGGCTTTTCAGATAACCGGAATTTAAAATTCAAAACTAAAAATTCAAAATTATTTTTCCGGCGGAACAATCTTCAGGTCGCTGATTTTATAGAGCAGCGTTTTGTAGCTGATTTTTAAAATCTTTGAAGCTTTGCTTCGATTCCAGTCGGTTTTTGCAAGAACATGGGAGATGATTTCCCGTTCCACCATTTCCACGGCATTTTTCTTGGCGGTTTTCAGTGAAAATGATTGATTGTCCGGCGAATTCCTGCCACCTAAATCAATGATCTTTGCCAGCGAGGCATTGTGGTTCAGTTCATCATCCGGTCCGCTGTCCCGGGACACCATCCGTTCGCTGTTGAAAATCTCATCAACAATCTGGTTGCAATCACCGAGCACCAGCATTCGCTTCAGGACATTTTGAAGTTCGCGCACGTTGCCCGGCCAGCTGTAGGTGCACATCCGATCAATCACTTTGGCACCAGGCGTTTCGATGTGGCGGTTGTTGAGCATGGCGGTATACTCTTTGATATAGAAATCAATGAGCGGCGGGATGTCTTCGGGCCGTTCCCGCAGTGGTGACAGGTGAATTTTAATGATGTTGAGCCGGTAATAGAGATCTTCGCGGAATTTTCCTTCTTTGATCTCTTTCTTCAGGTCATGATTGGTGGCGGCGATCACCCATGTATCAGCCTTGACCTCTTTCTCTGAACCAAGGGGTGAAAATTCGCCACCGCTTTGAAGCACGTGAAGCAGTTTGGCCTGAAGGGAAAGCGACATGTCGCCGATTTCGTCCAGAAGCAGTACACCGCTGTGGGCCAGCTGAAACTTGCCTTTCTTCCTTTGTTCCGCACCGGTGAAGGCGCCGCGCTCGTAGCCGAAGAGTTCACTTTCCAGCAGGCCTTCAGGCAAAGCAGCGCAGTTGATTTTGATGAAAGGCTTACCCACCCGGGGGGATTTCTGGTACAGGTTTTGGGCAACGACCTCCTTGCCCACACCGCTTTCTCCAAAAACGACCGTATTCAACCCGGTTTGCGCTACATGCTCGATCAGTTCACGAACCCGCACGATGTTTTTGCTTACACCGACAATGGGTGGTCCCGTTTTTGATTTGGAATTGTCACTCATCGATTCAATAATTTCTTAACCAGTTGTTCCAGTTCAGGCAGTTTAAATGGTTTTTCCAGCACATGATCGGCATGGGCTTCCTTGGCCAATGATTCCGGGTGTTCCCCCCAACCGGTGATGGCGATCACGGGTGTATCTGGAAATTTTTTCTTAACAATTGAAATGATGGCCACACCACTGATGTTCGGCAACACCAGGTCGGTAATGATCAGGTCAAAATCGGCATCTTTGGACTCGATATGCTTCAATCCGTCGAGACCATTGGCGGCAGAGACGACGTCATATTTTTTCTGGGTGAAAAAATTCGTCAACGCGGTGAGGATCTCCTCGGCGTCATCGATGATTAAAAGCCTGAAAGGCTTTTTCATTTCAGCCTCTTACGTTTTACGAAAAAAAATGGGTAGGCGGACCCTTGCTTTTAGATGGTATATATGAATGTTCGAAAAATGGCAAGTTTTTACATAATTTTCATGCAAAAAATGGTTTTTTTTCTCCAATATGCAGTTGACTCAAGGAATAATTAGACAGGATTAACAGGATAGACAGGATATTTATCGCCTTCGGTGAAACAGCGTACGGTCAAGTAAGTCAGCACTTACACCTCTTTTAAATCCTGCAAATCCTGTCAATAAAACGCCCTTGTCCGTGTTTGTCTGTGTGGGTCCGTGGCTAATTAAGAATTCAAAACTAAAAATTTAAAATTAGTCATCAGTCATCAGTCTTCCGTCATCAATCTTCTGTCCTTTGTTTAAAATGCATTCATGCTGTCCCGATTCCTGCCGATAAGTATATAACACTTCACGGGTTTAGAGGTTCTGGGTTCAGGGGTTCAAAGGTTCAACCCAGAACGGTGAACCCAGAACCACTGAACCATGAGTGGAAAAAGTTTTCATAATATGTAATATAGGTTCACTTTCCCTATTGATCTTTGACAACCTGTAGCGACGAGGGACCCCTTTTAATGTGTTCGAACACATGCGATATTATAATAAAAATCAGTAAGAAAGAATATAATCCATAATGCATTGAATTTTTTTTAAGCCAACTTTTATTATTGGCACATCATTTGTAGGAACCATTGCATTTGCCTGCAGATATTGACGGCGCTGGCCCTGATTTTTTGTAACCGTTCACGGGTTCAGAGGTTCAACCCAGAATCCAGAATCCAGAACCCAGAATCCAGAAGATGACCCAAACAACCGCAGTGGTTCTTGATAAAGACCAAGCCGAAAGAGACGATATCCGAATCTCTTTTGCGGTATTGCGAACGGATTCGTATGAGCGCGCCTCTATATTTGTGAATATCGCAAAGGCGATCAAAAATACTTTTCCGGTTATCGTTCTTTCAAATAATAATGAAGTCGAATGTTTCATTCGCAACAACTGGCTGGCAAATCTCTTTTTTTTACGGTATCCTGCCGATGATAAAGAATTTCAGGGGACTATAGCGATGTTGCCTGAAGTGAAACAGGACCATGACCGCCCTGTGCTGATTGCGGGGTCCCCTGAACGGATAAAACTCATTCAAGGGTTGCCCCTGCTTGGGTTGTCGAAAGAACCGGTGCTCATTCAGGGTGAGCGAGGGGTTGGTAAAAAGCTGGTGGCCAGGGCCATTCATGGCTGTTCCGTGGCCAAAAGCGCGACACTTGACGTTATCGATGCCAAGGATATTTCAGAACAATGGATTCGAGAAACAAGAAAGCGGATTGATTCGGTAAATCCCGATACAGGCAGCTCTAGTGTCAGTGTAATTGAAAATGTTGAAAGCTTGCCATTTTCACTTCAATCGCAATTGCTATTGTTGATGGAAGATTTCAACGGAAACGGAATGGCCGGAAAGAAAGATCGCGTCTCGGCCCCTTTTATCACGCTGTCCGGAAGCGACCTCGAGTCTCTGGCCCGAAATGGGTCGTTCAGAAAAGACCTGTATCATCGGCTAAGTGTTTTAAAGGTAACCGTTCCACCGCTCAGAGATCATTCGAGTGACATTTGTGCGATGGCTGACTATTTTGCCGCCCAATACAGCATCCGCCATAAAGGCGGTATTTGTCGATTGCCCGATGAGGTTATGGGGGCTTTCGTTGATTACCACTGGCCGGGCAATGTGTCCGAGCTTAAGCACTCAACTCAACAGTTGATGATGACCGACAGGGCAAATTGGAAGAAAGAACTGCCATTGCAAGGCAACGGTGGCGTGAAAAAACGCGCTGAACGAACGGCGAATTGTTTCATCGATGTGGATGAGGTCCGCGACTTTTTGGAAAACAACTTGGATTTTTCGCTAAAGAAGGCGAAGACCCGGTACGCGAACCAGGTTGAGAAAAAAATTATGAAAGCGGCTTTATCCCAAACTAACGGAAACCGCAAGAAAGCAGCCGGCTTGCTGAATATCAGCTACAAATCGATGCTGAACAAGGTAAAGGCGTATCAATTGGTTTGATAGAGCGTATCGAATGGCTTTAAACTAAAACACTTAACAGCTAAAACATAAACAAACATATTCCTAATTTTTAATGTTGAATGATGAATTTAGAATTAATGGATACCGTCTATTTTATAAAACGATAGAATGCCTTCATTTAAAATTAAAAATTTAGAATTCATAATTAATGTCTAAAGGACTTTTTATATGGCCTCACAACCCATACCCATGGATCCGAAAACCATCGTCGATCTCGTCATCAAGCGGCGATGGATCGTTCTGATCCCTTTTTTTCTGGCAATGATTATCGGTATCGTTCTGTCCGTCAAGCTTCCACGAATTTACGAAGCCAGCACGCTGATCCTGATCCAACCTCAAAAAGTTCCTCAAAACTATGTCCAATCCATCGTTACCTCAGATCCCGGGGAGCGGATCAGCACCCTCTCCCAGCAGATATTGAGCCGAACCAACCTGGAAAAGATTATCGATGAATTCAAGCTCTATAGGGGCCCGAAATTTGAAAACCTTTACGTGGAAGATAAAATCAACAGCCTCCGTAGAAACATCACCGTATCGGTATCCAAAGACAGGCGACGAGAGAGCGACGCCTTTACCATCTCGTATCAGGGAGACAATCCGGAAAGGGTGATGCGGATTACCAATACCCTATCCTCCTTTTTTATCGATGAAAATCTTCGTTTGCGGGAAGCTCAGGCGGTCGGGACCAGTGATTTTCTCGACGATGAACTGTCGATTATGAAAAAACGCCTCGAAGAGGTGGAAATGCAGTTGAAAGGCTACCGGGAGTCCTATATGGGAGAACTGCCCGAACAGCTTGATTCAAATCTGCGAATTCTTGACCGGCTGCAGGAGCACATGGGTGAGAACCAGCAGCGCCTGAGCGATGCCAAGATACGACTCTCGACCCTGCAAAATGAAGCCGCCGCCTTAAGGGAACAACCCGCTAAGGTTATTATTGGAGGGAACAATCAGGCGGAATACACCGATCTCAACCAGTTAAATGCCCAATTGGAAAATCTGCTTACCCGCTATACGGACCGCCACCCGGATGTGCTCCGCTTGAAGGCCAGAATTGCGGATTTGCAGAAACAGTCTCAAGACCAAGCAGCCACCGACGCCGCAGCGAACGATGGGGGATCTGCCGACCAGGGCGCGTCTGCTTCGCTTTCCCTGGAGATGCGCACGCAACATATCGAAATCAGTCATGAAATACGCCGCCTGGAAACGGACATCGCCGATACGAAAGGGAAGATTACCCTCTACCAGAAGCGTATTGAAAATACCCCCAAACGGGAACAGGAGCTCTTGTCCTTGAAAAGGGACTACGAGAACATCCTGGCAACCCACAATTCCCTGCTGGCCCGAAAACTCGAGGCGGAAATCGCAGTCAACATGGAACGCAAGCAAAAGGGCGAGCAATTTCGGGTGCTGGACACCGCCCGCCTGCCGGAAAAGCCTGTTAAACCCGATATGAAAAAGCTGTTCGTCCTCATCGTGGGTGCAGGCCTGGCTGTGGGCGCCGGAATCATCTTTCTGCTTGAATACCTGGACAACACCTTAAAGCGTCCCGAGGAGATCGAATCCGATCTGAAGCTCCCTGTGCTGTGTATGGTTCCTCAGATTCTCAGCCGGAAAACGAGAATTCTGCGGAACGTCGAACATGTGTGTTGCGCTTTTTTTGTGCTTGTGTCGTTGGCACTCTTTGCCGGTTTTACCGCCCTTTATATGAAAGGGGTGGATCAGACCCTCAATGTCCTGAAAAATTGGGTCAGTTAATAAAGAGAAATCACTCATAGAAAGCCAGGTGTTTGGATGGGAAAGATCCACGATGCATTGGGAAAATACGAAAAAAAGCAGAGTCTGAAAGTGGTTTCTCAGGACTTGCCCACAATGCGGGAAACCGAAGCGAACGCCATTGGAGCAATGGCCGCGGAATCTGATAGTGAAAAGCGAGGCACCGGTATTCCTGACATCGATCCAAATCTGGTTGTCTACCATGATCCCGCTTCCATGGAAGCCGAGATCTTCAAGATTTTGAGGAACAATATTCTATTTCCAAAGGAAGGTGCGCCACCGCCATCGATTATGGTCACCAGCGCCATTCCGGGAGATGGAAAATCATTCGTTGCCGCCAACCTGGCCGTATCTATTGCTCAAGGCGTTGAAGAATATGTGCTGCTGATGGATTGCGACATGAGAAGGTCCAGCATTCACCGGCAATTTGGATTTGACGACAATGTTCCCGGTTTGAGCGAGTACCTGTCAAAAGGTGTGTCACTGTCTTCGTTGCTGAGGAAAACGGTTGTCGACAAGTTAACGATCCTGCCGGGCGGGTCGACGCCTGACAATCCATCGGAGCTGTTGTCCAGCCAGGCGATGAAGCACCTGCTCGAGCAAGCTAAAGATCGATACAGTGATCGCTACATTATCGTCGACTCACCACCGCCGCAGCTGACCGCCGAAACCACGGCCCTGGCAAAATACATCGATGGGATCATTATTGTTGTACGGTCCGGTAAAACGCCGAAAAACCTGGTGAATGATCTTGTCGACAATTTGGGGCGTGAAAAGATTCTCGGTGTTGTGCTCAATGGCTATAAAACGCCGGCTACGGAGCGCTACGGCTATGGCCGGTACAAAGCGTATAAAAATGGGTACAAAAAATCGTAGGGATTGAGGGGGGCCTGAGAATTGTGAATTATGAATTTTGAGTTTTTAATTGTGAATCAATAGAATGGTGGATGCCAACATTCCGCTATTCAACATTTAAAATTAAGCATTCAAAATTATTTTTTCAGCTTCCGGTCATTACCGGAAATATCTATAAAAAATTAATATAAACAGTAGGTTAATGAGATTGTGATCTTGTTCTCCACCAAGCGGAGCTATGCAAATCTGCCGCAGGCAGATTTAATTTTGAATGGTGAATGCTTAATTATGAATTAAAGTATTGAAATCAATTTAAAATTCAAAACTAAAAATTCAAAATTGTCTTCAG
>JABZFO010000091.1 GCA_014237405.1 Desulfosarcina sp. | reverse complement strand
CGCGCCGGGTTCGATCTTGTCGCATCCGCTCAGCAGCATCCATGCGGCGGCGACGCACAGGCTGGTTCGCAGAACTGCAGATCGTGGTTCTCTCTTCATTGGGCTATCCCTCCTTGGTGCCGGAACTTGGTTCGGACCTTGGTTCGGTTTGGCGGCTGCCGGTCCAGTATCCGATGGCCCGGGCAATCTGAGCGCGGGCTTTTTCACGGTCGAAATAAGCGGTGGATTCACGCATTCTGGCCCGGTTGTAGGCCAGTTCGGCTTCCAGGTAGCGGGTGATGTCCGCCGATCCTCCCTCGTACTGGCGCTTGATCAGTTGATGGGTCTTCTTGGCTGTTTGAACATTGGACGTGGCCACCTTCAGCCGTTCCTGCGCTTCGTTGAGGTTGAGGTAGGCCTTTTTTACGTCAAACTTGACGGCCAGCAGGGTTTTGCGGTCGGCGGCCATGGTTTCCTGCAGCTGGGACAGGGCTTCGGCCCTGTCGCTCTTGGTGGCAAATCCGTCGAAGATCTTCCAGTTCAGGTAAAGGCCGGCGGTCCAGTTGTCCCTGGCGGAGCTGTATTTCATGTCGGGGTCGTCGGCGTAGTAACGGGTCATGAAATCCACCTGGGGCAGATAGCCGGCCCGGGCCGCATCCAGGGCCATTTTTGATCGGCGCAGTTTTTCCCGGACACTGGCCAGTTCGGGCCGATGGGCCAGGGCGTAATCCATTGCCGGAAAGGGGTCTTCAGGGATATCGATGGCATGGGCGGTTACCTCGGCGAGACCAAAGGGCACTTCCGGCTCCACACCGAGGATTTCCGCCAGCGCTGCCTTGGCCAGACGTTGCCGATTACGGATCTGGACGAGAATTTCTTCGGTTTCCGCCATGCGCACCTGAAGGGACAGTAACGGTGGTGAAGCTGGTTGCGGCGAGTACATCGTAGTAGGCGCCGATGGCTGTGGCTATAATCTGGTTCTCGATGCCGTCACGATCCAGTTGAGAAATGGTCAGGCCGGTTTTGGCCATCTCCCGGTTAAGGCTGTCTCTGCCGCCGTTGAACAGGTTGATGCCGGCGCTGACACCGCTTTCATAATTCTCGAACCAGCCCGGGTCGTTGAAATCGGTACCCGGCGGCAGTTTGCGCTGGTCGATGGTCTTGAACAGATAGGCCGACGGCGCGTCGCCCTGCAGGTACTCGGTGTAGACGTTTACTTGGGGGTAGAAAGGGGCGGCTGACTTTTCAAGCATAGCCCGTGCCCGTTCGATGCGGGCTACAGCCATGAGTAGATCCGGGTTGTTGGCCTGGGCAATGTCGAGCACGTCCTGCAATGTCAGGCTGCTGTTAACGGCACAGGTGGCATTGGGCGTATCGGCAGCCTGTGATTTACTCAGGTTGCAGGCCAGGTCGGCATACTGGGCCTTGATGGTGTCGTAGCGATAGGCATCTTTCGATGCACATCCGATAAACGTTGCGGCCCACAGCAGGGCGCAGGCCATCACCAGTAAAACCGGGGTCCTTGGCATTGCCTCCTCCTCATTTTTTTTCTAACATAGAAAACCTGGTCCTCTGGGTTAGGTCAGAGGCAGCAGGCTTAGCCGGAATCAGTCCCAAAAGGAATCCAGAATCCAGAATAAGGAATTCGCCTTCGGCTCAGTCAATAAAATATCAAATTTGCCGGAGTGCAGCAACATCCGAGTTCTTCTGACTACTGGCTCCTGACTTCTTTGGTTCATCTCTTTAGAGCCCCATTTTGGCTGCGGGTTACAGATGCGCCTATCGCGTATTTCGAAACGCGGCAGACGCATCGAAATGGTGAATGGTCTCCTCCATGACCGCGGTGTGGCAGACCCGGCACCCGCCGTCGGACCCGATGGGATAGGGCGATCCCTGGAATTGAAATGCAGGGATGTTGTCACGGTCGAGGTTGTATGGATTTGTGGCCGGGTAGAGCGCGTGGGGGCTGCCGTGGCAGTTGATGCACAGGATACCCGCGTCGTCGGTCCTGGAACGGAACAGCGCCGCTTCCGACTGGCTCCAGTTGTTCAGAGGCGCCTCATCGGTGTCCGGCGGTTGGAAATCGACATGGCAATTGAGACATTTGGGCAGGTTCACCCAGGGCCGGCGGCCGGCAATTTCCTTTGCATCGGTTTTAGGTGACGCGGTCAGCCATTTCATGATGCGGCCGGCAGAAGGTTTGCCTCTTTCGCTGTCGGCCATCAGCAGGCTGGCAGCCACGTCCGCCATGGTACCATGGCAGTTGCTGCATTCCAGGCCGATTTCGTGGTGAATACCCCGGTAAAAGCGGGTGGCCCCGGTGTTGCCGACAGCGTGACAGGCACCGCAGGCTTCGCTCCCTTTTCCAGAGAGGTAAACGGCATGGAATCCGTGCATGGCTGACGAAAGATTCAGTCGATGCGGTGCGTCCGCAGCGTCGGATTCGTGGCAGGCCGTGCAGGTCACCGGCATTCCTTTGCTCACCTGCCGGACCAGAGCGGTTCTACTCCTGCGGTCGTGGGCACGGAGCACGTTGAGGGCCGTCTCTTCGTTCATTCCCGGGCCTGTGGACGCTGCATTGCCTCCGTGGCAGCTGCTGCATCCCATCTCCGTGGTCACCGGCAGGGTGATGCGGGTGCGGGCCAGTATCCGGTCGTCCTCCGTTGCGGTCACCGTTACCAAGGGGTAGGGATTGAAGCGGCCGTCTTCATCTTTTGGTGTCAGAGTATTGATTTGGGCTGAAAAGGCCATGTGCGCATCGGAGAAGATCATCTCTCCCGGCGTTCCCTGGTTGTCCGACACCGTATAGGTCAGCGACACCCCGTCCATGACGTGTTCGGGTGTCTCGTCGCGGCGGATTAACTGGGCCCGGATAGTGGCCCGGGGCGACGGCCGCAGGGACCATATTTCCGGTGCACCGGAAAATTCGTGCATGCCCAGGGTGCTGGCGACCAGCAGTACATATCGGTTTGTTTCCGGGTCGATCGGGGAGACATCGACGGGTCGCGGCTCGATTTCAACCGCAGGTGGCGCATCTTTTTTGCCGTGAAGGGCTTCGACGATGAACCGGGCCAGGGCCATCCGATCCTGTTCGGTTCCCATGAACCGTGGCATGTAGCCGGACAGCTTCCCCTGGCCGGATAGCTGGGCATCCATGCCGAAGGCGCCAAAGCCGTTGGTCAGGGGCAGGATGTCATTGGCCGGTCCGCCCACGGAGTGGCAGCTGATGCAAAGGAGCCGGAAAATCTCCCGGCCGGCGGCCAGCATGTTCTCCTCGGAAATCTCGCGGTGGTTCACCCAGCGGGCGGTTTTTAAAATACCTGCTTCGTTGATGGCCGTCTCCTGATCCACGGCGATGCCGTTGGAGTAGGTGTGGCCATAGATCAAGTAAGGCCGCCGGGTCCCTTCGCGCAGCCATTCGAACCCGCCCATGTAGCCCAGGCCCGCCAGCAGCACCACGAAGGCCGCGGTTTTTTGAACGCCGCCACGAGACCTGGCCACCATGACCACGATACCGATAAACAGCAGCGGGATCGTGAACACGAAGAAGGTCACAGCGTCGGACAATTCTGGAGACAGACGCAGAATCATCTCCTGCTGGTCCGGAGAGAGCGCCTTGAAATACCAGAAGAGAAAAGGGCAGGAGAGGATGAAGGGGATGACGGTCCACCACACGCACCAGTTCACCAGGGTCTTGCGCTGCCGGTCATCCTTTATGAATACAGCGGTGACAAAGCCGAATATGCCGGCAAACATCAGGGCGATACAGGTGCGGTAGCCCAACGACGGCCACATGGAAGGATTGAAGAACCCGTCCCAGAAGTTGCCCGTTTCCAGCCATCGGCCCGGCGTGAGCATGAAGGCGATGATACCGTTGACCATGAACAGTGAGAGCCAGCCGAAAAGTACGTAAAACAAGCCGATGGCCAGATGGTTTTTCTCGCTTATTTTTCCGAAGCGGTACCAGTAGAGCAACAGGGCCACAATCTCTCCGGCAAAAAAGACCCACTCCGTGGCCCAGCCAAAGACGAAGGTGTGAATTAGGATTGAGGTGACGCCAGGGCTGAGCAGGGAAATGGTGAACCAGATGCCCACGCCGGTGATGGCGCCGAACACCATGGTGACCAGCAGGAAAAAGAGGCTGTGGGTTTTGACGTAGGCTACAATGTCCGGGCGCTTATTCCGGTACCCCATCCATTCGGTGACCACGAGAAAAAAACCGCCGCCCACGGCAAAATGGGCTACATAGACGTGAACCACGGCAATCACGGCGATGAGCAGACCACCGCCGGCCAGGGTGCGTTCCCAGATCGGATAGTTCATGGCCGTATCTCCTGCCTGCGGCCGAAGGCCAGGCGGATCATGAGCATCACGGCGGCGATACACAGGGTCAGAGATACCAGAAAGAGCACAAAGGGACCGGTCTGCAGGGCAACCGGCAGCTCTGCCGGCGAGAAGATCGGGGCGAGAAAGGCCTGCCTGACCCGGTCCCGTACCAGGGCCATAAGGATAATGGTGGTCACGGTGGCTGCAGTGCAGGATCGGATCTTGCGTCGAACACCCAAATAAAGGGCGACGATGGCTCCGGTTATCGATGCGGCGAAAAGGAATGTTGCCGTAGCCTCACCGCCCAGAAATAAGGATCGGATTCCTCGGGGCAAGGTAAATAGAAAAATGGTGCCTACTGCAAACTGGACGGCCGTGGCCCCGGTAAACCAGCCCATGGCCTGCCGGGATTTCTCTTCGGCGTCGGCGAATCCTTTTCGTCCCTTCAATTGCCATATCCAGGCCATCACCAGGCCGCCCACGGCCACCGATGCGGTTACGAAATGCAGGTAGCGGGGAATCAGCATGGGTTCGGCCAGGTTGAGCAGACTGCCGCCCGGGATGTCCAGGTAGCGGCTCCACCGGCCCGGGGAGAGCATGAGAGTCATGTTGTTGGAGAGGTAGGCCGCGTAATAGGCAATGAGAAGAATGCCCACCGCCGACAGCCACCAGATCGCCATGAGGATGCTGCTGGTAAAGATGAACTGGCCGTACAACACGTGAATGAACAGCAGGGGGGCCACACCCGTATTCACCGTAAAGGCGATAAGGGTGGGCAGCGTGGTGCTGATGGCTTTTGCCACCGGCAGATCGCTTGCCCTGCGGCGAAACATGGCCACCAGGGCGATGATGCCGGTGCCCAGCATGGCGTTCATGAAAAGCAGGTGGAGTACGAAGGTGGCCAGCAGCAGTCCCTGGAGCCACATCCACGGGATGGGGATCGGGTCAGGTGCGGGAACGAGAAATGCAAATTCCAAGAGAGATGCCTCCTTGAACAAACACGGGTGCTGCCGGATCAGACAGACCGGTCGGTCGATGCCGGCTGCTGACATCATCCCGGCGGGCAGGCATCAGCGGGTGCCGGCGGCCAGGGCAGCCTTGGCCAGGCTGCCGACGGTGGTTTCCGTGATCTGCCGTTGCCGATAGAGCCGAAGGGGGGCGTCATCTGGCTGCAAGGCCTTTAAAAGCGGGGCCAGGGCGTCGTTCACAATGGGTCCGGCTGCCCATGCGGCCGTGCCCCTGAGAAAAGGATCCGGCAGCCGGCCAACCGCCCACAATGATCCCCGCTGGAGCATTTCATGTTCGAGAAAATTGCCGTCCGGGTTGATGTAGGAGACCACGATGCAGGCAAACTCGTCCGCAAGACCGGCGTGGCCGGCGGTAATTTCACCCATGGCTTCGGGCGATCCCCAGCCGATACCACCGGACTCGTCGTTAAGGTTCCACATGATCCGGCGCATCACCACCCGCGCCGATTCCATGGAGGTGTCGGCCATATGGCAAACCACCGCCCCCATGGCTGTGACGGCCCGCCAGCGGAACTGCTCTTCTCCCGAATAAAAAAAAGAGAACAGGGGGTTCACCGCCTGGCGGCCGGGTATCCGCAGGATGGTTTCCAGGGCGTTTTGGAAATCATCCTGTTCAAGCAGCTGCCTGATGCGGGCTTTGAGTTCTCGGTTGCCCATAATTGACTTCTATTGATCTTCCCAGAGGATGCAGTCTTCAGGGCAATATTTGATGGCCTCGTTCACCACTGCTTCGGGATAGGTCTCCAACTCGATGACTTCAATGTATCCGGCATCGTTTTGTTGAAACACCTCCGGGCAAACCTCCACGCAGCCCATGCACAGGGTGCATGGGCCGATATCGACCACAGGTATTTTCATTTGGATCAACGGTTAACCGGCGTTTACGGCCTCGCCGATTTTTTTTCCGTACTCGATGCAGGCCTCGATGCCGGCCTTATCGGGGACGTACTGAAGCCGGGGACCCGATTCGATCAGCTTGAATTTCATGGCCTCCAGCTCCGCGGCCACCAGCTTCACCGACTCGCCGCTCCAGCCGTAGGAGCCAAAGGCCCCACCGATCTTGTTCGCCGGTTTAAGCCCCTTCATGTAAGTGAGTACATCTGCCACCGTGGGAAACATCTGGTTGTTCAGCGTGGGGGATCCCACCACCACGGCCGCCGCATCCAGCACATCGGTCATGATGTCGCTGCGGTGGGAACTGCGGATGTGGATGGGCTTGACCTTGACGCCGGTTTGAGAGATGCCCTCGGCAATGGCGTTGGCCATGGTTTCGGTGCTTTTCCACATGGTGTCGTAAATCACCACCGCCTTTTTCTCGGGTTCCTGACGGCTCCACCTCAGGTAGGCGTCTATGATTTCACCGGGCTTTTCCCGCCAAATGACGCCATGGTCCGGGCAGATCATGTCGATCCGAATACCCGACGCCACCACTTTTTCCACCAGTTTCAGGATGCGCGGGCCGTAGAGCATCAAAATATTGGCGAAATACTTTTTGGCTTGCACCATGGCCTCGGGACCGGCCTGATCGTCGAATTTTTCAAAACCCGCATAGTGCTGGCCGAACCCGTCGCTGGAAAAGAGGATGTGGTCCTCTTTCAGATAGGTGAACATACTGTCCGGCCAATGGATCATTCGGGTTTCCATAAAGGTGAGGGTGCGCTTTCCCAAAGACAATGTCTCACCATCTTTTACAGGGTGATAGTTCCAGGCGTTGGAAAAATGGCCGGCTATATTTTTAGCACCCATTTTCGAACAGTATAGTGGTTTGTCTTCACCCACCAGGTTCATGATGCGCGGCAGTGATCCCGTATGATCCATCTCCGTGTGGTTGCTGATCACCACATCAATTTTTTTCGGGTCGATGATCTGGGAGATATTGCCGATCAGTTCATCGGCAAAAGGCGCCTTTACCGTGTCGAGGAGGGCCACTTTCTCGTCGATCACCAAATAAGCGTTATAGCTGGTTCCTTGGTCGGTGGAGTAGCCGTGAAAATCCCTGATATTCCAGTCGATGACGCCGACATCATAGACGCCATCTGCAATTTTTGTTGGTTTCATGTGCAGGTTCCTTTTACCGTGCCCCAAAGGGCACTGACGTGAACCCACATCGCCTGCCGTGCGTACCAGGGCAGGGCCATGGTGTGGATCCGAATTGGTGTCGGTTGATCAGTGCCCATCCGGAAACGGTCTTATCGCCCAATCTCTGCGTTATGCTCAAAATTTTATCCTCGGAATATCAACTATATGCCTGTGGTAAAATTTTTCGCAGGCCTTGATCTTGAACGATAATCCTCATTTCTGGAAGGACACTAAACAATAATCGAGATGCCCTTTTCCCGTGAGTAGAAAAAGGGCATCCGGTGCCGGTCGATGGAAAAAGGAATGCGCCGAAAAGAAGGGTAGAATTATTCCTCTTTCTCGAAATCGTCTTTTCCCGCCCCGCAGACCGGGCATTCCCAGTCCTCGGGCACATCTTCCCACTTGGTGCCGGGATTCACATCATTGTCGGGGTCGCCCGCTTCGGGATCGTAAACGTAGCCGCAGAGTGTGCAAACATACCTGTCCATTGTTACCTCCGTAAAGTTTTGCGTTAATTGTAAAAGGTACCGCCTTGAAAAAACGTGTTTCCCTTTACCATGAAGGGCCTTGCGGTGTCTAATCGAAATTGACAGCGGCTATCCCAGGGGCCGGAACATCTTTTTACTGGCGCCGCAAATGGGACACTTCCAGTCGTCGGGAAGATCGTCAAATGATGTTCCCTTGGCGATCTTGCCCTTGCGGTCACCCTTATCGGGGTTGTAGATATATCCGCAGTTGGTGGTCTGACACTGGTACATTTCATGGGGTTCAGCCATTCTTGACTCCTTTTCTTTCAGATTCAGGTCATTCGAACAATTGCATCAGCGTACCGACGTGCGCTTCAATCTCCAGGCGCAGCCGGTCCATTGTTTCATCATCTGATGAAACCGGGTCGGGCAGGGGCCATTGCACCGTTTTTACGCCGGGAACCGGTATTTCATCAACACCTTCGCCAATGGCGATCGTTAGATCGGGCCTGGCGCCATATAAAGCCTGTTCAATGTTCTCCGGTTTGCGATAGGCCATGTCCACGCCGATCCGTTCCATGGCCCGCACCATTGGATCATGCAGGGCGGACGCCGGAGACCATCCACCAAAACCGGTGCGGACGCATTCGCCGTACTGCTGTTGGGCCATTGCCGCCGCCATGGGCGCCCGGCAGGCGCCTTTCGGTGAGATGAAAAGGACTTTTTTACGGCTGACCAGGGGCACGACGGTTTTTTCGATGGCCTCGTCAATGTCTGCGGCCACCCCCTCCTGATGGCGGATGGCGCCCTTTGATTCAACGCCCCGGTAGGTCAGCGCGTGGCTGAATGCGGCGTCGATGCCGTCGAAAAAGTATTTGGCGGTGAGGTGAACGCCGTCGAAGAGCTGCCGGCCCCGGGAAGCCCCCACGCTGAGCAGCAAGCCCTTACGGGTGGCCGCCAGGGGGTCTTTGAGTTTATACACATATTTTCGCGACCACAGGGTCTGGCTGCGATCAATCAGGCCTTTGAGTTGGGCAGAGATGCCGTAGAAAAAAACCGGGGATGCGGCCACGACCATGTCCGCCTCCCTCATCAGACCGTAAACTTCGGTTGACATGGGATCGTCGGCAATGACGCAGGTTCCGTGACTTTCGCAGTATCCGCAGCCTTTGCAGGGAACGATCCCGGCCCTGGCCACCTGGATGGTTTTGACGGCAGCACCTGCCTGGCCGGCCTTTTCCAGAAAGGCAGCCAGCAGGCTGTCGGTGTTGCCGCCTTTGCGCGGGCTGCCTTGAAGTCCCAAGATTAACATGGTTTGTCGGTTCTTTTCGCGCTATTTGACGTGACATGTGGAGCAGGTGACGGGGCCATGGGGCTTGCCAGCCTTCTTCTCCTGCTTGTGACACTTGATACACTGCAGGTTCATCACTTTTTTCTTTTTCAGCGTACCCTGCGCCTTGAGCGTTTTTATGGCATCGGCTTCCTGGGGGAAGACGCTGTGGCAGATATTGCAATCTTTCAGGTTGTCCTGGTGTTTGGCGTGAGGGAAGGGTATCTTTCCCCGCTCGCCACCGAAGATATCGATCTGGTCAGGTCCCCGGTTCGCGGCACTGGCCGCGGCCATGGGGAGGATGAAGATCAAGGCGGTGACAATGGCGACCACAACAAAATTGCGGCTCATGAAAAGCTCCGTTTCAGGTTGTCCTAATGTTGGTGTGTGAACTTGAAATCACCCGCCGCGTCAGTCCGGGATGGTGCCGGGCAGATACGGCGGATGTCATCTAAGGGATCAGTACGTCTCTTCATGGGCCAGCTCTTCGTCGGTTACCTTGCCGCTGAACAGCTTGTAGGCCCAGATCTGATAAGCCAGCACCACTGGTATGGAAAGCAGCACCACGATGAGCATGATCTTCAGGGTCAAGGGGCTGGACGAGGCGTTAAAGGCCGTCAGGCTGTACTTGGCATCGATGCTGGAGGGGAACAGGTTTGGATACAGTCCGATAATGCCAAAGAAGATGCAGGAAACGATGGTGGCCGACGAAGCGAGCCACGCCTTGAAAAAGGCTTTTTGCATGAGGAAGTACTTGATACCCACGATGGCGGCGACGGCGATCGCCGGAACCAGGAACAGGACCGGGTTGGCCAGATAGTTGTTGTACAGCGGGGTGAAGATATATGAGGCCACCAGAAAGACGACTGCTACGCCGGTGAGCACCGGCCACAGCTTGCCGGACAGGCTTTCGGCCCGTTGGGCCAGATCCCCGTCTGCACGGATAGTGAGCCACAGGGCGCCGTGAAGCAGAAAGAGGCAGACAAACAGGACGCCGCCTAACAGCCCGTAAGGATTGAGAAGGGTGAACAGATTCCCCTGGAAAATGCCGTCCTGATCGATGGGAACGCCTTGGAAGATATTGGCAAAGGCCACACCGAACAGCAGTGCCGGCAGGAAACTACCGACGAAGATACAGGTGTCCCACACTTTTTTCCATGCGGGGCTTTCCACCTTGTTGCGGAACTCGAAGGAGACACCCCGCAGGATCAGGGCAAACAGGATCAGCATCAGCGCCGAGTAAAGGGATGAGAACATGACCGCGTAGAACAGCGGAAAGGCGGCAAAAGTAACGCCCCCGGCGGTGATCAGCCACACTTCATTGCCGTCCCACAGCGGCCCCATGGCGTGGATCATCATGTTCTTGTCCCGTTCCGATTTACCCAGGAAGGGATATAAAGTGCCGATTCCAAAATCGAAGCCGTCCGTCATGAAAAAAATTGCCCACAGCAGGCCCCAGAGAAAAAACCATACGGTTTGTAATACCATTTATAACCCCCGTGTTTCGTCTGTAATAGTCAAATCATTTTCAATGACCGGTTATGCGTCTTCCGTAGCCGGTTCCGGGCCTTTTTTCGCCAAATTGGCGATCAGGTAAAAGCCGGCGATTCCCAACAGTCCGTAGACCAATATGAATCCCACCAGGGTTGTCATCACCTGGGAAGCTGCTATCGGCGAGGCGGCATTGGCGGTTTTTAGCAGACCGTAGACGATCCACGGCTGGCGGCCCACTTCGGCCAGTACCCATCCCATCTCGATGGCCAGATAGGGCAGCGGGATGGCCAAGAGCATGACCCACAAGTACCAGCGGGATTCAACCAGTCGTTTTCGCAGAAACCATCCGACGATGGTGAGCAGTGGGAACAGGGTTCCCAGGGCCACCATGGTTCTAAATGATACAAACGTCGGCAGAACCGGCGGCCGTTCGTCCTTGGGAATATCCTTTAACCCGGTCACCACTGCGTTGACATCGTGATGCCCCAGAAAGCTCAAGGCGCCGGGCAGTCGACCGATTTCGATCTTGTTGCGCTCATTTTTCTCGTCGGGCACGGCAAACATGACGATGGGGGCCTGGGGCTGGGTTTCCCAGTGGGATTCCATGGCGGCCAGTTTGGCCGGTTGGGTCTGGGTGACGTGAACGGCGTGCATATCACCGGTGATGACGACAATAAGTGATGACACCAGTCCCACCACCAGGCCGATATTGAAGGATCGGGTGAAAAAGTCGACATGCTGTTTTTTCAGCAGGTGCCAGGCGCTGATGCCCATCATGAAGAAGGCGGCCAGCGTGAAGGCGGAGGGGATCATGTGAGCAATTTCCAACAGCCCGAATTTGTTGGTGACCACGGCCAGAAAATCGGTCAGTTCCGCCCGGCCGTCGCGGATGGTGAAGCCCACCGGGTGCTGCATCCAGCCGTTGGCCAGCAGGATCCAGATGGCCGAGACGTTGCCGGCACCGGCCACCAGCCACATGACCGTGGCGTGGGCCTTTTTGGACAGCTTGTTCCAGCCGAAGATCCAGATGCCGATAAAGGTGGATTCCAAAAAGAAGGCCACTGACGCCTCGATGGCCAGCAGGGATCCGAAAATGTCTCCCACATAGGCGGAGTACCGGGACCAGTTCGTGCCGAACTGGAACTCCAGGGTGATGCCGGTGACCACGCCCAAGGCGAAGTTGATCAGAAAGAGTTTGCCCCAGAACTTGGTCATGCGCAGGTAGGTTTCATCCCCGGTTCGCACATATTGGGTCTCCATGTATGCCACCAGAACAGACAACCCCAGGGTCAGGGGGACGAAGAGGAAATGGAACATGGTGGCTGCGGCAAACTGGAGCCGGGATAACATGACAACGTCCATACAAATTCCTCCTTGAACAGATACCGGCAGCCAGCCCGTGAAGGACGGCCGGTTGCCGAAAATGGGTTTTAATTCCAGTTCGCAGGCAATACGCCACCTGTATCGGCTGCGTCATGAGGCCTCGACGTGCACCATGCACGCGTGCGTCGCCTCTTTTTTGCCGCCGTGGTGCCATCTTGAATGCAAGATGGAATCGTGATTGCGGTTGCCGATCAATCTCCCCTTCGCCGGAAAGACACATCAATGATGCGATTCCAGGATGACGCCTGAATTATGTTTAAACGGCGAAGTGCGGGAGCGGGCATACGGTGCCCGGCGCCGGCCTATGCTCCCCCGTCCAGGGTGCACTGGTTAAAGTCGATGGGTTTCCCGCATTTTGCGCAGGTGTGATCCTTGTTGAACTCATCGGAAAAGATCTCTTTGCTCTCGCCGCATTCGGGGCACTTGCAGGTAAAGGATTTCAGGTTTTTAAACGTTTCATAGCCGGGGCAATGTTGGGGTGTGGACATGACAGCCTCCTTTTTTTAAATCTGGGTTGTTGTGGTTTTGTGGTATAATATGCGTTCATTGTCAGGCGAGCTTCTCGGCAATCTCCCGGCCGTAGTCCTGGGCCATTTTTATCCCGCCGCCCAGGTTGGCCGATTTGAGCCGCAACGGAGCGCTCACCATATTCATTTTGTAAATGTTTTTCATGGTGTCGAAGATGCGGTCCGGGGCTTCGCCGCTCCACCCGAAGGCGCCGAAGGCACCACCCACCTTGCCTTCGAGCTCCGCCTTTTCAGCCATGAACAGCAACGTTTTCATGCCTTGGACCATATCCCCATGATAGGTGGGGGAGCCAAACACCACGGCGTCATACCCTTTCAGATTGTCCTCTTTTTTAATGTCCGTCACTTTCACCGCATCCGCCTCATGGCCTGAAAAACGAATCCCTTCGGCGATGAGGTTGCCGATCTGTTCGGTTTCGCCTGTGCGTGTGGCGTATACAATAAGTGCTTTAGCCATTTCCTGCTCCCTTTCGTCAATGGATTGGTAGTGTCTGGCTGTGGGTGCCCGGTCCGGCACCATGACGCCAATCGCAGCACCGTCAACCGGTGTGTATGGTCAGCGTTGATTGCTACTTGATTCGGGGATCCTTGCCCTCGTACTGGCAGTCCGGCGTGTAGCAGGTGTTATCCAGAAAATTGCACTTTTCCTTGCATGACGGACATTTTTCAGGCGGTGCATCCGCCTGAAGTTCATATCCGCAGTTTCCGCATTTCCAGCTACCCATGGGGTACCTCCTTGTGGATGTTGATCATGTGGCCGGTGTCCGTCAATGGCTATTTGGCGGACACGGGTCACATGCAGTCCCTGGCAGGGAGTCGGGACTGGAATTCGGTTAACGGGAGACGGCAGCTGAGGAGGGGCCACCGCCTCCCGAAGAAAGACGCGTCGTTTACGCTTTCCACAACCCGTGAAGGTTGCAGTATTCTCTGGCCGAAACCGACGCCGCATCAACCTTGAATTCGGCTTCGGGCGTCTGGCCCGGATCGAGAAATTGGAAGTAGGATTTGCCGTCTGCAATCAGCTCGACCCACTGAATCCAGTGCTTCTCCTCCATGGGGTGGGGGACGTCGCCCACTTTGACCTTGTATCCGCCGTCGATCTTTTCGATGACCGGCACGTGTTTTTCCTTTGCCGCATCAACGGTGTTTTCCGTCAGCTTATTCATGGGTTGCCCACAGCAAACCAGTTCACCGCCGCCGCCGACGAGCACCTGGACGATATTTCCACAAACATCGCACTTGTAAACCTCATATCTTTCCGCCATTTTTTCTCCTTATCAGTTGCGATTAAACGGTTGGTAATTTAGTGTTGCCGATTACCAGTTCTCTCCCAGAATCTCAAAATGCGCCTGGGGATGAGCACAGGCCGGACACATTTCGGGGGGTTCGGTACCTTCATGAAGATAACCGCAGTTGCGGCAGCGCCAGGTGACGCTCTGGTCTCTCTTGAACACCCGTCCGGCTTCGATGTTGGCGGCCAGGTCTACATAGCGCTTTTCGTGCTGTTTTTCAGCCACGGCAATGGCCTCGAAGATGAATGCCACGTGATCCAGACCCTCTTCCCGGGCGACCTTGGCAAAGTCGGGATACATGGTGGTCCACTCATAATTCTCGCCGCCGGCTGCTCCTTTGAGGTTCTCGACGGTGGTGCCGATCACGCCGGCCGGAAATGCACCGGTGATCTCCACTTCGCCCCCCTCCAGCAGTTTGAACAGCCGTTTGGCATGCTCTTTCTCCTGGTTGGCGGTCTCTTCAAAAATGTCTGCAATCTGGACAAAACCTTCTTTTTTTGCCTGCTTGGAAAAGTAGGTGTAACGGTTTCTAGCTTGGGATTCACCGGCAAATGCCGTCAAGATATTCTTCTCCGTTTTTGTTCCTTTAAGAGTTGCCACGCCTTATCCTCCTTTAATGATGTTTAGGGTTTTTAATTTGGACGCTTGTCGTGCGTCAGCAGCTTTCATTCCACCAGCCTTTGGCGATGTGCTTGAGCTTTTCGTCTTCGGCCAGTTGCTTGATCTTGTAGCCCGAATCGCGAAGCATGCCGTAAAGGATGCCGCAACCGGTGTCCTCACGGTCGTCGTCACCTTTGTCGGCCAGCTTGATCATTCTCTCGGCCAGCAGAAGGGCCTGTTTTAGATTGTTGTCACACGGTTTCACGGATTGAAGCTCTCCGAAGGGGTTCGGTGCCACCGGCCGGGCAAGTGGGGCCGACAGCATCACTTCTGAGAATATCAAGATGCATGCCAAGGTGTTTATAATGGTTTGAATATCAAGTAACGTTATGAAAATATTTAAAAAAAATGTTTTTCTACGCCCATGGTCGCCGTTTCTGTCGATCGTGCCTATTTTCTTGGGAAACCGTGTGGTGAAGGAGGTTATCTGGATTTCTTGTGATCGCTGGTGGAAGCGTCCGGCATCCAGGGTCTCACGTTTTTTGTGATACACAGATGTCTCGCAAGACACAAAAGGTGGGACGATTTAGTTTTTCCGGGGCTGGTGAATTGCCTTTAACGCCTCTACCATATCCTTTAAATTGGGGCGGCGGTTGATATCGGATACCGATATGTAGCGAATGATGCCCGCTTTGTCGATGATGAACAGGCCCCGTTCGGCAGTCCCGTCGGTGCGAAGCACGCCAAACCGCTGGGCCACCTTGCCATGAGGCCAGAAGTCCGACAGCACGGGAAACCAGAGGTCGCCCATCTGTCGGGTCCAGGCGAAAAGGGTGGGCAAGTTGTCCACAGTGATCCCCAAGAGTACGGCATCATACTGCTCGAAGATATCTTTGGTGATATTGTAGCCGGGCCACTGATCCGAGCAGACCGGCGTCCACGCGGCCGGCACAAAAGAGATCACCACGTTATGTGTTCCCCTGTACTGCGCCAGGGAAATGGTTTTATCCGCCAGGGACGGCAGGGAAAAGGGCGGGGCCGGATCACCGACCTTTACTCTCAACTGACTGTCCACCGGTTTGAGCTGGCCGGGGTCATAAATCAGGGTTTTGATGGTCTGTTCCTGAGCCAGACATTGGCCATGAAGAGGGGCAACCGACAGCATGGCTGCACAAACCAAAGCACCCATCAGCAGCTTTGAATCGTTCATTGAGTTCACCGCTTTTTTAAAAAACCGTTCAGGCGGTCCATAAAAGTTTCCAGCGGTTCCATGTTACCGGCGCCGGTCCACAGAATTTTTCCTTTGTTATCTGAACCGATGGTGGAGATGATGAAAAACGGGGTGCGAACCTCACCCAATGATTTATGGATAACAAAGTCTTCATCAGGAAATAGAGGGAACTCGATCTTATAGTGTTTCCGAAAATGGTCGACCTCGTAGGTAGAGTTGCCTACCCCGATCCCGATCATTTTTACCTGACCACGCAAGGCTTTCGACGCTTCAATGGCCTGATACAGGCGGTTGACAACCGGTGCCTCCCGCTGGCAGTGGGGACAGTACATGCTGAAGATTTCAATGACAAGCAGTCGACCGGTGATGTCTGTAGGGTCGAAGTTGCCACGGTCTTCAAGTCCCAGGTACGCTCGCTTGTCGGGATCTTCGGGACTGTCCATCCGCATGCCCACCAGCAGATCCCCGGTGGCCGGAACTTTCCCCTCCGATGCCATACCGGGTGCGGCCAACATGACCAGGGCCACCATCCACCACAGGCAGAGGGTTTTCATGGTAATACCTTTCTAACAGGCTGTTATTAGTACCGCTTGGTGTTCGTCAGGGATGTGTGATGCGTATCAGGTGCGAACATGGCACACTGGTGTCTCATACCACCACTGAAACACCTAAAAACCGAGAAAAGTGACGGGAAGCACCGGAGCCACATGATTTCGGGTGCTTCCCCGTTTCAGTCGAAAGACCATGGCGAAACGGCTACTTGGTGGCGATGAGGCGATGGCTGAGCAGCTTGATGTGGGACATCTCTTCCCTGATAATGTCATCCAGCCGGGACTGGCCCAGGGATTCGGGAACCAGGTCTTTCATCCCCAGGTAAAAAACAATGGAATCCTTTTCAGCCAGAATGGCAGCCTTTAGAATCGCCTGCATGGAGGTGGTGTCGATCTCTTTTTTGAAAAAGATACGGGTATCCGCCAGCGCCTTGAGGTACGATACCGCCTCGCCTTCCGGGTCAAACGCGGTCGGGGCCTTCTCCGCTTCGGGGAGCTTTTTTCTCATGGCGGAAAAGGTTTTTTCGTGATCATCTTCCATGGCCGCCAGGTCTAAAAGAAAATTTTTGGCATCCGGGTCCGTGATATCGGCGGCGGCATTTCTATAGAAGGCGGCACCGTTTCTTTCGATCTGTTCAGCCATTTCAAATACATCTTTCGCGTTAAAATCGTAGCTCATGGTGGGATCTGCCTTTCTTTCCCAAATGGGTGGGAGTTGTTTCAAAACGGGCATTTGCCAAAATGGTCAATGAGCGATACATGCCCAATTCACCGGTGTGCTGTCAACCTAAAAAATAAATGACTCATTTGATATGGTAGCGTTTCCGAGCCATGGTCAGCCTCCCGATGATTTGAAGGTTTCGAAAAGTGAGTTATTTTGTGTGTCTTGAGTAAACAAAAGCAATATTAATGCCATTGGTCGGCAAGTGTTTTTTGCATTGGCATGTTTATTGATTATATTGAAGGCAGCGTGTTGTCGACACCTGCTTCGGGCCAATTGCCCCGGCCCAACCCTGTTTGACAATCACCTTTTACATCCAATTACATCCAAGGAGGACCATATGGCTCAAACCGCATTTAAAGGATCACCTGTTCAATTGTCCGGCGATCTTCCCCAGCCGGGTACGGCCGCTCCGGATTTCACCCTGACCCACAGCGACCTCTCCGATGTCTCGCTGAAGGATTATGCCGGGAAAACCGTCGTTCTCAATATCTTTCCCAGCATCGACACACCGGTGTGCGCCATGTCGGTGAGAAAATTCAACGCCGAAATCGGCAACACCGACAATGCCGTGGTGTTGTGCGTATCGGCCGATCTTCCCTTTGCCCATGCCCGGTTCTGCGGGGCCGAAGGGCTGGACCACGTGGTTGCTGCATCCACCTTTCGCAGCCCCGGCTTCGGCGATGCCTACGGCATGCGGATTACCGGCGGGCCGCTGGCCGGTCTCATGGCACGGGCGGTGGTGGTGATCGACGGGCAGGGGAAGGTGGCCTACACGCAACTGGTGGACGAGATTTCCCAGGAGCCTGACTACGACAAGGCACTGGCCTGCCTGTCCAGTGATGATGTCCTGCAGGCGTGCACGGCCAGTTTTACGGCGGAGCATTCCCGGGCCATGGACGATGACGGTCCCTGCGACGACGGCCGGAGCGGCGGTTAATTTGCAAAAAGCAATACGTTCAGGAGAGGCAAGGATTCGACGAATTGATGGATATTCACAGCAACGACGGATCACGCTAAGCGAGTCCTAAGGAGGGTCAATGGCAAATGAGAGCGTGCTGATTCGGTGCCGCAGCTGCGGCACCCGAAACCGGATCCCCACAGCAAGACTGCCGGATGGCCCCCGCTGCGGTCGCTGTAAAAATCCCTTTCCGCCCATTCCGACCCCCAGCCGGCCGGTGATGGTGACCGATCGCACCTTTGCCGATGAGGTGATCGCCAACCCCCTGCCCGTGCTGCTGGACTGCTGGGCTGCCTGGTGTGCCCCGTGCGGAGCCATGGCCCCGGTCCTGGAAGACTTGGCAAGGACCTATGCGGGCCGATTGAAAGTCGCCAAGCTCAACGTGGATCAGAATCCGGTGACCGCCAGCAGGTACAGCGTCATGAGCCTGCCGACGCTCTTGTTCTTCAGGGACGGGAAACTGGTGGATACGGCTGCCGGCGCCTTGCCGAGGCAAGAGATCGAGCGCTACCTGTGGCGTTTTCTGTCCAGGTAGCCGTAAGGAGATAGAGATGAAGATCGCCATTGCAGGGGCATCGGGATTCGTGGGCACGGTATTAACCCGCTTTCTGCTGGACGCCGGACACGTGGTGACCGGACTGGGAACCTCAGACGCCCATCCGCTGCAATCGATGGCGCGCTTCACGTGGGTCAGCGCGGACACCACCTGTTCGGGGGCATGGCAGGCGGCGCTAGGCGATGCCGATGCCGTGGTCAATCTGGTCGGACGTACCATTTTTAAACGCTGGTCCCGGGCCTATAAAGCGCAGCTGGTCGACAGCCGCATACAGACCACCCGGAATGTCGTCAGGGCCATGACCGGTGAGAAAAAGATCCTGGTCAGCACATCGGCTGTGGGCTACTACGGCAGCCGGGGTGATGAGGCGCTTAGCGAGCATTCGACTCCGGGAACCGATTTTCTGGCACGCCTCTGTGTGGACTGGGAGAAAGCGGCTCTTGCTGCCGAGAAGCAGGGTGTCCGGGTAGCTATCATGCGTTTCGGCGTGGTGCTGGGCGCCGGTGGTGGTGCCCTGGCCCAAATGTTGCCGGCCTTTCGCATGTTTGCCGGCGGTCCTTTGGGAAACGGCCGGCAGTGGTTCCCCTGGATTCACATGGCTGACCTTCTCTCTGCTGTTCAATTTCTCCTTGAAAATGAAAATGCGCGAGGCCCTTATAATTTCTGCGCGCCGGGTGCCGTCCGCCAAAAGGATTTCGCCCGGGCCCTGGGGGCGGTGCTGGGGCGGCCGGCAGTGGTTCCCGCCCCCTCCCTTGCCCTGCGGCTGATGATGGGGGAAGTCGCCGGCGTGCTTTTGGCCAGTCAGAAGGTTCTTTCCGACCGGCTGATCGCCGACGGTTTCTCCTTCCGCTTTCCGGACGTCAACAGCGCTTTGGCGGATCTGGTGGATTAATCATGACCCAACAGATATTAACAGCTGCAGAATACCACCGGGCCACCAGCTACCGTCGCCACCGGCTGACACCCCACACCCTGGACTGGGCGCACCAGCCGGTGCTGGTCAAGCGCTACCCGGAGCTGCCCCGCGTGGCGCTGGACCGTAGCGAGAAACTGCCGGAAATCGATTATTTCGACCTGGTGCACCGCTGCCGGACCATCGACAGCAGCCGTTCGGAACCACTGGACATTCAGAAACTGTCAACGGCATTTCGCCTGACCCACGACGTTACCGCCCGTAGGGAGTATATGGGCCAGCCTTTCTACTACCGCAGCGTCGCCTCGGCCGGCGCTCTGTACCCCTTTGAGCTTTACCTGGCCGTCCACCACATCGATGGGTTGGATCCGGGTGTGTACCACTATCACCTTTTAGATTTTTCCTTGACTGCTCTGCGCCGGGGCCCGGTGCCTGAGATTCCGCCGGTGGACTGCGGCGTTGTGGCCACCGTTTATGTCACCGGCATCTTTTTCCGCAGTGCATGGAAATACCGGAGCCGCGCATACCGCTATGTGCTGCTTGATGCCGGCCACCTGCTGGAGAACCTGCGGCTGGCATTGGGCGCACTGGATCTTTCCTTTTCCATCCATCTGGATTTCGAGGATGAACGGGCCGCGACCCTGCTGGGACTGGATCCGCAGCGGGAAGCCTGTCTGGTCTGCGTTCATCTTCATGGTGATCACACCGGGAAAAAAAAGACTGGAGCCGCCAACGGTCCGAAACCCCTTTCCGGTGAAATTCTCCAGGCATCGACGGTATCGGATAAAGAGGTCGCCTATGCGGATATCCTCACGGTTCACCGGGCCGGGAATGTGGCAAACAATAGATCCGTTGATGCCCTCCCGACGTTTCATGTGCTCGGAAACCAGCCGGCGGCGTGGATCGATCTGAACCCGCCGGATCATCCGGGATCTGCGGACTATGCCCGTGTGCTGTGGCAGCGCCGTTCCCGTCGAAACTTTGTTCCCGCGTCCGTGCCCCGGGACGGCTTCATGACTTTCGTGGACCTGATGACCCGCAGTATGGGGAAGGCCTCGGTCATGCCTTCAGCGTGCCGATCCGTCCTGACCACCGGGTTTCTGACGGGCATGGGGATGCCGATTTCACCCGGTTTTTATCTGCTGGATCCGGACGCGAAACGATTGGGGCGAGTGTTCGATGGCCGGCTCACGGAACCCGTGGCTGCGGCCTGTCTGGATCAGATGTGGCTGAAGCATGCCGCCCTGCATCTGCTGTTCATGACCGATCTGGCTGCCCTGGACCAAACCTGGGGACCGCGGGGCTACCGCTATGCCATGATCGAGGCCGGGAGCCTGGGCCAGCAAGCCTACCTGGCCGCCACCGTCCTGGGATGGGGGGTCTGCGGTATCGGTGCCATCTATGATCGGGAAGCGGCGGTCCTGCTGGATCTGGCGGTCGACGGTGCGCTTCTCTACCTGGTAGGCGCCGGCCCTGTCAAAACGCGTTGATGCCCGGCCGAAACGCCACCCTTCCTTAAAGGGGTTGCTCCGGTTGCCCTCCCTGGCTTATAAACCCGTCTAATCCGTTCATATTTCACCGGGGAGAAAAGACCATGTCGACCGATCTCAAGCTTTTTGCCGGCGGCGCCAACCCGCAGCTGGCCAAGTCGATCTGCCACACGCTGGACATCGGCCTCAGCCGGCTGGCGGTATCCCGCTTTTCCAACGACAACCTGTTTGTTCAGATCCAGGAGAACGTAAGGGAAAAGGATGTGTTCGTGATTCAGCCCTTCACCACACCGGTAAGCGATACCATCATGGAGCTGTTCATTATCCTGGATGCCCTGAGAAGTGCATCGGCCCGGCGCATTACGGCGGTGATTCCCTATTTTTCCTATGCCCGGTCTGACAAGAAGGACGCCCCGCGCATCTCCATCACCGGCCGGCTCATGGCGGACCTGATCAGGACCGCCGGCGCCAACCGGGTGCTCACCATGGACCTGCACTCGGACGCGGTGCATGGCTTTTTCAGCATTCCGGTGGACCACCTCACTGCCATCCCCTATTTCGTGGACCACTTCCGTAATCGACTGGATTTGGCCAACGCCGTGGTGGTGGCCACGGATGCCGGCGGTGCTAAACGGGCCGGCCGGTTTGCCAAACGCATTCATCTGCCCATGGCCATTATCGACAAGCGGCGCGTGGCCGATACCGAAGTCGTCCAGGGGCTGGTGGTGGGAGAAGTGAGGGGGCGTGACGCCATCATCTTCGAAGACGAGATTTCCACGGGCGGCACGCTGGTCGCGTCGGTGAAAACTCTTGCGTCGGCCGGCGTGAAAAGCATTCACGTTGGGGCCACCCACGGGGTGCTGTGCGGCCCGGCCGTAAAACGGCTGGCGGACAGTCCAATCGAGTCCGTGGCCGTCACCGACACGGTACACATCCCCCGGGAAAAACAGGCGGAGAAGATCCACACCCTCTCTGTGGCCCCGCTGTTTGCCGAGGCCATCCGGCGCATCCACACCGGGGAAAGCGTCGGTGCCCTGTTCGATTAATCCTACTTTAGCCCTTTTTTGAGAATAGCCGACATGGCCAAGCGCATTATTTGTTAAAGTGATTCCAATCGTTGCCGATATTCCTTGGTAAGGAGACTCAGTGATGGACATCGTTGTGATCAGCAACGGATCGGCGAAAAAGTGTCCGGGACGGTGTGGTGGTCAGCTTATCCTATCAGAAAGACCGGCGGGCCAGACCGGACCGGAGACAGACCGAAACCGATTGAATCTACGCCCTTCCACCCATGCCTGCGGTCCTCCTATCGCGATATCCGCGAAATAGCGCGTTATTCCTGTGCAATCTCAGGTCAATTATTTTTTCCGAGGCCCTAAAGCATCCGCCTGAAGCGGCCGATACTATTCTAAGCCGCCGGAAGATGCGATTTCAAGAAAACAAGAAACCACCCGTGTACATACGGAGATGCCGTCGTGGGACAATTCATCACAAACGGTTTCAAGTTGATCAGCAGGCTGGACCGGGATATCGGTGTCCTGATCGACAACTGCCTGGGGTTTCTTTATTCCATAGATCTGGGGTATGAAATGCGCAGGGATATCGGCCAGATTGAAGCGGCCCTGTACGATATGGTTTACCTGGGCCGGACCCCGGCCGGTTGTGAGTTCAAGGAAAACCTCTTTCGCACGCGGATACTGCCGCTCATGAAGGGCCTTGCACCGGCGGGATACTACTTCGGCATTGATTCGGAAGACACCGGGCTGCTCGGATACTGGAAACTTCCCGGTCCTGGCGCCGATCCTGGGACCCATGAGTCCCTGGTTGCCGCCGATGACAGTCAAACGGTGCCGGCCGGTTCCCCCACTGCCGGCTGAATCGGTTTTCGCCCCACGGCAAATCCCTTGACATGCCGTTTTCCTCCATTGTACTTCTAACCTGAGTTGAGCGATTTTTAGCTCGCTCTGCACCCATTTTTTTTGTTATCATCAAAGAATGAACGGCAAGAGGTTCTCTTCGTGTTCGCTCCGCGGTGTCTGCTTCTTTTAACAGCGACCGTTGTCCTATGGTGTCTCATTGCACCGGTGGGCACAAGTGGTGCCGCTGTGCGGGATCCCGTCTGGGCCGGCAAATTTTATCCTGCAACCCGCGAGAGGTTGGACCTGCTGATTCGCCACCTCACCGACGCGGCCGAGCAGGAACAAAACGCCAACCGCTCAAGCGCTGGGCTGCGAGCCCTGATTATGCCCCACGCCGGTTACGCCTATTCCGGCGCCACTGCTGCCCATGCCGCCCTGGCCATCGCTCGTGACCGGTTCGATCGGGTGGTCCTGTTGGGTCCCGATCACCGGGTGGGGTTTCGCAATGCCTCGGTCACCGGTGCGTCCCACTGGCGAACCCCCCTGGGCGTGGTCCCCGTTGGCGATTTTACCCGAATGCTGAGAGACCAACCGGAACTGTTCTCGACGGTGGCGGAATCGGATCGGCAAGAGCACAGCCTGGAGGTGACGATTCCTTTTTTGCAATCCCGCCTGTCGCGATTCGAATTGATTCCCGTGGTACTGGGGCCCTGCGATGCAGGAAGGATGGCGCAAGCGATGGCGCCTCTGCTCCAGGACCCGCGGACGCTGCTGGTGGTCAGCGCCGACCTGTCCCATTACCTGCCCTATGACAACGCCGTTAAACGGGATCGGGAGACGTTGGACCGGATCCTTTCGCTGGACCCGAAATGGGAACAGGATCAGGACAACCGCACCTGCGGCCGCTACCCGGTGGGGGTGCTGCTGGAATTGGCCCGAAAACACCACTGGCGGCCGGAACTGCTGCATTACAGCAACAGCGGCGATACCGCCGGCGACAAGGACGCCGTGGTGGGATATGGTGCCGTTGCCTTTTATGGAGATGAACGGATGCAAAACAAAACCGATGCCAATCAACCGCTGACCCTGCAACAGGGGGCGGCCCTGGTGGCCCTGGCCCGGCAGACCCTGGCCGGCCATTTCGGCGAAACGATCACGCCGGCCGAGTCTCAGAACCTGAAGACGGCCCTTGCGGATCAGGCGCTTCAGGCCCGCTGCGGTACCTTCGTCACCTTGAAAAGCAACAACCAGCTCCGGGGCTGCATTGGCAGCCTGTCGGCCACCGCACCCCTTGTGTCCGGGGTGCGGGACAATGCGCTTAACGCGGCCTTTCACGATCCGAGGTTTTCGCCATTGCGCAAAACGGAACTGGATGCGGTGCACATCGAAGTAAGCGTGCTCACCGAGCCGGTCCCGCTTGCCTACACCGATGCCGATGACCTGCTGTCCAAGCTGAGGCCCGGCATTGACGGGGTGATCATTAAAAAGGGATTCGCCAGCGCCACCTTTTTGCCCCAGGTGTGGGAGCAGTTGCCCCAGCCGGAACAGTTCCTCTCTCACCTGTGCATGAAAGCCGGTCTGCCTGCCGGCCAGTGGCGGGAAGGGGATCTGACGGTGCAGGTCTATCAGGTTCAATACTTTGAAGAGGCCCGATGACGGCGGCATCCGCGCGGTAGTGGTGGCCACGGGCATTGCCTCCGTGGCCGTTCAGCTGGTGTTTATTCGGGAATACCTGGCTCAATTCCATGGCAATGAGATCGTCATTGCCATGATCTTTTTCTGCTGGCTGGTTTTCGGCGGTATCGGGGCCGTTGCGGCCAAGGGATTTCGGGCGATAGTTTTGCCCCCGTCTCCAAAAATCCTGGCCCTTCTCTCCTGCCTGCTGACCATTCTTTCTGTGGGGCAGGTCGTTGCCATTCGCCGGCTGCGGGACCTGGTCTTCATCCATGGCGCTTCCGTGGGGTTTTATCCCACCTTCGGTTTCGTTGCCGCCACCATCCTTCCCTATGCCTTGCTGATGGGGTTCGTGCTGCCATACAGCCTGTTGGTGGTCAGACGCCGATCGGTCCGATATCCCGGCAACTGGATTTATATGGCGGACAACGCGGGAGATGTGGCCGGCGGGGCGGTTTTCTCCTTTGCCCTGGTTTATTGGCTGACCCCGTTTCAGATCCTGCTGGCGGTCCATCTGCCTCTGCTGGCATCCCTTTTGCGATTGGAATCGGCCTTTTCTCGCCGAACCGCAGCAGCCGGCCTCGTGGCGTTTTTTACCCTGGTGGCGGGAACTGCCTTTGAAGATCGGCTATTGCCCACCCGGGAAGGCCGGCGGGTTCATTATGCAGAGAGCCGGTACGGCCGCATCGAGGTGATCGAGTCGGGAGGACAGGTCTCCCTTTTTACTGACGGCGAGCCGAGCCTTTCTTCCCAGGATCCGGCGCTGGCGGAGGAGACTGTTCATTTCCCGCTCTCCCAGGTAGACCATCCCCGGCACCTGCTGCTGGTCTCCGCCGTCGGGGGCATGATGGCAGAGGTGGCCAAATACCACCCTGACAGGGTGGATTATGTGGAGCTGGACCCGCTGGCTGCCCAGGTGCAGCTCCGTTTTGGTCTGGTGACGCCCATGGACGGAATGACCGTCATCGCACAGGATGCCCGTGCTTATCTGTCTGTGACATCGACGCGTTACGACGCCATCCTGGTCAGCCTGCCGGAGCCGGAGACCTTTCAGATGAATCGATTCTACACGGCCGGGTTCTTCGATCTGGTAAAAAAACGTCTTGCGCCGGGCGGCGTTTTCAGCTTCAGCGTCGAAGGGGTGGCCAATTATATTTCCGAGATCCGGCAACAGAAAATATCATCGCTGGCCAACACGGCCGGAACCTTTTTTGACCATGTCGTGCTCATGCCCGGGGAACGGCTGTTTTTTATCTGCCGTGACCGGCCGGTTCGTACCGACATCCCGGTTCTTCTGGAAAAAAAGGGAATCGACACCCAACACATCCGCCGGTATTTTGCCGGCGATCTGACCGGCCAGCGGATCCGGCAGATCAACGACGCCGTGGATACCGGCACCCCCAAAAACCTGGATCTGTCTCCCCGTTTGATGCGGCTGGAATTTTTCGGGTGGTTTGAGCGCCACGGGGAGTCACCGCGCTGGTTCGCCCTGGTATTGACGGTTGCGGCGCTGGTTTACCTGCTTCAGATTTCCCGCCCCCAGTGGGTGCTGCTGACGACCGGCTGCGTCAATATCGGTGCTGAAATGCTGACCATCTTTACCTTCCAGGTTCTTTATGGTTATATTTACCTTCAAATCGGGGTGCTGGTTACCGTGTTCCTGGCCGGGCTGCTGCCCGGTGCCTGGGCAGGCGGGCGGTTTGCCGGCAACCGGCGTCGGGCGTTGATGACCGGTGATCTGCTGTTGTGCCTGCTGCTGCTGCTGTTTGCCTTGTTCCTGGTCGCTGCACGGCAGGGAATGCCGCCCACGGTTTTATACGGCTTCGGCCTGGCGGTCTCCTTTTGCTGCGGATTCCAGTTCCCTTTGGCCCTCATGGTGTCCGGGGACAGCACCGCCGCAGCCTCGGAAAGCTTTTCCGCGGACCTGGTGGGCGCGGCCATCGGCGTCCTGCTGGTGAGCCTGGTGCTGATCCCTTTTCTGGGGCTCCTGTGGGCGACCCTATGCCTGGCAGGTATCAAACTCATCAGCTTTCTGGTTGCAGGATCGATTCATGAAACCTCTTAGCCGGCGACAATTCATGCTGGCCGCTGCGGTCAGCCTTTGCAGCACGGCCACCAGCCATGCCCGCTGGCCCTTCTTCGGGCCCGCTGACAGCCCGTCGCCGGACATCCGGGGCACGATCTTTAAAAATGAGGCTCCCACGTCCCTGTGGAAATGGTCCAAGGCCGCCTATCACTTCAACCGGTTGGACCATGGCGCCGTCATGTGTACCTTGTGCCCCAACCGGTGCCGACTCGACCCTATCGAGAAGAAACCCTTGTTTCATTTCCTGCCCGCCACCAGCGCTTTTTCCATTGCAGCCGCCGGGTGCAACTTCCGTTGCCTCAACTGCCAGAACTGGGAAATTTCCCAGGTCCGACCCGAGGATGTGCGTCACATTGACCTGTTTCCCGAGGCAGTGGTGCTTGCTGCCATGAAAAGCGGGTGTGAAATCATCGCCTACACCTACAGCGAACCCACCACTTTCTATGAATACATGATCGACACGGCTCGCATCGCCAGGGTGAAGGGCCTTAAAAATGTCTGGGTTTCAAACGGCTATATCAATCGGGATCCGTTGCTGGCCCTGTGCCGGGTGCTGGACGGGGCCAACGTAAACCTCAAATCCATCAGCGACGATATCTATCGCCGGCTTAACGGAGGGCGGCTGGAACCGGTGCTGGGCACGTTTGCAACTCTTCACCGGCAGGGGGTCCATTTTGAGATGACCCACCTGGTGGTTCCCGGTTACGGGGACAGCAATGACATGGTCCAGCGCATGTGTGGCTGGATTCTGGAACATCTGGGCCCCGATCATCCCCTCCATTTTCTTCGCTTTTTTCCCCGTTACAAACTGGACCGCCTGGCCCCCACGCCGGTGGCCACCCTGATCCGGTTCCGGGAACTGGCCATGGCCGAAGGGGTCCGATACGTGTACCTGGGGAATGTTCCGGGACATGCGGGCAACCACACCTTCTGCCACCACTGCAAAAAGCTGTTGGTGGAACGGCAGGGCTACCATATACCCACCTTTCATATCGTGGCGGGTCGCTGCGAATTTTGCCGCACTCCTATCCCCGGGGTGTGGCCGGCAGATAGGGGGTGATCGGCGGGCCGGGGTCAGTGTTTCAGTGCTGTGGCGTGGTGGTGGATGAACTGATTGATCAGTTCCGCCTGGAGCATGGTGAGGTTCTCGAATCGCACGCTGCGCCGGGCCTGGCCCGCTTCGGAAAGAGCAATGCCGCTGCTGGCTGGGATGTCGGAAACGGCGCGGCAACGGACGCCGTTTATAAAAATATTACCATCAGGGGTCATAATGGCCAGCTGGTCCGATAGATTGCCCGGCGCCAGTTCCATCTCATGGCTGAAGGCCAGTCCGGATATGCCGATGTCCACCAGGCTGCACCGCTCGTAGGGGTGGGTGCGGGAAATCACGAAGGTGCCCGCCGGAGCTGCGTATCTTGGATATTTGCGGCGCTCCGTCGATAATGGCACCAGCACATTCCGGATGGTTTCCGCCAGTTGCTGCATGCCCACGGGTTTCATGATCAATGCCTGGATGCCCAACGACTGCGAGTTCTCTTCACTGATCTGCTCGTTGAACCCCGTGCTCAGAATAACGGGAAGGTCATCGCGTACTGCCTTCACCGATTTGGCCAAGCCGGTGCCCGTCATCCCTGGCATGGTCATGTCGGTGATCAGCAGATCATAGGCCTGGGGGCAGGAGAGAAACGCCTTGAGAGCGTCGGCACTCTCCGTATGGGCGGTGACCGTGTACCCCAGTTGCTCCAGCACCTGCCGCATCATGTCCACGAGCATCTCTTCATCATCCACGATCAGGATATGCTCATGGCCGCCCGGCAGGTGCTGCTGGTTGAAAATGGCGGGTTCCGCGTCAACGATCATGTCAACCACCGGCAGGTAGAGGTGAAATTCCGTGAACTGGCCCGGATGGCTGAATGCCCGTATGGCGCCGCCGTTTCCCTTGATGATGCCGTGAACGACCGAGAGCCCCATGCCCGTGCCTTTGCCGGTTTCCTTCGTGGTGAAATAGGGGTCGAAAATCCGGTCGATGATATCCTTTTCGATGCCGCGGCCGGTGTCGGCTACCACCAATCTGGCGTAGTTGCCCGGGGCAAGGCCATTGATATCGGCGGCGGTGGCGTCGTCCAGCGTCACCGGCTCCAGTTGGATAGTCAGAACACCGCCATTGGGTTCCATGGCATGGGCGGCATTGGTGCACAGGTTGAGCATGATCTGGTGAATCTGGGTGGCGTCGGCGATGGTGGTGCATTCGGTTTCGCAGATATTGCGTTCGATGGAGACATCGGTGGGCAGGGAGGCGCGCATAAGCTTGAGCGATTCCGCGATGACGCTGTTGAGGCGAATCGGCTTACGGCCGGATTCTTCCTTGCGGCTGAAGCTGAGCAGCTGCTGAATCATTTCCCGGGCCCGCAGGCTGGCCGTGAGGATTCGTTCCAGGTTATTGCGGGCGGTGTGCTCGTCGGGCATGTCGGCCAAGGCCAGTTCCGTATTGCCTAAAATGATGCTCAACACATTGTTGAAGTCGTGGGCGATGCCGCCGGCCAGGGTGCCGATGGCTTCCATCTTCTGGGACTGGCGCAGCTGATTTTTCAGCTGCCGTTTTTCGGCTTGGACACACATGTGATCGTGCTTCATTTGCCGCTGTTTCAGTACGTTCTCCACACGGATGATCAGTTCGTCGGGTTCGAAGGGCTTCCTCAGATAATCGCCGGCCCCCTTGCGGATAGCCTCGATGGCCGAATCGACGGAGGCCTCTCCGGTGACAATGATGAAAGTGGTGTCACACCGCTCCCGGTCTACGGCATCGAGCACCTCAAAGCCAGTCATCTCAGGCATCATGACATCCAGGATTACCACGTCGGGGGATTCGGCATGAATGAGGGTCAGGGCATGGCGGGAGCTGTTGGTGGTTTGAACCCGATAGTTGCCGGCGCCTAAGATCGCTTTGATGCTTTCGGTCATCAATGGTTCATCGTCGCAGATCAATATCTTGGGACGGTTCTCCATGAAACGCTCCTAAGTGGCTGAGTCCAGTGCAGTGGGGTTTTCCGGTCCATCGTCGCCTACGGGCAGCTCTATGAAAAAACAGGTTCCCCCGCCGGCGGCACTTTCGCACAGCAGGGAACCCTTGAGGCGCAACACTGCCTCGTGGGCGATGGGCAACCCCAGCCCGTCATGACCTGTTTTCGAGGTTACATAAGGCGTGAACAGCTTTTCTTTGATCTGTTCGTCAATGCCCGGGCCGTCATCACAGATGCTGATTTTGATATGGCCCATTCCATCGCTGTGGCCGGCATATCGGGGGGTGTCTGTGGACATCCGGGTGCTGACGGTAATGGTTCCCCCGTCGGGCATTGCCTCCGCCGCATTTTTCAGCAGGTTCATCAATGCCTGCTTCAACAGGTCCCGATCGGTAGCGATTGCGGGGATGCGTGCATCCAGATCCTGGTTCAGGGTGATGGTCTTCTTTCCGGAAAGGCTTCTCCGGAACAAGCCCAAAATATCCGCGATCATGGCATTCACGTCAACGGTTTCAAGGCGTTTTGGAATCTTCTCCGACGGTGAAGTCAGGGATTTTATCAACCCAGCCACGCGGTTGATTTCCTCATTGATAATACGGAGTTCATCGATACCCGACGGGTTTTTATCGGTCCTCAAGGCAAGAACCTTGAGATAGTTTTTAATGATGCTCAATGGGTTGTTGATTTCATGAACGATTTTGCGGGTTTTTGCCAGGGTCGATGCAAAGCAATCAGCAGCCTGGCGGTCTATCTGCTCTTGACGCTGGCGTTCTCTTTCCAGCGCCCCGGCCACGGTGGCGGCAATAGCTTTCAAAAGATCTGCCTGTTTCTTAACCAATGGCCAATCACTGCCGTCGATTCCCAGGAGCAGACACCCCCTGCTGCCACCGATGCCTGATCGGACCGGCAGGCAGACAATGCCATCCTTGCCCATGTATTCCATGAGTTGGTGGTCGATGATCGTTAGTTCCCGCTGGCTGGAACGCGAAAAAGAGTCCACCGGTTCACCGCTGATATGGCAGATAGCCGGCAGGCTGTCCGATGCGATCAGGGGAATGCGCAGCCGGTCTGCCGGCCCCGGGAGGGCTCTCCCCGCCGCGAAACGCCCAACTAAAAGATCGTTTTGCGGCTCATGGGCAAACATGAGCAGGGTATCGATGCCGAAAAGGACACTGAGGCTTTGCCGCAATACCCGGATGATGGCGTTGCTGTCCGTTGCCGCCAGTAGTTCTCCATAGACGCTGGACAGGATGGTGCTGGATTTTATCTTTTGGTTCAGAAGGGCTGCGTTCTCATCGGAGTGCCGGCCTTTCTCCGGCACATCAGGGGGCACGCCAAGTTCGTCAGCCACTGCCAGGGCCTGCTCGACAGCGGTTCGGGAAAGACGATTCAATTCCTGGGGATCCAGATTCAGCAGCTTCGCAGCGGTTTGGCAGGCCCCGGATGACGGATGCGATTCATTGGCCAAGCGGTTGGCCGCCCAGACGATCTGGACCAGGGGGAGGGCGTTTTTCACCTGTAATGCGGGGGCCGTGTGGTATCTGGCAGCATCTGCCGCAAACCATGCATCGGTGTACCGGCGGATTAGCCACGCCCCGATTCGACCATGATCTGATCCGGCAACCTGAGCCTCTGCTTCGAGCAATGGGTTTGCCTGGGTGGGGTCTGCCAGCAGGGGCGCACACGCAACTGGCGTCTGGGCGGAAAGGGCCAGTTTGCCGATGTCGTGAAGCAGGCCGGCGATATAGGCATCCGCTACCGGACGAAAGTTGAGTTCCAGGGCCAGCCTTTGTGCCAGCAGGGCCGTGGTGAGGCAATGTCGCCACAGCCATGCAAGGGATAACCCCTGTCGATGGTGGACCTCGCTAAACACCTGATTTGCCAAGGCTTGGGCCGTGATGGCGTCGATGCCGGTTATCCCGATGCGGCTGATCACTTCATCAACGCTGGGTGTCTCTGCTGATTGGGAATTCGACCCCATTGACCGGTCAAGGCGCATGGCCATGAAACACAACGCCGGGTCCATTTTTATGAATCGAGATAGCGAGGGCAGTTCTACATCTGGCTCATGACGGGCGTTAATGAGCCTTTCTAACAGATAGGGGAAAACAGAAAGTTGTACCCTGCCAGTGAATTCTGAAGCAGCGCGTACAGCGACAGCCAGTTCCATTGAATCTTCTCATGTGGTCAGCAGGTATAATTTTTTTAATTCTATGTTTATTCCGCTGTTTTGTCAACTGAATATGGGGTAGTCAATCAAATCCCGACACAACTGCTTGGGGTGGGAGGATGGCATGGATGCCTGGATTTTCCATCTTGGACGATGTAAAAAATAATGGGTGGAAGTGAAGGCCGGGAAGTAAAACTCGGAGATTTCAATCAGATTTATTCTAACATAGAAAACCATACCCTCTGGGTATGGTCAGAGTTCAACGGCTCTGCCAGTTGAACGGCAGATATGATACTCCGATGCTGAGTTGTCCCCACAACCTTTGCAAAGG
>JABZFO010000144.1 GCA_014237405.1 Desulfosarcina sp. | reverse complement strand
TCGTCACGAAATATGCCCCGGTGCTGGTATAATCGTATCCCCGCAGCCTGATTGACCGTCGATGGCGCTTTTCATGGTCATGGCTCATCAGACGTACCTCCTGACAATGCGTTCGGGGTTCTGTATTTGCAACTATCCGGAGATTTTGCATTGATTGCGTAGATCATGAATGCTGGTTTCCGTGATGCGCCGCACGGTTTCCTGGTAGGTCTCCTGAGGTAGATCGGGGTTCAACTCCACAAGCTTCAGATAGAGATAACGGGTCAGCACTACCTCGCGGTCCGATTCCCGACCCAGGGTACCCTCGGGACCGAAGGTTTCGGCGTTATAGGCGTAGACCGACTTACAGCCCAGTTCCTTCTCCAGCTTTTTAATCCAGTCAGCCATGTGCATGGGGATGCGACGCATGGCTTGGCCCTGTTTGCGGACCTTGGCGCCGCGCCTCTTTTTGAACTATTCGGAATTTCCGAATAGTTGCATTCTGAATAAGCTCCCCTTCATTTGAGATATTCCTGATATGTTCATTGATGGTGGGAACTGTTACCTGAAACAGGTCCGCCATTAGCTTTTGGGTCAGCCAGACGGTTTCATCGGTCAGGCGCACATCGATTTTGACCCGGCCGTCCTCGGCTTCATAGACGAGGAACTGGCCCTTGCCGGAATCGGGATTATCAATGGTTACCAAATCTTTGCTCATGATTTGGCTACATCCTCCAGCGTCAGCCGCGTTCCTTCGATGCGGTACATTTCGGCGTAAATTTTCCGTTTCAAGGAATCTTGGATGGGAATCAGGGACTTGAAATGGGTCCAGCCCAATTGTCTCCGCAGTGCGGAGACAATCTCCTTATTGACAGCTTGTGCCACTTGGCGGCTGGCCGAGAGAATCAGGTTGCGGATGTCTGTCAGAAGCGTCTGATTCATCATAGCTTCGAAAGTTCAGTTTTAAGCGCTTTTACCGCCGAAATGGCATTAGCCAGCTCGGTTTTGATCTCATGTCGCTCAGTGTTATAGTGGCTGAAAGGATTCAGCACCAGGTCTCGGTATTGTTCGACATCGTCTCTTGTCGCCTCGGCCACATCATCCTTGATCACCTTCCAGAAATCTTCAGTGGTGTATTTCTTGAGCTGTGATTTGAACACCACAGGCGTTTTCTTTTTCTCGCAGTGCTTACGGATAATTTTTTATCAGATCCTGGTTGTCGAAGATCACCGGCACCTCAAAGCCTTCGTCGCAGGTCTGTGCGTAAAACTCCAATGTTTTCCAACCTGATCTTCCCTCAAGAAAACTCCGTGCATATTCGAACCAGGGTTTATCGTAGGTTGTAATGAAAATCTGGTAATCGGGAAACTCAGATTCGAGGATTTCCAGCAAAGGCAACCGGTTGGCGATATCCAAACCAATGAAGATGTCGTCCAGAAAGAGCACCTTGCAGGGGATGCCCTGCACATGACGCTTGATCATACCCAGATAGATGGAAATGGCGATGGCGGAAAGCCGCGCCTCGTTCAGAAACAGATGGGGTTTTTTGACCGGTTTTCCAGCATAAGAGATTTCAACACCCACCTCTGCGTCTTCGAGACTTGTATAGTCGGCGCTGGGGCGTATCTGGGAAAACCGCAGCTTGAGAGCGATGTTGTGATTAAACTTATCTATAATCGGCCGCGCGTGTTTGAGGATATATTCCGGGCTGTCCTTCTTGAACAGTTCTCCAAAGGCCTCGTTGAACCGCTTAATGGCACCATTTACACCGGCCCTTTTCTTGTTGATCGGGTATTCTTTACCGGTTTTTCTGTCGATGCACTCCTCGACCTCGGCCCAGAGTTCCCCCAACTCCTTGCCATTGGTCAGGGAATACTTGAAATGCTGAAGCACCCCTGTGACCAACAGGTCGAAAAGGTTGATGGAATCGTCTTTTTTAAGATGGTGAACCGCCAGCAGGTGCTTATAGGTGAGAAAGCTTTTGAGGCAGTTGCCGTCGCGGATGCTGGTATCACCAGCAGCACGGGTGTCGTTCTTTACGGTATTGAAGTGATAGGTCTTCGGGCGCCACCGCCCCTGGTTGTTGATCTTGAACATAACCTTGATAGCGGTCTTGCCCTGCTCATCCTCGGGAACGAAGATACTTTCCACATCGTTGAGGTCAATTTCCTCAACGGATGACTGGAAGAAATCCTTGAGGGCATAGTAGAGGGAGCTCTTGCCGCTGCCGTTTTCTCCGTATACAAACAAATTCTTGCCGCCCACGTTGATTTTATGGGTGCCGAAAAAAGCCTTGTAGTTGGTAATTTCGATAGTTTGGATTCTCATGTAATTTATTTCTCATCAATTACCCATCAATTATCACAAAAAGTGTAACTCTTTGGATTTCAGTATGTTAGTCATTTTTTTCGCCCCAAATGAGGCATACTGTCAATTACCCATCAATTAAAATCAGGCCCAATATGGAACATACTTCATCATTTTTCGGGCGGCCGTGTCATCAAAGGGCTTGATCATGCCCGCTTTTACCGCTTCCCGGATGTAGCGCGACACGGCCGCTTTGTTCCTTTCCTCAACACCGAACCGCTGACGCAGCGAGGCATTGGTCAGGTAATTCCGCATTACCCACTTCAGACAGGCATGGAGATAGCAGGCACGTATCCGGTCGGCCTTGTCCATTCCCGTCAGCGGGCGATGTGCAAAAAGCACCACCCGGGTAAAACCATCGGGCACTTCAAAGAGCGGAGCCGGTAGTTGAAACAGCTCAACCTGGAATACAACCTTGTCAATGCCGCTGCCACGTTCTTCACAAATCCGGAACCGACGCATCAACGAAGCCAGAGCTTCGTTGCGTGATTTTGGTGGTGTGTCAACGAATCGCTGAGTATCCACCAGTGGTTTGCCGGGATTTGTGACCTCAATGCGGTCATCGAAGATTTCCACCATCGGTCCAGCCCCGGTAACAAAAAAATCCTGATGGATCAGTGCATTTGCCACCAGCTCCCGGACTGCCACATCCGGAAACATCGGTACGGTTTTACGCAGCGCCTGTTCAATCACCTCATTTGCAGGCACCAACGCCATGATGAGATTGACCAGTTCCTCAAAGCCACCGGCATAGCCCTTGCTGCCAACCTGCTCCCGGAGGGTCTCGGTTCTGCCCCTGCCCTTGTAATGAACAATCCGCGCAGCCTTCCGTTTCAGCCCCGGGAACGCATTCAGTTTCTTGGCAAACAGGACCGCGCCCAGGTTGGAAATGTCCCAATATCCGGCCGTACCGGGTTGCACAAGGCCGTCTTCTTTCAACGCGTCGAGAATGGCGGTCCGGCCATCGGGCAGGGGCAGCTCAAGAAGATCGAAATAGACCGGGTAATCAAGCAGTCTGAGCACCTCGTCACTTGTGACATGCTCCGTTGCAATTCCACGCTCAAAAGGAGTTTGATCGAAAACCCGCCACAGGTTACGCTCCTTTTCCGGAAAATCCTTGAGTTTCTTCTTGTAGGAACCGATCCGAATAAACTCCGTACTTTTGAATCGCACCGGGTGACGAAACGCTGCACCGATTTCACACAGGACGACCGGCTGCTTCTCAACTGTCAATTCGAAAAAACAAAAATTGATTTTGGGTGCAAGCAGGCGCAAGAGCCAGTTTTCAAGTTCTTCCCCGCCTGTTTTGACGATGCCCGGCCGGAATGCTGTGCCAACGACATCGTGGGTGGCGTCATCAATACCCCATACCAGGTAGGCGTTTACCTTGCCCAAAAGAGCGGCGGCATTTGCCAGGGCGGAAAGGTATTCACCGATCTCTTCCGGATTGGCGTTGCTGCGTTTGAACTCAACCCACTCCGTTTCCCGAGGCAGTTTGCGCAGCTCATGGACAAGGCTGATCAGGTAATCTTTGGGCCGGTCGACATTCATTTTTTCAACGCCTCCCGGATGATGCGCACCACGTCCACGCTGTCCAGGGTCTCCAGATTGTTGCGCACCGGATGGCTTGGATCGTAAAGGCGGTCGAACTGACGCTGGATGACGGCTAGCTTTTCCTCATCGCTCATACCGTCGGACAGCGGTGTCGGTTCACCCAGATGCTCGAAAAAGGCGCATTGGAGATTGCCGTCTGCTTTTTTTAAGATCTTGACATAGTCGACAAGCGGTTCGAGACAGTTTGCTATGCAACTATCGTAGCGCACGATGGGCAATAGCTCCACATATTGCTTGAAGTATCGTCTGGTTTTCCCTCTCACATCAGTTGATATCAAAGGAAAGTAGCAATCCATTACGGATGAATTTGCTATGGCCACTATCCATTTAAGATGGTTGCCTGTAAGAATATATGAGGTGTTCAGGACAAATATCTCCTCAGAAGAAAGTGCAAAATTTGATGATGGAGACATATCCATCCAGATAATCTTCTCCTTTTTAAATTCCTGATAATAGGTGGCAGCACATCTCTGTAGAGCATACCATTCGTAACGAATCCCAGTTTCCGCTTTGTTTCTTCGAGTCAATTTATCCATGTATTGCATTATATGATGATATATCGCTGGATATTCATCCTTAAAAGCTTGTTCCGCTTTTTTTGAAGCACCTGCAATTGTGTGGTTATTATGTAATGGGAAATGCCAAGGTATGAAAATCAACCATAAATCCGCGAAGTCCACCTTGTAGCGTTTGATGTCCCGGCCCCGGAGGATGGGTTTGAGAATCTCGGCGCTTTTGGGATCACGGGCGATCAGTTTATCTCTCTTCTTGCCGTCAATGATAAAGGCCTTGTTAAAGCCGGTCTTTATGCCGTAGTTGATGGTAATATCCCACTCCTTGAGCGGCGTGCCGGTTTCCTCGATGCGCTGTTTTACAGCGGCAAGCTCTGGGGGCAGAATGACAACCCCCTCTTTACTGAAAAGCGCGGCTCCCTGTGGGTTTTCCTCCAGCATCCGCTCAAGCGATGTGGCGGCCCGGAACGAGGTGGAAAGATCCCAAGCCTTTGATGGTTTTCCCCTGTTTGCCTTCTCGAATAAAAGAATATTGGTGTAGGTGGTAGCTTCGGAAAATATGGGTGCATCGCCAAAGTCGATCAACTGTTCAATGGTTGTCTGGTCACCAAAAAATTGCCGCAGCTTCTTGCCGTAATTCGCCCGCATCCACTTGTTGGAGGTAATGAAGGCCAACACACCGCGCTCCCGCAGTATCTGGTGCCCTTTTTCATAGAACAGGCAGTAGATGTCGCCGGTTTTGGCAAAGGTGAGGTATTTTTGCTTTTCCCAGTCTTTCTGGATCTGCTGCCCGGAAAACTTCTGGATCTGCACATAGGGCGGGTTGCCGATGACCACATCAAAGCCGTCCTTTTCATGCCAGACCTCGGAGAAGTATAGGCGAAAGTCAAAGTTCACCTGCCAGCCGAACACTTTTTTGGAATCCTTGAAGCGCTGCTGGATCTCGTGATCGATTTTGATTTTGAGTTCTGACTTTTTCGTTTGATCGGTTTCTCTAAAAAACTGTCGCTTGAGGTGTTCGACCCTGGTGAAAGACGGGCTTTTCCAACCCTCAGGAAAGCCAATGAGAGAGTTGCCCCTGACAATCTTGTAATCCAGATTGGGCAGGGCCTCGATGGCGTCATAATTGTCTTCATCCACGATAAGGGAGAGCCAGAGGCGCAGCCTGGCGATGTCGATAGCCGAGGCGTCGCTGTCAACGCCATAGAGGCTCTCGCGGATGGCGTGGCGCTTGAGTTCATAAGCCGTGTGTTCATTACCGTTGTGAGGGGCCAGGGCCAGGCGGGCATTGACGATCTCGTGCAGCAGACCCACCGGGAAAGCGCCGGAACCGATGGCCGGATCGCAGACCTTGATGGAAGTCAGAGCCTGGTCAATGGATTCGGCATGGTTGCGCACCGACTCCGGCAACTGGAATTTATAGGTGTCGGTTTCCCGTCCCTTGGTCAACACCCGCTGATCGTTTTCCAGGGCAAGGTGCCCTTTGCGAATCAGGGTTTCCAGATCTTTCCGGGGAACGTGGGTGAACTCCCCTCCTTGCAAAGGAGGGGTGCCCGAAGGGCGGGGTGGTTCTTTATCAACCCAACCAAACTCACCCTGGATCCTTTGCAACAAGCCCTCCGGGTTTTTAAATACCGATTTATTCTCAAATCGAAGCACCTTGATTCCGGTATATTGCAGAAACAGATCTCTCTCACGGTCATACTCTGCCTGCTTGGCAGTATTGTGCACTTCTCCGTCAAGTTCAATAGCCATTTTTTCCGCAGGGCAATAAAAATCCAGGATATAGTTGGAGACGCTGTGCTGTCTTCTGAACTTTCTTCCTTTCAGTTGTTTGTTTTTCAATAACCGCCATAGGGCTGCCTCGGCCGGAGTGAGATTGTTTCTCAGTTGTTTTCTTAAGGTCTTGAGATGAGGCAGGTTGTTTAAACCACCTCCCCCGCCTTCGGCGGGTACTCCTCCTTGGAAAGGAGGAGAATTTGGTGAGTTCAGGCTGTTATCTATGTAGTGGATCAGGCTCTCCTGACACATGTAATGAACAATTTCACGCGGAGTATAGAAAGCGCCTTTGCTCTTGCGCTCGGTGACTTCGAGCATGTTCTCGAAGACCTTGCCGAGCATCTCCGGGTCAACCGCCACCTCTTTTTCCAGGGGCTCGTCTTCCTTGATGGTGAAGTTGTAGCGGTCAAAGACATCGAGGATGCCGGTGCCCTGGTCACCTGCCTTGTTTCTCTCCTGGTTGTGGAACAAATCATTGGGCAGATCGATGGTCTCGTTTTGCCAGTCGTATTCGGCCTCAAACAGGCCACCGTTCAGGAAAGGGATTTTGCAGTCAAAGCGAAGGTAGTAGCCCGGATCGGCCTGATCTTTACGCTCTTGAGCCAGGGCCTCATAAAAGAGGAATTGCAGGAAATCCCGGTAGTAATTGCCACCGCCAGCCGCTACCTCGGTAAAACGCTCGCTCATGAAACGCCTGGATCCTTTTCCCCAGCGGCTGTCTTTGGGTACGCCCAGCCAGCCTTTCTTTTGCAAAAAATAGAGAAAGACAATCTGGCCAAGGAGTTTCTTGGCAAAACGGCTGACCGCCTGACCGGTCTCTTCTTCGCTCGCTCCCTGGAAAAAGGCTTGGCTTTTGAGATGTTCGGCCAAATTTTGAAACAGTCCCTTGTACTGCTCAAAGAACTCACTGGAGACTTTTTCGATGGAAAAGGCCGCCTCGATTTCCTCAATGCGTGGGTCGGCGTAATCCATTGTCAGGATGGGCAGCAGTTGTTTGGCCGCGGTGTGGCTGTTTTCATGAACGCCCACCAGAAACGAATAGCGCCTGGCCGGGGTCAGTTCCTGTCTGAGCTTGACCTTGCCCTTTTCATCCCTGTAGGCTTCGTGCTCGATTTTAACAAAGGAGAACCGCCAGTCCTCACCTTCGTCGTCCCGGGCGTAAAAGGCGATCAGGGAGGCCTCTTTCTCGAATTGTTTGAGCCGGTTGACCGCGAAATTACGCAGCGCGGAGCGGGCTCGTTCGAGTTTGGCCAGGGTCTTGACCTCCACCACGAGCAGGTCCAGTTCCTCTCCATCGGGGTCCACGTATTTACCGATGCGCCAGTACTGGTGGACGTGCTGCTTGAAAGCGTCGGGAATGTAGTTGCCTGTGTAATGTCCGCCGCGCGGTTCAAAGCGGTTCAGCAGGTTACGCAGAAAGTGCTCATATCCTTCATGGTTAAAGGCCTGCGTAAAGAGTCCGTGAATCAGTTGTTGAGCCTGGTGTTTGTCCATGTCTTATGCCCCTGTTCCTGCAATCTGGTAACCGGAGAGAATCACTTCGCGCCACACCCGCTCTTTGCGGTTTTTCCTGTCCGCGGCGTCATCCACCACCCGGACATGCATGCGGAGAATGGCCAGCATCTCCAGGGGATCGAGGGCTTTCTCAAACTCCCTTTTGATGGTCTGGGCGACTTTTTTGGCCATGGTTCCGTGGGCGATCATACGGCGGATTCCTTCGATCAGATCTTCGTCGGCGTCGGTGAATCTGGGACAATTACGGAAGGCCTTGTCCTTGAGCCGTTTGTCTATGTAGCTCAGGTTGGAACGACCGCCCCGGCTGCCCGCGGGTTCTTTAGACTGCATCGTGTCTTGGTCAAACCGCTGCTTGTTGGTTTCCAGGCAGTGATAGTAGTCGGCCGGCACGGTATGACGGGGGGTATCCGCGGCGCATTCCAGAAACCGGACGGCATCGAAGAAGGTGATCTCCGTGCTTGTGCCGCCCTGATTGAGATAAAACTTTTTCAGCTTGCCGATTCGGAAAAAAGTGACGAGTTGATCCGTGTCCAGGCCGTCCACCTTGCAACCGGACCTGGCTTTTTTAGGCAACCGTTTGATTTTTTCAAACAATTTAGGATCGTCATCCCGGATCTTGCGCATCATTTCCAGATACATCAGCTCGGAGTCGCCCTCTTCATCCTCGCCGGTGTATGCCTTTTTGCTGTTCAAGGTGTCGAACAGTTCCTGGCTGCCGATTTCCTCGCCATCGGAGAGATATTTGGCGTCCTCGCCGAGGATATCGTGAAACATCTGGATTTTGTTGGTGATGTTGGCCTTCAGCCCTAAGTGGGCGTCTGCCTGGGTGGTGGGGAAAAAATTGTAGATGAAAATTCTCGTATGTTCGGTGCCCAGGCGGTTGATGCGTCCGGCCCGCTGCAGAATCCGTGTGGGGTTCCAGGGCAAATCATAGTTGATCAGGACATTGGCCTGATGCAGGTTGATACCCTCGGACAACACATCCGTGGTGATAAGCAGTCGCAACTTCTTGTCCGGCTCTTTATGGTTCGGGTCAAAGGCCGCCTTGACCAATTCCCGGGCCGGGGCGGGGCTGAGGCTGCCGGTGTCCGTACGACCGCCCCGGCTGCTGAAGAACAGAACCGCACCGGGGAACTGCTTTTTCAGGTGACCAAAAAGATAGTCCCCGGTTTCGCGGGACTCGGTGAAGATTACGAGCTGCCGATTCTTCAAGGTCTTATCCGCTGTCAAATGCTCGATGAAAGTTTCAATCTTCGGGTCTTGGTGGACCTTTTTCCAAATGGTCTCGACCTGGCGAAGCATTTCCAGATCGTGGCGCAGATCGTCGATGAATTCGGCACGAAAATCCCTGGCTGCGTATTTCTGTGCCTTTTCCGCTTCAACCAGGTTTTCCAGCGTATCAAGATCATCGCTGTCGAGAAGTTCATAGACATCGACTTTCTTGCTGATATAAACGGTTCCCATCTCGAACATGGAGATAAACCGCTCATACGACCGGATAAAACGGCCGATACTTTGCCTGAAGGCAAAAAAACTGCTTTCCAGACGCTTGATTAAAATTTCCTTCATGAAGCCGCCGACGTTGCGTTGTTGCTGCCGTTCGAATTCGGAGAGCCGCTTGCTTCCCACATAATAAAGGAGCGGGATATAACGGGCATAACGGAAGGTATGAAGTAGGCTGATGGTCCGGTTGAAGACCTCCTCCAATTCACCTTCGAAGGTGTAAATGATTTTCCGCGGGTTTCCCATGGTTGGGAAAAACAACCCTTGGCTTTCCACATCCCCCTTGAACCAGGTCAGAACATCGGTGCGGGTCCGGCGGACCATGATGTGTTTGAGGATCCGCCCCCGGATTTCACCGGAGACCTCCTTGACCGTGGCCTTGTAGGCTGGATCGGTGCGATCCAGCCCTTTGAATCGTCTGCGCAGATGCTGAAAAAAACGTTCCAGATTGGGGATACCCGGAATTGTGGAATTTTTGGGGACCTGAAACAATTTGAGTTGGGCGTAAATGTCGTCGATGGTGTTGTTCAGCGGTGTCGCTGTCACCAGAATGACTTTTTTGTCCCGGCAGATATCCAGTAGATCAGCATAAGACTGGGTGGCTTCGTTTCGAAAACGGTGGGCTTCGTCAACGACCACATAATCAAAGCGGTCAAGTCCAAAGCGGATGACATGATCGAGCTTGCCAAGCGACTCCACCCGTGCCGGGACGCGGAAGTCATGCAGGCTTTCTTCCCAGTAGTCTTTCAGGCCCGGCGGGCAGATGACCAGAATTCGCCCTTTGATTTGCTGCAGCAGTTGGGCGGTGATGAATGTTTTCCCCAAGCCGACCACATCGGACAAAAAGACCCCATTGTATTCTTCAAGTTTTTTCAGCGCCTGAACCACCGCCTGCTTCTGGTACTTGAGGGACATGAATCCCTGGGGGAGAAAGACTTCGACATCATCCTGTAGATTGATGTCTTCCTGCATGTACTCGTAAATCAGCTTGAGATAGAGTTCGTACGGGGTAATCGCATCGTTGAGCCAAGTCTTGTTTTGTACGGTGTCAACAAATTCCTGGGAAATGTCAACGGACTGGAGCCAAAGCTCCTCAAACTGTTTCAGGGCAAACTCCACATCCCGGCGTTGGCGCAACTCAACATTGAACTCCCGGTTGGCCACCAGGCCGGAATAAGAAAAGTTGCTGGATCCGGTAATGACGAACCCATAGTCCCGATCCTCAGGAGTAAAACGACCGATATAGACCTTGGCATGGATGTTCCGCGATGGGAAAGCACGGATTTCCAGCTTTTTGCCGTTACCGCCTATCTTATTGTCAGTTTCAGCAAACGGACAATCGCTCTGCAAAAACGCAATAAATTTTTTAAGACCCACCTCAAGTTGATCATCAGGTTCAGGAGAATGCTCAACCTCCTGGATCAGCTTTTCTTGAAACTGTTTCTTTGCGTTTGCATGGGACTCAAAATCAAGTTCCATCTGTCCCCTGCAGGTATTCACGGCGTGATAGACTTCATTATCGATCCCTATCCCTACGAGAATGCGGGTTTTTTCGAGAGGTTCGATTGAATCGTAAAGCTGGTAAAAGCCGCTGGCGTGAAAATAGCCCACAAGGATATCAAATAAACGGGTATCCGCCAGAGTTGCCTTGAATCGATCCAGCAACGTCTGGTTTTCATCATTGGTGAAAAAAGTAATGTCGGTTTGCTGGTGGTTCATCTGATAACCTCAGTTATTTCCAGTTTCCCTTGACTGAATTGGGCTTTGTAAAATGCATCCAACCGGATCCGCGCCAGTTTGGATGGCTTGGATAGCCTGTTTTCCCAGCGATTGACGGTGGCATAGCTCACGCCCGGCTCTCGGGCCGGATCCTCCTGTCCAGCCCAGGGCGAATTTCCGGCGGGCTTCCTTGGCCATCAAGGGGCAATCTTGGTGGATAGGTTTCATAGGATCTCCCAATGCCCGCCCCTGGCCGGACCCACGCGGCGCGGGCGGCCCTGTTCCTGCAATTTTTTGATGTTCCGCTCTATGGATCGTTCTGTTACACCAATCAATGAGGCCAGTTCAGGAATGGTTAAATTTCCATCCTGTTTCAATGCGGCCAGAATTTTCCCCGACGCTTTCCCCGACGCTTTCCCCGACATTTTCCCCGACGCTTTCTCCGAACCTTTTTCCGAACCTTTTCGGTAAACCGTTACGGTAAACAGGCACCTGTCCCGGTCATCTGCAAAGTCGATCTCCGACCAGGTCTCCAGGGCTTGATTGTTTCCGAACCCGAGATCCCGGTAAGGTAAAATATTCGAAAAAGCCACCATTTCCGCGGCAAGGGCATCCACATTGCGGATATCCTGCTTGAATTGCAGCCGACTATCTTCTCCCTTGGCTGCAACGACTTTAAGTTCGCTCTTTTTCATAACCTTCTAATAATGCTGGCGGCTTTGATTGAGTCTTTTCTTTACACACCTCATACGGATGCCATGATCTGCCGATGGATAGAATCAACGGAGTTGAATTTTATCCATCGAGAAAACCACGTTGCAGCAAATCAGCACCATCATCACCCATGCTGCGCAGCAGCTCTTCAATCCGCTGCATGGCCAACGGCGACGGCTTGGCGCGCCCATTCTCCCAACGGTTGATGGTTGGGAAGGTGACACCGAGTTTAGCCGCGAATTTCTCTTGGGTGAGTCCGGTTCGTTGGCGAAGCTCACGGATTAACCGGGGTATATCGGCCTGGGTATTCAAGGCGATTCTCCTTTCGGTTGGGGGGGGGACTGATAAATCGAAGTTCATGACACGAGACCCATCAGATGATATATCATACGCTAAAAGATCATTATGTCAAATGGTTTTCTGAGGCCCTAAGGGTCTGGAAATCAATAACTCATTGACACTATCGTAAAACGATATTATAGTCCGATATCGTAAATCGATATTGAGGGGAATATGATGCTGAGAAACCTTGAGCTGGCATTTATACGGCTGCACATCCTCTACCACTCCGGCAAAGAAGAGGTGTTCGGCATGGGCCTTATGGAAGAGCTGGCCCGCCATGGTTATACCATTGGCCCGGGAACCCTTTATCCCATCCTTTCCAAAATGGAAAAAGAGCATCTGTTATCCTGCAAAACCCGGACGGTGGCGCACAAACAGCGCAAATATTACCGGATAACAGCGGCAGGCGAATCCCTGCTGGAAAAGATGAAAGCCAAAATCAAAGAGCTGTATATGGAGGTGGTGGAAAAATGATCAGCTATTTAACAGTGGGAACCGCAGCCCTTCTGGTTTCCGGTCTGACCCTCTATTCCGGCTTTGGGCTCGGCACCCTGCTCATGCCGGTCTTTGCCCTGTTTTTTCCGGTTGAACTGGCAGTGGGGGCAACAGCCGTGGTCCATGGGGCCAATAATGTGTTCAAGATGGCTGTGGTGGGCAGGCATGCGGACCGGTCACTGATTTTGCGTTTCGGCGTACCGGCCATCCTGGCTGCCTTTGCAGGGGCTGCCGTGCTTGTCTATCTGTCTGAATTTCACGAACTGGCCAGTTATTCCATAGGCTCACGAATTGCCGTGATCACCCCCATCAAGCTGGTCATGGGCATGCTGATGCTGGTTTTTGCCCTGTTTGAACTTCTGCCTGTTTTGCGTGACCTGAAATTTCATTCAAAATACCTTTTTTTGGGCGGCATGCTTTCCGGTTTTTTCGGAGGGCTGTCAGGCCACCAGGGCGCGCTTCGGTCGGCGTTTCTGGTCAAGGTGGGGATTTCAACCCAAGCCTTTGTGGGCACCAGCGCCGCCATCGGCTTTATGGTGGATATGGCGCGGATTGGCACCTATGTGCTGCTCTTCTTTGCAGCAAAAAAAGCTGCGCCCCTGGGGATGGACCAGTGGCCGCTCATCGTCACGGGCATTTTTGCCGCCTTCACTGGTGTGCTCATGGGAAAACGATTCCTGCACAAGGTGACCATGAAAACCGTTCAGACGCTGACAGGGATCCTGTTGCTGGGAATTGCCCTGCTGCTGGGCACCGGCATCATATAGAACCGAGGCACTAAAACCCGGAAGATTTTTTGATATCCGGCATCCGATTTTGGAGGTATTCAAATGCATGTCAGAAATCTCAGCCATCATCTCATGTGGAAAGAGACCTGGAAAACAATGAGAAACGAGCGAATGGGAAAACCCAATGTCACCTATGACAACGCCTTTTTTCAAAAATCTTCAGAAGACTTTTCAAGGCGCATAAAATTCAACGATTATGAATCCGGAAGAAAATCAACTGCCATATTGAGCGATCTTGTTGATGGCCGGAGCAGGGTTTTGGAAATCGGAACAGGCCCCGGCACATTGACCATCCCTTTATCAAAAAAAGTAACCCGTATCGTCGGAATCGAACGTTCCGAGAAACAGATCGATTACCTGAAAGCAAACCTGAAAGAGGCCGGCCTGGACAATGTTGAAATCATTCACATGAATTGGGAAGAGGTTGATCATGATGAAATGACAGATGCTTTTGATCTGGTGGTATGTTCCCATTTTCTCTGGCAGGTTGAGGACCTTGAAAAGCTGTTGCAGACAATGGAAAATGCATCAAAAGGGTTTTGCGCTCTCCTGCAGCCGTGCGGAAGGGATGAAATTGTCGGAAGCATCTTTGAGAAACTGGGTGAGCAACGGTATGCCGGTCAGTTTGAGCCGGATGCCGACTACTTTGCCTATGCCATATTAAGGGAATGGGGAAGACTGGTAAATGTCCGATATGTTCATTACACCTTTGAGCGGGACCTTGAAGAGCAAATAAGGTATGTGGCCGGATTTATCGGGCGGTTTTATGAGGTCAACCTTGACGTTTCAGAAATGATCCGGGATTTTTTAATAAAAAAATCCGGCAACGGCAGGTATAAAGAGGACAACACTGCATCTGTCATGTGGTGGAAGCCGTAAAAACAGGGGTGATGTCATCGGAACCCACAGGCGGAGAACTTCGAAACGGACCTGCCTGCCGGCAGACAGGGAACCGGAAAGGATGTGCGAGGTGGCGTAACTGGTTGAGGATACGGAAGAGATGTGAGGGCCTATCATGGGTGGAGGTCGGTGATGAATTGATGGACAGAAAAAAATGGGCAAGACCCAGGGTGAGGGTCTTGCCCGTGATGAGAGAATTGGAACTGTTTGTAGTTTTCGGGTCCCCGTTTGGAGAAGGAAAACTACACACGTTAAGGAGGATTAGGTTGCCTTCGCTGGATATTAGTTAAGCACATGTCATGCCACTATACATCATTTGATATATTTCATATTTATACAAAGGGTTGAACGATTTATAGAATTAATCAGATATAGAATGTGGGCAAATATTTTCCCATTGGATGGGTTTTGGATGTAAAAAAAGTAATCCCCTACAGAGGTATGGGCTGCAGGGGCTTATATTGGCAAGTGGAATGGGGTTGTATGGCATTACCGCTGGAATTTAAGATCCTGCCATGCTGGATTGGTTACAGTTTATCGGGTATCCTATATCTAGTAGTTGGCCCTTTCGCCTAAAAGCAGGTATCGATGCCCTGCCCATGCAGGTGAACGGTAGCAGGTCAAAACCATTTGTTATATATTCTTCGGTATTCGCCACTGCCTTGCATTTCAAGAATGGCGATATTGAACATTTCCTTGTATGGATTCTGCTGGCCCTGGGGAAAAACCACGCCGTATCTTTGTTCATCAAACATCTCACCGACCACTTTAATTGAAGGATCTTTTTTTGCAATATACATCAACGTGGGGGCATCATATACGACGGCATCGACGTTCCCGGTTTTAAGACTTCTAATCAAATCATCAAACGTTTCGGTCAGCATGATGGTCACATCGTGATAGTGCATGAATTTTTCACTCGTTGTCCCTTTAATCACCGAAACTCTTTTGTTGCTGAGATCCGTTAGCCCTTTTATCTCCCCGGGCACAATTCGATTGATGGTCAAGGAAGATGTCAGGGTAGCCGTGAAGGCGGCAAACCAGATAATGCCGATAATCATCCAGATAGAGGCAATGACGCGGCCAATTATTTTTTTCGGGCACTTGTCGCCATAACCGACGGTCGTCATGGTTACGACAGCCCACCAGTAGGCATCCAGGATTCCCCTTTTGTAATCAGTGGGAAAACTCGTTGGATCATTGTCGCTTTTTTCAAGAAACCAGATAGCATGGGCAACAACCGTGAGCCCTATCAGAAAAATGAGCAGAGAATAACCGATAACTTTCAGGATTTTCAGGGTAAGGTTCAGCAGCCTGTTGTCAGGGTCTCCTTTAACGGCAACGATCAGTCCAGCATCAAAAAACGGGTGGGAAAAGTCGACGCGTTTCTCCCTTTTGGCGGTTATCGTGATGCCGGAAAAATTGATATCGCATTCACCGGTTTCCACGGCATTGAGGACCTCCTGTACCGTTTCATAGTAGACGAACTCAGGTTTTAATCCATTCCGCTCACAAATATTTTTAGCCATGTCGATGCAAAAACCGCTTAAGTCCTTAAAAACAAAAGGCGGAAACTCCTTTACGGCTATTTTTATTGGATGGGTTGTGTCCTGTGCAAATGAGGGTGAACCGATCTGAAATAAAATACAGATAGATAGCGCTATTATTTTCATTCGGTGACCCTCCCATACGTTATTGCAAAAAGCGACCACCCGATTAATTTGCTGCCATACGATTTTCTCAGGATTCGTCTTAATCAAATCAACACCCTCGGAAAACAACGTCTACCCATCAAGATGAAACGGGTGCATGTATATGTTCAACTCATCCCGTCGAGTCTAATCCAAATACAACATGAAGATCGTAATATCAATCCGGCAGTTAGGGCCTCGGAAAAAATAAAATCCACAGAGATAACACAGGATTTTTGTTTGTGTTCAAGGCGCGTCGATGGTTTCATACTGGTTGTATGTGGCCATCGACACAACGCAGAACACGGGCAAAAAGACAAGTAAGATCGTGGATTTAATTATTTCCGAGGTCCTTAGCTCAAGATCGGCTGGGAATAGTGGATTTTGGATACGATTACCAGTCCGTCGGGCGTGCATGCTGAAAAACACTGCCGACTATGACGACTTTTTGGAAGCGTTCTCCCGGCATCTTATGGCCTTGGTGGAATACTCGCTCGACGAAGAAAGCCGCATGACCGTTCATAATGATACGGCAAGGTGGTACCACTACATAGATATGACACCCCAGGCGGAGGCGCTCTTCCGATTTATCGATCAGACCATCGATACGAAACTCGCCAGTGAATTGGCGTTCCTGGCCAACTACGATAAGACCAAGAGATCCATCCAGGAGATTGTGGATTTGCCCGACCGACAGATCGACATCTTCATTCGCTTCTGCCTGAAAAACAATGGGCTACTCTCCGCACGGAAACGAGCGAGTCATTTCGATTTACTGTCGGATGAAGAAATTGCTCGTATGGAACAGGCCGTCCTGTCCGCCTACGGAAACAGAACCTTGAACGATGATTGACGAGTACGATAAAATCAAATGAAACAACTTTCGGCAGCACCTCTGAGGCCCCAAGAAGCCGCAACCGAAGCACAAAAGTTGCAAACAAAGTCCCCATGTTTCTACTGCCAAAATCCTTGCTGAAAGGTCTTGCCTATTTTTAAGAAGGAGTGTGAGGGCTACCAGTTGCTCCCACCATATTGGTTTTCAGCACGAGGTTCTCCTGGCGAAACGGTGCCGTTTTTTAAATCTTTTTTTGCTGCTTCATATCCCTTGCGGAAATTTTCAGGCATTTCCTGAAATTCCTTTTTAAAGCCCTGGCCTATTTCGGCACCGGATTCCCTCATGTTTTTACCGAGTTTCAGCCAATCGGTTTTAACTTTTTGCCAGAGATGGCTCCAGGATGACGGTTGGTCCTTCGATTGTTCGTAACCGGATCCGGCTGAAGATGGTGAAGTTGTCATAACGGTAATTATCATTAGAGCGATCAGCGCAATAGTTTTCATGATACCTTTGCCCTGTAATGTCCTGACGCCTTTCTTATGCGTTTCCGGGGACCGGTTTTTGTATTTTTAAAGTTGGACGGGCAGGACCAGATCTCCGCTATTGTGGCCCTGCCCTCTTTACAGGGAAACGCGATTCAGCTTACCTGTGCTGGAATGTATCGGCACTTTCATAGAAAACTGAAGGCGGCCTCCGGGTCGGAAAGGGGACCCCAATCATGAACACACCAACGCTTCCGTCTTTCCCCAAAGTTACAGAAGCCCCCGCATCCTGGAGAGACCATGGGACCTCTGTCGATCGGTTCAAGGCCCTGGTCAATTCGGGAAAGAATGGTATTTTGTGATCAGTTCCACGTTGTCATATCCGCAAGAACAACTAACATTCTTGACAAGAATGGATATTATTTGGGATTCTGAATCATTCTCAATTTCCCAATATCCAGATTACGGAGGTTCTCCCATGGCGCTAACGAAACACGGCATCGCTGAACAGTTGCAGTCTGAATTGGGATTCCCCAGGAAACAATCCTTTGAAATAGTTAAATCCCTGCTTGAAATCATCAAGTCCACCCTGGAATCCGGTGAAGACGTCCTAGTTTCCGGTTTTGGTAAGTTCTGCGTCAAGGAAAAGAAGGAGCGGAAAGGCCGGAATCCGGCCACTGGTGAAGATAAAATCCTGGCGGCAAGACGGGTGGTGACGTTCAAGTATTCTGGTAAATTGAGGGATAAGATAAACCCTGAATAAGGCGCACTTGAAATGAATCCCATACCAAATCAACGCCAATACCCTCGCCGTGCCTCCTTCATCATTGCCGAATACACCGTCAAGGGGAAGACATTTCGGGATGTGATCAAAAACATTGGCGCTGGTGGTCTGTTTATCAGAACGTGGAGGAAAGTTGCCGCTGGACAATCCATTACACTTCAATTTCCATTATTAAATTTTGAGAATACCTTACAGGTATCCGGTATTGTGTCTCGCATCGATCCTATGGGGTTTGCCGTGACCTTCAATGAGTCTATTGATGGCTTGATCTGCAAAGAGGGTCAATTCCCAGAGATAGTCCATGAGAGCGATCGATAAATGGAAATACAATCCCCTGGGAATGAACCCGGCGAGGTGCCGGCCATGAACCTATGGGAGTTTTACAACGTGGTCACATGGTATATCACCCACCGTGCGGCATCGTTGACCCCAACGTTGCAAAAGCTGGAGGGCTTCAGAGCCAAGGCGTCAAGGGTGAAGCTGTAATCGGCTACCGCGATCCCTTGACAACACGGGATCTGAAGTCCTCCAGCTTTCCTGGAAGGTAAACAAAATGAGAAAAAAAGTGCCATTCTTGGAATTCACCATTGGTGACATCCAAAAAATGGTAAAAACTTGGCTATATTCACAATAATATCTTAAAGTTAGCTATCTTTTTCCTTATTGTTTATGCAACATTGGGGTTGAATCACAGGGTGGATATGGAAGGGCGGTTAAGGTGCCAGTGGACGGAGATGTTTTGATAATAGTCAAAACCGAGATCTATTTGAATTGATACTCACCAATCATGATATCTGTAATTAGGAATTGCTACGGCATGGTTTCCTTGCCAGCATGATGCCTTTCAGCTTGATGAGAAGCCTAAGAGTTTCCTTTCGTCTCATTCAGACAGAACCGCCCCACCAGCTTTGGGGAGCGGATGAGCCCTGCTTCCTTTCCGGGTGTAAACACAGCCTTGACAAACAGATTGGGCTCTTCCCCGTTGTCAAAGAGGATAAAACGACCGGCGAGCAGGGCCACACGCCATCCGTTCATGTCGATGTATTTGGTTGACTCCTTATACCCGTAAATACTCTCCGGTTCATTGGAGATCTTGACCTCGAACTTTGCAGACGGTGATATCCGGTCTAGGAGCACAACGACGATTACGTATTCTTTCTCTTTAGGAGGAGCGGATTTCCGGTTACTAAATGGAACCGCCTGCTCGCCCACATACGCCAAGAGCTCCCCGTACATATGGGGGATGCCGGTCTGTATGGCCTCGGCCGGCACCACAAACAGCATTGGTTCCGGCGGCCCCGAGAATATGGGTTGTACCTTTGCATCATCGATGGTGACCCCGCCCCCGGCAGTGTGGTAGCGCGCCTCATAGTGCACCGATGCCCTCCGCCCAAACGGTCCCTTAAAGACCAACCGGCCCACAGCAGTCCGTACCGACGGGTCATCGGCGTTTGCCTGGTGTACTAAAAGCTGGACCCCGGCAGGCACCAACCGATCCTCCGCGGACCACAGGGGCCTAATCTGCTCTTCTACACCACTGGCGAAGGTAGCATTCGGATGGGAGGCCCGTGGAGGAACTATGAGTCGATTCCGGATCGCCGCGGTAACGGTGGCGGCATCATCAGGCATCTGGTCCATGGAGGTTGCAATGGGTTCGGTAGATTTTGTCTTGCCGAGATGTCCTGCCATATCGGCACAGCCCCACACAATGAGCAAGAGGGTAGCAATTAGGACAACATAGAGTCTGGACAAACGGTTTCGCATACGCTCTCTCCAATCTGGTAGTATTGAGGGTGATCCTCTTACGGCCGTTTGATTTGATTGGGCCACCGTTTTGATGCCACCTGTTTTCTCACAGAGGCTGGCACTGCACTCAAAACAGGCACAGAATCCGGCGAGAATACCCCTTTTTTAACCCTTTTGCCAGGCCCGATGGTAACCATCTCACCCGGTTGGAGGGTGACCCGTTCACCCGTGTTGTTAGCTGTTATCTCAAACGAACCCCTGTGTGCGAAAAAGGCTGACTTGCCGGACTTTTTCACATCTATGGTGAGTTCTATCGTTTCACTCTCTTCTGCTGCCGTGGCCGTCGGTGCCTGCTCCTTTGAGGTGGGTACTGTCTGAGGAGTGGTCATTTTTCCTTTCAATGTTCCCACCGTATCGGCACAGCCGAACATAACGAACATAGCAACGGCTACCAGTGCAAAACAAATCTTTAATAAAGAAGGCATGACAGTCCTCCGGGTCGATGACACATAATTAGCGGCTATCCCCTTGCGCCAATGACGGCGTTGTGTGTAAGGGCTTCGAATCCTTTGTTTTTTTCATTATAATTTAGTTTGATCGTAGTGTTCCCCATATACACCTTAAAACTGGGGGCCTTCGGGTGCCCAAGGATCATAATCTTGGTGTTGGGCTTGAGCTTAAGTGTTGCACCGCCCGGCCATTTTATCGTAGCTCCTTGCTTCCCGGTGACGATTATGTCCCCGTTTCGCAAATTTGTTTCGTTAAGATTAGTATAGGTTGTTGTCTTATCGCCTTTCGGAATAAGGTTGAATTGGCCGTTTGCTGTGATGTCTTTTGTGGGGTCCAAGTGCATTCGAACCTCAGAGGATTGAAAGCCCTCTGGCGGTTCGAGATGCATGGGGGCCACGAGGCATATGACGATCACTGCAATGATCAGAAAACCCTTTTTCATAACACACCTCTTCTGTTCTTTTGAAAATCAGCGCACGTTAACCCCAGGCTTTATTAGATGCTTGATTTAATGATTACCCGGATTGTCCACAAGCGTTGCGAAGGTTTCTTCAGCAACATTTCCACAACTATCGGTAGCGCGACCATACCATTCGATAGTGGTATCAACACCCCCTGAATCCAATATTGTAACTGTCTCATTTGCTATACTGACTACGCATGATCCTCTCTTGTTTATACGCTTTCCTTTCTTAGTATAGAAGTAGCAGTCGTAACCTGTGATTTCAACAGACGGAGAGGGGGCAGTGTCGCAATTGTCTGTGGCTGTTGCCGTAAACGAAATAGGCGCATCCGGCGGAATAATTGTAGGCTGTGCGTTAAAAGAGATGTCAGGTGGTTCTGTATCCTCATTAACAGTTACAATGATAGAATCACTGGCAGAGCCGCCTCTGTCATCCTCAACAGTCAATATAATAGTGTGCACGCCAGGAGGTAGCACCGGTTGCACAATTACACCTGTGAGTGTTCCAAAGATCCCCGTCCAAGTATATGTCAGCGGGTCGCTATCGGGATCATAGGATCCAGAACCATCGAGAGTTACACTATCACCACCTGAACAGGTACAATCAATTGTCTGATCAGACCCAGCATCCGCAACAGGTGGCTTGTTAATGACCAGGATGTAGGTTTTAAATTCCATATCCGGTATATCAAGATCAGCGTGAACGCCATCCTGAAAACTTGCTGCATTCTGGAAATCATATTTCAGATTTTCCCAGTCATCGAAACCTGTCAATACATTGAATGCACCATCATCATTAATGTCGGCCGTAACGTTGTCTTGTATTCCTCCATCATTGTTGCAATTCCAATCAATTGCACCAATACCTACACCTGTTCGCTCTGTACCGAGACAGTCGTAAATCGTATCATCGGTCCCGTCTTGAATCCCGTCCGGTTCGTCCAGGTTGTTGTTTTCATCTAAATCGGGCAGATCGTCTCCAGAATAGTCGAGCCGGCCAGATGGTGAAATTCCCCTAAACTGATATCGATAACTCATAATGCTGAGATAATTTGGTTTGTAATTGGTGTCAACTTCGCCTCCATGTCTTAAATTTAGGTTGTGTCCCAACTCATGCATCAAAGTGCCTGATTGTTGCCGATCACTTCCAACATCATCATGATCATCATCGCCATCCAAATCTATATCTCCCAGCCCCTGACAGTTGCCTCCTCCTGGGCAGTCAGCGTTGTCAGCGCAGACACCGCCATTATTGAAACCACCATTACAACGATAATTCCAATGACCTAATGTTACAATGAAATCATTGCCATCTACCTCGCCGCAACCAGATGAGGTGCTGGTAGCTGATTGTTGATGTCCAAATATGACGTAATGATGGGTAAAGCGACGTGGATTGTTCGGTCCAAAAAAGTTTGGATCATTTTTAATCTCTTGGGGTAAATTCCCCGCAGCTTGCTGCGTTTCCTTTTTAGCAGTTAGCGGTTGATACCCCGTCAGCTCTGCTGCGGGGTAGTTCATTTGTATCAAAGTTTCGCGTACCTGCAAAACACCCCAGATTCAGCACGTTATCATGGGCAATTGCATCGTCTACATCTATGTGTAGCGTTATACCGGTATTTCCATCTGGGTTGGGAACAGGTGCATCGGCGAAAGCTTGAACAACTTCAGCTATCGCATCCGCCTTTGGCTGATGACTATGATTATCTCCCGCGGCACAGTCTCCACCTGCAACATTACAATCCATATAGTCGATCTCAATATAAATATCCTTATGATTCAGATTGGCACCTGGAATTGTATAATCAACAGTCCCATCACCGTTTGTATCGATTCCGAACTTTTCCCAGTCATCCCAAAGTCCATCACCATCAGTATCCTGCACGACTCTGACAACAGCTATGAGATCATTGAAATCTTCATCGCCTAAATCGTATTGATCCTCCCATTCAAGCAAGAATACCCGTCCTCCGACATCTGGGTCACCGGAATAAAGTTCTGTCGTCTTCACATGGTCTTTGCCATCGGAGTTAATGCCAGGATTGCTCGACCAAAAGAACTCACAAGTAGCAGGATCACTGTCTGTCTGTGCACATAAATTGAACTCGAGAATATCGCCGGCATTGAAAGGTTGAACACCAGCTGTCGAAGGATCGGCGTCGAGCTCAACTCTGCATCCGTGTTGTGAGATTTTTGCGCTAAGGAGCTCTAGTGGAAGAGCATTGATAGCTTCAACTTCACATCCTGTTAAAACTATGGCTGCGTTAGGAGATGTTAAAGAGAGTGTATCGTGATAATCTGCGTAGGAGTTAATGAGCTCAACCGCCACCCTCCCTCCAGTAGGAAGCGTTAAATTCGCCCCAGATGCTGGGGCACTATGCAGTCCTACCAGTAAAATAAAGGACACCAAAATTAAAGTAGTTTTTTTCATTTTACCCCTCTTTCTTAATTTGAAACCTCAATTAAACATGCCCAAAATAAGTAATTTTGCAAAAACTAATTACAGTGATTATCACTTCCCTTCAAAGCGAGTCGATTTTGAGTTGCCTTCCTTGTTTTGGGCGTGAAAAGTTCACATTGATATGGTTGCGTGATAAGTTCGTAAAAGTAAAGAATACATGATGATCGTGGATGAAAACTTTGGCCTTCCTCCCAATAAATGAATCTTGAGCAGAATAAATGTTATGGTCTCTCTACGGCAATTTCAAAACTTTCCTCGGACAAATTGCCACAACCATCTGTTGCCTGGACGTTCCATGTAATGTGTGTACCCACACCCCCTGAGTCCTGGATGGTGATCGAATTACCCCAAAAGGATACCATACAAGACTCGGTTTTATCTATGCGCTTGCCTTTATTTGTGTATTTGAAACAATCATAGCCAGTAATTTGTACAACAGGCGCATCATCGCAATTGTCCGTTGCAGAGGCGGTGAATGATATAGGGGCATCTGGAGGGGTAATTGCACCCGGTACATCAGAGGAAATTACAGGCGGTGTGGTATCCACCTTTTCGATTATTTGGACGCAGATGGAATTATGACCAAAAGTGTCTGCTGACGTCCATGTTCTGGAAATTACCTCTGTATTCGGACAAGCGCCTGCGCTGACAACATCAGAGTAGACCAATGTCGGTTCCGTATCGCATGCATCAATTGCAGTTGCCCATCCAGTCACCTCAGGTGGAGCATCTTCATCGCATTCAACGAAAGTGTCGGCTGGACATGTTAGCACCGGTGGATTATTGTCCAGGCACTCTATGACGTCATTTATTGTCTCCTTGTTGCCGGCCACATCCTTGCTGTAATAATCAATTTGGCGAATCCCGTCTGATCCAGTTAACATAAATGGCCCCCCATATGACACGAAACTGCCAGGCGTATCGCTTTGAAAATAGTGTCGGTAGTACGAAGCATAAACGCCACTATAGTCATCAGGGCCATCATCCTCTGCAGTGATAAGATGTCTTGTTGTCGAATCGACGCACAGCATGCCTAAGTTGTTGATATATGTTGGTCCACTAACACTAAAACTTGTGGTTGGTAATACTGTGTCCGGATTGAAGTTGCTGGTTTCGTCAAGATCGATTTCAAAGATGCCGTTACTATTGGTATCCTCCTGGCCGTCTAGCAATCCATCATTATCATTGTCCGGGTCGAGTTCTTTTCTCAAACCATCTCCATCAAAGTCCGCTCGAGCTATTATATTATCTATTAGAGGCCAGTTATCAGTCCAGCTTACTGGCAAACCGGTATTGACGTCGTAATTAATATGAGGAAAAATGGGGTGACCTGCATTCAAGTGCATTGTTACTACTATAACATCTCCAACTCCATCTGGTGGGTCACTAGTGTCTGCCTTCGCAGGATAGCTAGTTTCAAGATCAAGGCGCATCTGCTGATAAAAGGTTGGCGGACCGTAAGTTCCCGCAGCATCGAATACATATTCTCTGATATCTTCTTTATCTGCAACGCCATCGAAATCTGAATCCGCATCAGTGGAACTAGTGCCAAACCGATTTATCTCATCAAAATCCACGATACCGTCGCTGTCTGAATCCATCCATATTTCTGGTTCGTCAAATTTTACACTTGTAGGACTATCTGGTGCAGCATAACAATAATATGAGGAAGGGATATTACTAAAAAGCATCCATTTATCGTTATCCGACGGTTCGGTGACTGGCCACGGGTCCAAAATGTGGACGAATTGGCCACTGCTGTTATCCCTGTAGCCATCTATCACGCGATAGTGTCCCGACCAGGCAACCGCCATTGGCCTCCCGTTATCGATATAATTCATCAAATCAGAAAACGAAGAACCAGAACAATTATCTCCATTAGGACTTACCGCCCAATCCAATGCATGGCCGGAGGTACCACCGTGTTTAAACGCAAAATCCGGTGGATAACCCTCACCTGCGTAATGCTCTCCGTAAGTAAAACTTATGCGGTCTTGACTCAGCGTTTTACCTGGATGCAGGGTGTTAAGTAAGTAATTAGCAACCATAGCAGTTGCAGCGCTGTAACAATAGGTGTTACCGTGAACGTCATGCCTTGGGTGGGGTGCATCCCAAGGATGGTCACCGGTCTCATTGTCTCCTTCCAGGCAGAGCATACTTGTGTCTTTATGTTGGTATAGCCATGGTACTCCAAGCACGGTCTCCGCAGCTGCAGAAATACCCATAAAGCATACGAACGAAATGAAGGAAGATGCGATAATAAAAAGAAATTTTTTTTCTATTTTCATTATTTCTCCTTGTATTTAGCTTTTGGGATATATGGTTCTTTTGAGGTGTAGTCTCCCGGAACAATAATGTTCCGGGAAGGATTTGCAGAGTTTTAAGCATTGTCCTTTGATAATTAAGAGTTTTACCAAAACAACACCCACAATCTTGAAAATTCTATGAAGTGACTAAAATAAGACTATCAAGTTTTTTGTATGTAAAATTGATTATGATAAAACCTCTCAGGTCAGTGGTATTTCTTAACGATGACACTCTTTAAGTACTCACAATGGACGTCAAAAAACGCTTCAATTCGTTTCACTCTTTTCGATGCAAGATCCATAACTTGCTAATCTTGTTGATTGACTTGGCCTTGAGGTTTGGACGACATAAAAAAAGGCCGAACCATAACGCCGATGGTTCAGCCTTCAATAATTGAAAGCAGCAGGCCAATTGCTTTCCCCTTTTTCGATATTGATGATTAATTTATTGAAATAGCATGCAAGAAATGTGCAGTCTACAAATTGTATAAGAACTATGTGGTACGCTATATAATGTGGATAAAATCAGATGGGTATGTAAAAATGGTAATAATATGTGAAAATATTTTCATACATCTTGATAGGTATTATTAGAACCACCGGTTATACAGTTCACAAAAATAGCTGTACTGGTACCCGTCCGGGCGGCCTTGCTTGTATTCGAACCACAGCAACTGCAAGGTGACATGCTTTCTTTTCAGTTCCTGAAACAGG
>JABZFO010000085.1 GCA_014237405.1 Desulfosarcina sp. | reverse complement strand
GGTTTGGGTTTGGGACCGGCGCAGCCCACACAAACCAGGCATGCCAGGACCGCAATGATCCCTAAGAATCTTACAAGATGCTGAAATCGCTTCATGGTTCATTCCTCCTTGCGGGTTGTTGGGTGAAAACTAAAAGCCTATTTTCAATGCCCGGGTTGGCATATTAACAGTGTTGCTGATAAAGCGCTGAATGAAGAGTTAAGACGCGGCATATCGGGTGTGCGGAAGAAAAATGAAACCCGGCCGATCAATAATCAAAAGACCACAGGCGGTTTTTTTTGTCAACTGTCAGTGTGTTTTCCCCCGTCACATGCTCACCGTCAGGGCGGTAAAGACCGCCAAAAAGGGAAAGTCCAGGGTAAACCGCTCCGGATGGGCGACCACCGTACCCTTTCGCATTTCCTCCATCATTTTGAATCGTTCCCGTAAGAAAATGATATGAAAGCCTCCGGTCGCCGTCAAGATTGAAGATTTCCCGTAAGGATGATAATCAATCAGAACTATCAATCGGGAGTAATGCCATGGAGATTGCCAGAAACGGAATGACGCGGGAGGCCATATTCGAAAAGCTGGCCGAGTTTCGCAGGAACGACATCAAGTGGCAGGAGGGACGCACCTACGGATATGTCTTCGATCCGGGAAAAGCGGTGGTGGAGGTGGGCAAAGCCGCCTACAATGCTTTTTTGTCTGAAAACGGTTTGGATTTCACCGTGTTTCAAAGCCTGCTGCGACTGGAGCGGGAGCTGGCCGCCTTCGGGGCCCGACATCTTCGGGGAGACAAACAGGTAGTGGGCAACTTTACTTCCGGCGGCACCGAAAGCATCATCCTTGCGGTGAAGGCCGCCCGGGATTGCTACCGGGAAAAGCGCCCGGAAATCACCACGCCGGAAATGATCCTGCCGGCCACGGCCCACGCGGCTTTTCACAAGGCTGCCCATTATCTCGGCGTGAAGGCGGTGACCGTATCCGTCGACCCGGAAACCTTCCGGGCCGATGTGGAAAAGGTGAGATCCGCCATCACCGACAATACCATACTGATCGTGGGATCGGCACCGTCATACGCCCACGGGGTGGTGGACCCCATTGCAGACCTGGCTGCATTGGCACAGGAAAACGATCTGTGGATGCACAGCGATGCCTGCATGGGCGGCTTTTTACTTCCCTATTTCAGCCGCCTTGGCGAACCGGTGCCGGATTTCGATTTCACTGTTCCCGGCGTCACCTCCATCTCCGTGGATCTTCACAAGTATGCGTACACACCCAAGGGGGCGTCTCTGATCCTCTATCGGAACAAGGTTTATCGCAAATATCAGATTTTTGCCTGCTCGCGGTGGATCGGATACACCATCATCAACAATGCCGTGCAGAGCAGCAAGTCCGGCGGACCCATGGCGGCGGCCTGGGCGGTGCTCAACTATGTGGGTGACGACGGATATCTCGAGATTGCCCGAAAGAAGCTGGCGGCCGTGAAAAAGATCACCGACGGCATTAGCCGGATTGACGGTCTGCGGCTGCTTACCCGCCCAGACATGTGCCTGGTCTCTTTTACTTCTAACGATGTGAACGTCTTTCACATTATCGATGAAATGAACCGGCGGGGGTGGTATATCCAGCCCTCGCTCTCCTTCGACAACTCGCCGGCCCACATCCACCTGTCCATCAACGCCTCCAATGTGGGCTGGGAGGACGAATTGCTGAAGAATCTGGCTGAATGCGTGGAGATCGCCCGTACCCTGCCGGACGGGGAGTTGATCGGTCTGATCAAAGGGAGCCTGGAGGGGGTGGACCTGTCCGCCATATCCGATAAGGACATCATGGGCATGATGTCCGCTGCCGGGGTCACGGATGGCGCTTTGCCCAGCCGGATGGCCGATATCAACGGCCTACTGGACGCCCTGCCGGCCCACGTTCGGGAGAAAGCGCTCACCGCCTTTGTGAACGATATATTTTCGCAGCCCTAAAAAGGAGGCAGCCATGAACACGCCTTTTCCCTTTGACGGCATGCTGGTCTTCGCCTTTCTGTCGCTGCTCTTGCTGGTGGGCGTCGGCCTTCGGGCCAGAATCGGATTCTTCCAGCGCTTCCTGGTGCCCAGCTGTCTCATCGGCGGGTTGCTGGGCCTGGTACTGATGCATTCGGGGCTGTTCAGCATTGAAACGTCCACCATCGAGTCATTTGCCTATCACTTTTTCAATATCTCGTTTATCTCCGTGGGATTAACTCGGAACGACAACGGCGGCGAACACAAATCGAAAACCCCGATGATCAAGGGGCCGGCCTGGATGGCACTGATGCAGGGACTCACTTTTCCCATGCAGGCGGTCCTGGGTGGGTTGCTGGTTATTTTATTGGGATGGTTCGGTCTTCAGCTTTTCCCCACGTTCGGATTTCTGGTGCCTCTGGGGTTCAACGAAGGACCGGGGCAGGCCCTGTCCATCGGTAAGGTGTGGGAGGGGGTGGGGTTTGCCGATGCCACCACCATCGGGCTGACCTTTGCCGCCATCGGCTATTTTATTGCCTTTTTCGTCGGGGTCCCTCTGGTGAACAGGGGCATCCGCAGCGGGCGGGCCACCTTCGGCCCCCGGGAACTGCCCCGGGATTTTCTCACGGGCATTTTCACGCCGGGCGGCGTCAAGGAATCTGCCGGCCGACTGACCCTTCACTCGGGCAATGCAGAAACCCTGGCCTTTCAGGTGGCCCTGGTGGGCGGGGTGTATGGGATTACCACCCTGTTCATTGGATTTCTTGGAAGCCTGCTCCCGACCGATGTAGCCAAGATGCTATGGGGATTCTTTTTCTTTTTCGGTCTGGGCGTTGCCCTGATGGTCAAATGGGTCATGACACGGCTGAACATTCAATACCTGGCTGATGCGGGTGTGCAACGCCGAATCACCGGCTTTTCCGTTGATTACCTGATTGTGGCCACGGTGGCCGCCATTGAATTGAAGATTGTCTGGGTCTATCTTCTGCCCATCAGCCTCATTGCGCTGGTCAACGGTGTCGTAACCACCGCCTTGGTGATTTACTTTGGTCGCCGCCTTTCCGCCTACAGCCTGGAACGCACCGTCGCCATCTTCGGCACCGTGACCGGTACCGTTTCCTGCGGACTGCTGCTGCTGCGGATCGTGGATCCGGATTTCAAAACCCCTGTGGCATACGAGATTGCCGTCATGAATATTTTTGCCCTGCCGGTGGTCGGAGGATGCACCGTGCTGGTTAACGGCCCCCTGTGGTGGCATTGGCCCCTGTGGATGGCGGTACTGGTTTTTATCGGCATCATGGCCGTTGTATTGATATTAATGAAGCTTCTGGGGTTCCTCAACCCCAACGCTGCAAAAGCCTGAGCGCTTCAGAACCGCGGCAGCGAGGGTTCTTGGTTCAACCATTTTCCTGAATGTCGGCTATGAAGCGGTTCAGGATGTCGTAGAGCCGGGAAAGGCTTTGGATTTCCACGTGTTCATCCGTGGAATGCTGGCTGCTGTTGCCGTCGGCCCCCCATACGATACCCGGGATATTGAACTGGGTCAGAAAGCGGGCGTCGCTGGCCCCGTGGGCGATGCCGGGGCGGGTATTTTTGGCCAGATCCAGCAGCCGGTCCAGGTAGGGTGAACCGGGACTGATGAAAAGGGGTTCTCGCTCCTGCGTGATCACTTTGCCGGATACGATCGCCTGGATTCGCTGGACCAGGTCATCCACATCGTCTTTTTCCGTGTAACGGATATCGAAGATGGCTTCAGCCCGGTCCGGCACCTGATTGACCGACTCGCCGGCCCGGATCACCGAAAGGTTCATGGTGCGATGCCAGTGTTCGGGCTCCGTCAGGCCGTCGAAAAAGCGTCTCATGATGCGGCAATCTTCGATCAGTTTTTCGATAGCATTTTCTCCCTGCCAGGGCCTTGCCCCGTGGGCGGTTTTCCCGCTGGCAACAACCTTGAGCCGCAAAATGCCCTTTTCCTTGACCACGATTTTTTCCACGTGGCCGCCGTCCAGGGCAATGCAGAAATCGCAGGATATCCCGCCGAGAGCATTTCGGGCGCCGTTGGTTCCGCCAATCTCTTCGTCGCCGGTGATCAGCACGCCCAGGGGCAGGGTGCCGTCATCCAGCCCCTGGCTGCGGTTCCATGCCATCCGGTTTTTCAGCAGCACCATGGACAGGGCAACAGCGTATTTGTCATCGATGGAGCCGCGGCCGTATAGCCTGCCGTCCCTTTCAATGGGCTCGAACAGTGAGTCGGTTGCGTTGACCACGTCGATATGAGACATGAGCAAAAGGGGCGTCTGCTCACGTGGCGGGAGCACACGGACCGATGGAACGCCGTTGCGCTCCATGAAGGTGCAGGGGATATCGCGGTGCTTGAACCATTCTTCGATAAACCGGGCGCATTGTTGGATCTCTTCCGGGCGGGTGTGGGTGGATTTAAAGCGGATCAGGTCTTTGGTCAGGTCGACGATCTCCCGCAGGGTTGATGATGAATTTTCAGTATGGGGTTCGATGGGAGTTCTCCTTGGTCTGGGCTGTTTGATCCATTGCGGCCCTAATACCTTATTTGAAAATAAGTATGAACCGCAAACCGACAATAGATAGAATTCTTCTATCAGTAGTCTTCCTTAAACTGCAACTGCTGAATGTTGCGATTCCTCGAAGCTGTAAGAAAAATCCTTACACAACAATCAGAAATCCCCCAATTGACCGTTTTCACATGCCTTGATAGCCTGCAAACTATGCGGATAAGTTTTTTGATGCTCCGTGGCGCGATGTGTACTGGCCGCCGCGGATAACCCCACTCAATATGCAGGAGGAACGAATGAGGAACAAACTATTTACCATTGCAATCGGTGTTTGCGCGGTTCTGATGATGACGCTGTCTTTTTCAGCCGATGCCAATGCAAGAACTATTTACAAGTTCGGCGGTGGTCCCGCCGGTGGTACCTTCCAGTTCATGGCCGGTGGTATCTCCACCTATCCGCCCGTCAAACAGATTAAAGAGTTCAGGGTGCTGGCCGGCGCTTCAGGCGGCAGTGTGGAGAACATGAGAAAAGTCAATTCCGGTGCCTACGCCATGGGCGTTGTCTATTCCGGCCATGTTTACCTGGGCCGCAACGGCCAAATGAAAAATGATACAAAGAAATATGAAAATGTACTTGGTGTCGCTTACTTTTACGGTGCTCCGGCTCAGCTGGTTGTTAGAAAAGACGGCGGTATCAAAGGTGTAAAAGACCTTGCGGGAAAAAAGGTTGGCGTGGGAAATGCCGGCTCCGGCGCCTTTGCCAACTGTGAACTGTTTTTCACCCACATGGGCGTCTGGGACAAGATCGAGCGCAACGCCATGGGCTACAATGATGCAGCGGCTGCCTTCGGCAACAACCAGTTGGATGCCTTCTGGCTGTTCACCGCCTTCCCCAGCGGCGCGGTGATCATGGCCGCCCAGCAGAACGACATCGACATGATCGACCTGGATGCCGATGCCAAGGCCTCCGGTTTTTATGACAAATACCCCTATTTTGCCAAACTGAAGGTTCCTGCAGGCACTTACAAGGGGGTAGACCGTGACACGCCCTCTTTTCAGGACTCCACCCTTTGGGTGGCCAACGCCAAAGTCCCGGCTGACGTGGTGTACACGCTGCTTTCCAAAATTTATACCCCTGAAGGATTGGCCCACATGGTAAACGTGAAAAAGACCGCCAAGGCCATGAGCATTGAAAGTGGCATCAACGGCATTGTCACCCCCCTGCATCCGGGTGCCGAGAAGTTCTGGAAAGAAAAGGGCATCCTGAAATAAACCCGACCGACGAGGGGCCGGCGGTGAAAGCCGCGGCCCCTTTTTAAACGATTAAAAGATAACCTCCCATCAACAAAGCAGGGGCCGCCGTGTACGATCAATTAAAGCGATTCGAACAGATTGTTTTCGATACTCTTTCGGTACTGCTGGTACTGTTTTACTCATATGCCGCCGTGGTCCAACCGGCATCCACCCAGTACCACCGGGGCATTTACGTTATCATCACCTATGTGCTGGTGTTTCTGCTGTACCAATCCAAATCGACCGTCATGCGGGTGGTGGACTACATCCTGATCCTGCTCTCCATCATCTGTGTCGGCTACTGGATACTCAATTTCGAGGCCATCAACTACCGGACGGGAGCGGAAAACGCTTTGGACAAAACCGTTGCGGTGGTCGGGGTTCTCATCGGTATCGAACTGGCCCGGAGGGTGGTGGGCAACGCCTTCGTAATCATCGGTACCGTGATGATTACTTACGGAGTATACGGCCCCTACGCCCCGGACCTGTTCGCCCATACCGGAGATACCTTTCCCAACTTGTGCACCACCATCTACTACATGAGCGACGGTGTCTTTGGAATCATGGCCAACGTGCTGGCCACCTATGTCATCCTTTTTGTGCTGTTTGGCGCCTTTCTTGAGAAGAGCGGCGCCCAGAAATTTTTCATCGACTTTCCCCTGGCTGCCGTGGGGCACAAAATCGGTGGCCCGGCCAAAGTGTCCGTCATTGCCAGCGGTCTGTTCGGCTCCATCTCCGGCAGCGCCATCGCCAATACGGTCTCCACGGGAACCTTTACCATCCCGATGATGAAAAAGGCTGGTTTCCGGCCCCATATCGCCGGCGGCATCGAACCGGCGGCATCCATCGGCGGCATGTTCATGCCGCCGATCATGGGCGCGGGCGGCTTTATCATGGCGGAGTTGACCGGCGTGCCCTATTCGCGCATCATGCTGGTGGGCTTGTTTCCGGCATTCATGTATTTTTTCAGCGTGTTCGTCATGGTGCACTACGAGGCCAAGAAGTACAACATCGTTGGTGAACGTTCCGAAAAAAGCGCCATGGAGATCCTGAAAAAGGAATGGGTCTACACCTTGCCGCTGATTATCATCACTATCTTCATGCTGGCGGGATACTCTCCGGGCTACTCGGCTATTTTAGGCCTGGCCACCTGCATTTTTGTCAGTTACAAGTACGAAGAGAAGCGCATCGACAAGACTCTGGCCGTGGTCATGACTCTGGTCCTTGCCACCCAGATGATCGCCTTGTTCCTTAACAAGACCATGGGACCCGATACGGGAAGAAGTTTTCTCAAGATATTCTCCGAAAAGAACATGATGTATGCCGGCATCGCCATCTGCGTGATCTGGTACATCGTCAAAAAAGACCATCGTCCGGCCATTCGTACCGGGTTGAAGCGGTTTGTGAAGGCCTCACGCTCCGGGACGGAGAACAGCCTGAAGATCGGCGCCACCCTCGGCGTCATCGGCATCATCATCGGGGTGCTCACCTTTACCGGTCTGGTGCTGACCTTTGCCGATATTGTCATTGAACTGGCCGATGGTTCTCTCGTGCTTACGATCCTGTTTATCGCGCTGGCATCTCTTGTTCTCGGCATGGGCGTTCCAGTCACCGCCGCCTACCTCATTACGGCGGTGGTGGCCGTACCGGCCCTGACCCATCTGGGCATCAACCCCATTGCGTCCCACATGATCGTCTACTGGCTGTCCCAGGACTCCAACATCACGCCGCCGGTGTGCATCGCTGCCTTTGCGGGGGCAACGATCGCCAAGGCCAACATGTGGCGAACGGCCTTCGCCTCCTTCAAGTTCGCCAAGTTTCTTTACCTGGGGCCGTTCCTGTTCGGTTACGTGCCGGCTTTCTCTCTTGACGGCAGCGCCATGGACATCGTCAAGGCCTTTGTGCTGATCATCATCGGTACCTATACGTATGCCTATATTTTAAGCGGAATCTGGATCAAAAACATTGCCGGGTGGTTTAAAAGAGCGCCTGCCTGATTTATCTCTGGACGACGCGTTCACGCACCAACTTCCAATCCTCCTGAAAACCCTCGCCTCAACGGGCGGGGGTTTTTAGTTCTTTATTTGTTAATATCTTTGTATTTTGTGCCAAAAAAATAATTGGTAAACTTTCTCTATCTTGAAACATTGAATATTTTCGATTGAATATTGAAGGATGTAACCTTCAAAGCCAAAAGGCTATGAACGTCGAACATCGAACGTTCAAAAAATATTTTACTCTGCCGCCATTGCGTATATTTATTCTCGCTGGAACGGTAAAACCTTTCAGGGTCGCTCGGGCATAGCCCTATGTTTAATTAAAAGCAATTAGGTTCCGGTTTATCCGGGTTAGGGTCTTTACCGGACTTTATGGCAGGGGGACGTGCTGTTCAGCGACCATCAGATGGCTTTTCTCCAGATACTCATCTTGAAGCAGGGCTATTTTTTTCAGGTCAAAGGCTCTCTTCAAGTGGTAAATATTTTGTTTGTTCAGGCCTTGAACGCGGGAAACCATGGTGGGGTGGGCGGTTATGGTAAGGGGGTCTGGCAGTTTTTCCATCCTGCCCAGTGCTGATGAAATGGCATCGAGAACAATCTCAGCATGCACCAGGTGACCAAAAGCCGGGTGGTAGGGGCCGGCGATAAAATCGCCCGCCGTAGTCAATCCATCTGAGGCCTGAAGTCCCATGCGGATGACCGGTATGTGATGGGATTTGAAAAAAAGGTACAGCCGTTTCACCAGCGTGACACAAGATGTCAGCGGCATGGGATGATAGCGGCCGGAACTGAATCGTCTGGTCAGCGGACTGCCCTTGAGGACAAGGGTGGGATAGATTCTGACAAAATCAGGCCGCAACTCGGCAATCCGGCGGGCCGTTTCCATGGCGCCGTCCTCGTCGTCCCCGGGAAGCCCCACCATCATCTGCAGGCCCACCTGATAGCCCCGGTCTTTTAACAGGTCGGTGGCTGTAATCGTGTCCGACGCCCGGTGCCCTCGCCCGGCGATGTCGAGGATCCGATCGTTCATGGACTGAACGCCTAATTCTACCGTTGAGACCGGAAACTCGTCCAGCAGGGTCAGGGTTTCCTGACTGATCGTGTCCGGTCGCGTGGAAAAGCGGATGCTGTCCACATCGTTTTCCTGCACAAAGGGCATGGCTGCCCCCAGCATTGACAGGATGGTCTCTTTTTCAAGCCCCAGAAAGCTGCCGCCGAAAAATGAGATCTGGGTGGTGGATGGTTGTTTTTTCCCATATTTTAAAAACCGGTTCACTTCGCGGCGGATCTGGTCCGGAGACGGTGTCTGTGCGGCTTTGCCGGTGATGGCGCGCTGGTTGCAGAAAATGCACTGGTGAGGGCATCCCATATGGGGGATAAATAAAGGAATGATCAGGGGCCGGCCGGCCGGTGCGGCATCACCGCGGGTTTCCATGGTCAAGCAGATCGATCCAGGAGCTCAAGGCATGCCCGGGCAGCCTCCTGCTCGGCCATTTTCTTGCTTTTTCCATCGCCTTCGGCAGCGATCCCGGCCACGGTTATCCGTACCCTGAAGGTCTTGTCGTGATCCGGCCCGCGCTCATCGACGACCATATATCGGGGCACTTCGTGATAGGTCGACTGGACGCATTCCTGAAGCCTGCTCTTGTAGTCGGTTTCATAGCGGTTGCGGTTGGCGGTGCGCAGCCGTTCACGGAACTGATTTTCCACAAATGAAAACGCGGCATCGAATCCACCATCAAGATAGATGGCGGCGATAACCGCTTCGATAGCGTCTGCTATAATGGAGTTTTTCTCTCTGCCGTCGGTCAGCTCCTCACCTTTTCCCAACAGCAAATGGGGGCCAAGGCCGATCTCCCGGGCAATGGCGGCCAGCTGGGTTTCGTTGACCAGGTTCGCCCGGTTTCTGGACAATTCTCCTTCGGTCAGATCCGGGTATCGCTTCATCAGGAGATGGCTGACGGCCAGGTTCAGCACGGCGTCACCTAAAAATTCCAGCCGCTCGTTACTGACCATGCCTGCTTGGGATTGCTCGTTGACATAGGAGCTGTGGCAAAGGGCGATAGTCAACTGTTCGGGGCTGTTGAAATGATACCCCAAAGCCGTCTCCAGGCGTTCGTTCGTGTTTTTTTCACAGTTATGTGCGTTCATCCTCAGCCCTCCAGGTGGGCCGCCAGAGTTTCATAGAGTGAATAGGGCACATGAAAGCTGCCGTCACCGACGCCCATTTGAATCCCCGGGGTGACGTCACCGTGAAAGTCCGTACCGCCGGTGATCAGCAGGTTGTGTTTATGGGCCAGGCGACAGTACTCGGCGGTGGCAGCTTCGGGATGGCCGGGATAGATGGCTTCGATGCCCTTCAGCCCCATGGATTGGAGTGTCAGCAGGAAGGTCTCGAACGTTGCCGGGTCGGTCAAGCCGTTTAAGTAGGGGTGTGCCAGCACCGCAATACCACCGGCGTTGTTAATGGCGCCAATGGCATCGGCCATGGGAACACGGAATTTTTCAACATAGGCGGGTTTGTTTGTGCCCAGAAAACGGTCGAAGGCATCATTAATGGAATCCGCCAGACCTCTGTTAATCATCAGCTGGGCGATATGTGGGCGTCCGGCAGTGGCATCGCCGACGATCCGGGCCAACTCATCCATGTTCAGATCCATTCCCAATGCATTGAGCCGTTCGATGATTTGCGGATTCCGGTTTTCCCTGGCGGTTTTCAGCACGTTAAGCAATGAATTGAGTGCCGAATGGCAAGGGTCGATCCCATAACCGAGAATGTGAACACTACTGTTAACGCGATACCCAACAGGTGCAGCCGCACTGATTTCGATACCGGTCAAAAATTTAAGGGGTGATGGAATGCCGCTGGCAATGGCGGCAACCGAACCGGATAGGGTGTCGTGGTCGGTGATGGCGATGGCTTTCAGGCCGAGCTGGACCGCCATCGCAAGAATTTCGAATGGGGTAAGGGTGCCGTCGGAGGCCGTTGAGTGGACATGAAGATCAATACCGGTACGTGGGTCAGATGCCAAGGGCTTTTTCAAAAGCCTCCTCTTTGGTCTTGCAATCGATGCACTGGGTGGTGACCGGTCTTGCCTTGAGTCGCTCTATGGAAATGTCTTCACCACACTTTTCGCAGATACCAAAGGTGTCGTTTTCGATCCGATCAAGTGCTTTTTTCACTTTCTTGATCAGCTTGTGTTCACGATCGCGAATACGCAGCATGAAGTTGCGGTCCGATTCCAGCGTTGCCCGATCCGTGGGGTCCGGAAAATTCTCTTTCTGTTCCGTCATTCCCGAAACGGTTTCCCCTGCATGACTCAGCAGTTCCTCTAGTCGCCCGTGAAGGAGTTCTTCAAAAAATTTTAAATCTTTTTTGTTCATCGCTCAATCCTGCTAAAGTGAAGTTGACTGATTCTAACAAAAAAGGGAGGCTAACACAAGGATATGGGCATGTAAAGTGCTTTTGTCACATCGGTTGCGATCCGAAATGGCCAATTTTGCATTATTATTCGGATAGTTGGCATTGTCTATGGAACAGCTGTGAAACAGGACGGCCCCTTTTTATCCATTCGAAATTCTATTAACGTATGTTTTTCTTGAGTCCTGCCGATGAATCCGTTAAGTTATGACGGTTTCGTAAAAAGCCCAACTTTTGCGTTGTGCTGCATTTCGTAATCATTCAACGTACGACAAGTACGCCTCATGATTACAAAATTTGCACGCCTTGAATTTGAACTTTTTACGAAACCGTCTAAATCGGACTTTTTACGAAGCCATCAATTTTTTTCATAGTGAAACCGTTAACCAAGGAGATATCTGCATGGCCGGGTCAGAAAGCGCCTATGAAACCGACTATCGGACCGTAACCATTAAAACCATCGATGGTTCAACGGTTCAGGGAAAAGTGAACATCTCGCCAAACCAACGGGTCTCCGACCTGCTGACACTGCAAAAGGGACCTTTTCTGGTGATTGTGGATGCCTCCTACATGGACTTCATAGGCAAAACCCTGTTTATCAACAAGGACCACATCGTTTGGATTGAACCCGAGGATTGACAACCGTTTAGCGTTACCTTGGTTGAGTTTTTCAGTGAACCCCGAACCTCTGAACCCGTGAATGGATACGCGTTTTTTTGCCCTCAGGACAGCTCTGAAACCAGAGCCTCCAGCGTTTTCATGTTGCTGATATTGAAGACAGTATGGGCATAATCCGCCGGAACGCTTTTTTTCAGCAGGCCTGTCAGCACTTTTCCCGGACCCACCTCCACGAACATCTCCACCTTTTCAAACACCAGCCGGCGTATCGTATCGTACCATCTCACCGGACTGCACAGCTGCAAGGCCATGAGCCGTTGGATTTCTTTACCGTCATCGCTACGGTCAGCCGTTACGTTGTGGATGACCGTGTTTGCCGGCGAATCGAATCGAAAGGTGTCCAGAAATGCAATGAATTCTTTTTCGGCACCTTTGATCAGATCGCTGTGCCAGGCACCGCTCACCCTCAGGGGGATAGCCCTGGCGCCCTGTGATTTGGCCGCCTCCGAGACCGCAGCCACTGCTTCAGGGGCACCGGTAATTACGATCTGCTGCTCGGAATTGTGATTGGCCACGGAAACCACTCCCGTCTGCCGGCCGGTTTTCACCAACGCGTCCACCGCCTCAATAGCCAACCCAACAATGGCGCTCATGGCACCTTTGTGCTTCAACGACTCCCGGTGCATCAACATGCCTCTCTTGAACACCAGGCGAAGGGTATCGGCCATGGAAACAACCCCGGCTGAAGCCAGCGCACTGTATTCACCCAGGCTGTGACCGGCGGAAAAACCGCAGGTGATGCCGGCGCGTTGAATGGCCGCCAGGCAGGCTAAGTTCACGGCTGTAACGGCGGGCTGAAGGTTGACGGTTTCCGTCAAGGTCTCCATTGGGCCTTTAAAACAATATTGGGAAATACGGGCACCGGCAATATCATCGGCAGCGTCGAAGATTTCCCTGACAAAGTCGTATTCCTGGAACAGATCCTGCCCCATGCCAACAGCTTGAGAGCCCTGCCCGGGAAACAAGAATGCGATTGCTTTCAATGCGTTTCCTCCAGATTGAAAAGTTTTCGTGTCAGGTCCAAAGAGGCGGATTTGTTGCCATAGCAACCGTCCTTTTTCAAGAAATCCGTGGGTTCGTGGAGAATTTTGTTCACCAGTGCGCCCGTCATGCGTTTGATAGCCTGCTTGTCGGTTTCGGAGAGATGGCTCAGCGTTCCCAGGGTTTTTTCCAGCTCCTGTTGGGCCATGGCTTCCACCTTGCCGCGAAGGGAGACGATGGTAGGCACTACCTCGAGGGTGTCGTACCATTTACGAAATCCGATCACTGCTTCGTCGATGATCCGTTGGGCTTTGATGGCTTCACGGTTGCGGTCTTCGATGTTTTCATCGACGATTCCCTTCAGGTCGTCGATGTCATAAACATAGGCATTGTTGATCCGGTTGATGTCCGGATCGATGTCCCTGGGAACGGCGATGTCGATGAAAAACAGGCTGCGATTGCGGCGACTTTTCATGGCCCCCTTGATCTGGTCTTTTCGAAGCACGTATTCGTTGGCGCCCGTGGAACTGATGACGATGTCCACCTCTTTGATGCAATCGATAATTTCTTCGAATTTAATCGCTTTTCCGGAGAAGCGTTCGGCCAATTCAACGCCGCGGGCAAAAGTTCGGTTGGCCACGGTGATCGTGCCGGCCCGGTTGCGAATCAGGTGCTCGACGGCCAGCTCAGCCATCTCCCCGGCGCCGATGAGCATTACCCGTTTGCCGTCAAGGGATCCGAAGATCTTTTTCCCCAGCTCGATGGCGGCATAGCTGATGCTCACCGCGTGATCCCCGATCCCGGTTTCCGTTCGCACTTTTTTGGCCACGAAGAAGGTGCGGTGAAGCAGCTTGTTGAGGATTACCCCGGAAGCCTTCTCCAAGGTGGCCTTGCGATAAGCCTCTTTCATCTGGCCGAGGATCTGGGGTTCGCCAACCACCATGGAATCCAGGCTGGCCGCGACTTGAAAAGTATGCCGGACGGCGGCGTCGCCCACATAGTGGTAAAGCGCATTTTCAAACTGGGAGACGGGTACTTTCTTGAATTCGGAGATGAACCGCTTGGCGGTATTCAATGCCGCTTCACGCTCATCGACGGCCATGAGCAACTCGATCCGGTTGCAGGTTGAAAAAAGGACTGATTCACCGATGGCCGGGTTGTCCCTAAGCATCACCAGCGCCCGGTCCGTTTCATCTGCCGTAAAGGCAATGCATTCCCGGACGTCGATGGAGGCGGTTTTATGATTCAGTCCAAGCAGTACAATATCGCGCATAGTTCATTGTCACTGTCGGTCCGCAACATGAGGCGTCCAGCGCCAGATGGACCGGGTTTATCTTTTCATCGGCCTACATGACCGTAAAGGTTCCGTGGTGACCTTTCAGCAGAAAGTTAACGCCAAAAAAGGTGAAGAGCAGAACACCGAATCCAATGATGGCCATGACGGCCGCCCGTCTCCCCCGCCACCCGACGGTCAGTCGCTCATGGAGCAGTGCCGCGTAAAACAGCCAAGTGATGGCGGACCATACCTCCTTGGGGTCCCAATTCCAGAAGCGCCCCCAGATGGCCTTGGCATAAACAACACCGGTAATCAAACCTATGGTAATCATCGAGAAACCCACCACGATGCAGGCGTAGCCGGCGGTGTCAAGCAGGTCCAGTGATGGCAGCCGGCTGAAGAAAAAACCCCGGGTTTTCTTTTTGATGGCGTTTTCCTGTAGCAGGTACAATATGCCCAGACCGCAGGCCAGGGAAAAGGCCGCATTCCCTAAAAAGATGGTGATTATATGGCCCGCCAGCCACCAGCTTTTAAACAGCTGGGGGTCCTGGGCCACCGGCCTGGGCATCTGATAGGCGGCAATCATTACCAGGGTAATCAACGGTGCAGCATAAACACCCAGAATTCTAAGCTTATACTTAAAGTAAAAGGCCAGAAACACAGCAGTGATAGCCCAGCCGGTAACCGACAGGGTTTCGTGAAGGTTGTTGACGGGAAAATTGCCCGCCCGCATGCCGCAGGCCACCAGGGAGACCGTATGCAGGGCAAATCCGGCCATCATCAGCCCGGCCGCCATCCGCTGAAGGATAGATTTCTGAATAAAAAGATAGCCAAAATAGCAGGCACAGCTGAACATGTAGATAATGGTGGCGATGATGAAAACGGGCTCCATGTCACTCCCGGGGCTGCTGGTTGGATGGCATCAACTGGTCGTATCGGTAACCGGGGCCCAGAACCCTTTCCAGCAAGTGGTCAATCCGGGCAGTCTTTCTGTCTTTGACCAGAGAGAGAAGGTCCGCGGCGATCAGTTGCTCAAACAGCGGTTTGTGTACTTCGGGTTCGTGGGCGTCGGCAAGCAGTTTGGTCCGGATAGCACCCATCAGATCCAGCAGCAGGCCATATTCGGGACCGAACTGGGCTTCAAGACGTTTTCGAATATGTTTGGCAAAAGCCGGGCTTTTCCCGGCGGTGGAAATCGCCATCACAAAGTCGCCGCGCCGCACAATGGCCGGAAGAATGAAATTGCAGATTTCCGGCCGGTCGGCAATGTTGCACAACAGGTTCCGGTGCTCCGCGTCGGCGTTGATCTGCCGGTTCAGCGTTTCATCATCGGTGGCGCCAATAACCAGAAACATGCCTTCCACATCCGATGATTGATAGGGGCGCTGTTTCAGGATAAAGGCCTTTTCAGCGGCCAGTTGCTCAAGTGCCGGAGAGACTTCGGGACTGACTACGGTCACCACTGCACCGCATTGGATCAGGGTGTCCACCTTGCGGGCACCCACCCGTCCGCCGCCCACGACCAGGCATCGTCGGCCTCGAATGTCAAGATTTACCGGATAGTAACGCATCTCCACCACTTAAAGGTCAATGGTCATCAGATCCTGGGCCAGTATAATCTGACCATTATAGGTGGTTCGGCACTGATTTTCAATATCTGCGTCTTCGCATACCGGATAAAAATGGGTCAACACCAACCGTTTGACACCGGCCGCCTGGGCTATTTTTCCGGCGAGTGAAGGTGTGAGGTGGCCGTCGACTTTCTGATCATCGGGAAAGGCCGATTCGCAGATCATCAGATCGGCATCGGCGGCGATGACGGCCAGACCGTCGCAAACATCGGTATCCCCGGAATAGACCAGTGCTTTATCATCGGCATCGACAATGCGATAGGCCAAGCTTTCCGGCCGGTGAGCAACGGGTATGGAGGTGACGGTAAAGGTTTTACACGCGTGGTGATCAGCTTTTTTCGTATCGAGCTCAACCACAGTGAACATGTCGGGCGGCAACTCGATCCAGTTACCGTAAACCGCTTTCAGCCGTTCAAAAAAGGACTGGAACCCCTCTCCCGCCACGATGGTCAGTGGCTGCGTCTGGGGGGATGGCGCCGGATACTTCAAGGCAAACAGAAAAGATGCCAATTCGCCGCTGTGGTCCGGGTGGAAATGGCTTAAAAAGATGTAAGATACATCGAAAATGGAGACTCCGATTTCCAGCAGGCGGCGCATCACCCCCGGCCCGCAGTCGAAGAGCAGTTTTTCCCCGCGGGTTTTCATGAGGAAGGCGCAGGGGTTGCGCGCCAGTGAGGGCACACAGGTTCCCGATCCCAGAATGGTGATTTGGCTTTCCATGGCAGTGATGCTCCCTTGTTGATCGTGCGATGTCGGCACCCATGTTATGATGAACATGATAAGAACACAACCGGAAGATACCAGTCAATCGCCGAGAAACAAAGCGTGACGACTTCGTAAAAGCGTAGGAAATCAAACAATGGACCCGGTATCTGAATCCTCACAAAAGCGTTCTGCAGTGAGCTGTTTTCCACTTCCATCACTTGACGGCAGGGGAGATTGCACAATCATGACGCTTGACATCAATGAATGGTATTTGCTATTTCTGCCGTTTGTTCAACTATAAAAAAAACAGGGACTGGGCAGAAAACCTGACCATTGTCATGCGGGGTATTCACCACCATTTTTATCCTTCTCGGCATCGCCGGCGGCGCCAACGTCTGCTACCGACAGATCCTTGAAATCACGGAGCCGAAGGACAGGGCGGATCCCGATGGAAACGGACACGACGGTTCTTGACACTCAAAAAAAATACGGCTCGCGGGCGTTGATGCTGGCCATTGGTGCCGGTCTCCTTTTTTTGGCCATGGGCCAAAAAGAGATTTGCCGGGGATTGGTTCTAGGCGGGGTGTTCAGCACCGTCAATTTTGCACTCATGGGCCAGTCGCTGCGCTACCGGCTCAGCGACAACCGCAAGGCAGCCACCCGGCGATCCCTTGCCTCACTGCTGTTGCGCTATGTACTGCTGGCGATACCGCTCGTTTTGTCCGTGCGGTCTGATCGATTTAATTTTCCAGCCACGGTGGTGGGTATTTTCATGGTGCAGCTGGTTATTATGGCCGAGCATGGCAAGCGGCTGATTCTCTCTTTTGGCAAACAATAGATCGAGGACGGCGATAGATGCAAGAACTCGGAAGAATTCATCAGCTGATTATACCGGTTTTCGGCTATTCCATGGCCTTCAACCTCGAGGTCATTCTCATGACCTGGATCGCCTTTTTGGTGATTATTGTGCTGGGCTTTTTAGCGGCGCGCAAGCGGGGTATGGTGCCGGAATCCATGCAGGTGCTCGGCGAACTGTTTGTTTCCAATCTCTACAAGCTGACAGAAGACGCTCTGGACAAGAAGATGGCCAAAAAGTACGGCCCCTTGATCTGTGCGCTTTTTCTGTTTCTGCTGGTGTCCAACTGGATGGGAATCGTTCCGCATCTGGAAGAGCCCACCAAGGACCTCAATACCCCCTTGAGCCTCGGGGTGATGGGTTTTGTCATCGCCCATGTTGCGGGGATACGGAAAAAAGGGTTTAAAAAATATGCCGGCGAGTATTTTCAGCCGATCTTTTTCATGGCGCCGCTGAACATCATCGGCGAGTTTGCCAAGATTGTCTCTATTTCTTTCCGTCTTTTCGGCAATATCATGGGCGGATCGATTATTATACTTGTGGTCTCCTACCTGACCTACAGCATTTTGCTGCCGCCGTTTCTTTACGCATTTTTCGGCATGTTCGTGGGCACCATTCAGGCCTTCGTTTTTACCATGTTAACAGTTGTTTATATCTCAGTCCAGGTGAAATAGATGATGGAACTCGATGTTCAGGCCTGGGTAAAGGTCGCCGCATTTGCCGGCGGGGGAATTGCCATGGGGCTTGGCGCGGTCGGTGCCGCCATCGGTGAAGGCTACACAGCCGCTCAAGCCAATGTGGCTGTTGCGCGAAGTCCTAAAATATCCGGCGACATTTTCAAAAATATGCTGGTGGGCCAGGCCGTGGCCGAGTCGGCCTCTATTTTTGCCCTTGTGGTAGCGATTCTGCTGCTGTTTATCGATAAGGGCGATCCAAACATGCTCAAAGCGGCCGCCCTTTTCGGCGCCGGTGTCAGCATGGGGTTCGGGGCCATTGGTTCGGGCGTCGGTTCCGGGTTTCCCGGCGGGCAGGCATGTCTGGGGCTTTCCCGCCAGCCGGCAATGGCTAACCGTCTCACCACCAACATGCTCATTGGCTCTGCCGTCTGCCAGACCCCGGCCATCTTCTCCATGGTGGTGGCGTTGATGCTGCTGTTCATGGATTTTTCCAATGCGCCCCTTCATCCCACCTGGGCCGCGTTGATTGGTGCGGGCCTGAGCACAGGGCTGGCCGCTATCGGTTCGGGATACGGCGGTGGCATGGCCGCCGGCGCCAGCTGCGAGGGGGTTGCCCGTCAGCCGGAAGCGGTGGGTAATGTTACCACCATCATGCTGGTGGGTCAGGCCGTGGCCCAAACCCCATCTATTTTCGGGCTCCTGGTGAGTTTTATTCTGATGTTCAAGACGTTCCCCGAGTCCACCCAACTCCAGGCGGCCATGGCTCTGCTGGGGGCGGGCCTGTGTACAGGTTTTGGCGGTATTGGACCGGGCGTGGGCAACGGCATGGCAGCAGAAGGCGCCGTGCGGTGGGTGGCGCGGAATGTCAAACATGCTGCGGATCTAATGCGGATTATGCTGGTGGGCCAGGCGGTCAGCCAGTCCACCGCCATTTATGCAATGGTGGTCAGCCTGGTTCTGATTTTTGTGGTTTAGCCGCTTTGCGGTCGCGTGGATAGAACTATGCAATAGATGTGAAAAACTTCGTAATAGACTGATAAACGAGGAGGAAGAAAATGGCAATCGAAGGTGCAGATATTGTAAAAGCAGCGGCATTTTTAGGAGCTGGCGTTTCCATGGGGCTGGGTGCCATTGGCCCCGGTGTCGGTGAGGGGATGGTGGCGGCCAAAGCGTGTGAAGCCATCGGAAAGAACCCCAAAGAGGCCGGTTTGCTGACCCGGACCATGCTGGTGGGGCAGGCCGTATCCGAGTCCACCGGCATTTATTCCCTGGTTATTGCCCTGCTTTTGCTCTTCGTGGTCTAAGGGCCTATCACGGCAATAAGCACCTGAAACCCGGCTGCCCATTGTCGGACCCGTTTCAACCGACCGTACCGGCTTGTTAAACCCGGATCGGCATTTATCCAGCGGAGAGCGCCTCCATGGAAATTATCGCGACCACTGCCCTGATAAGCATCAACGGGACCTTTATTGTTCAGCTGGTCTCTTTTTTGATTTTTCTTTACGTGATAAACCGGATCATGTTCCGTCCGCTGCTCAATACCATCGACCAGCGGGATGACTATATCGACAGGTTTAAGGATGACATCGTTACCGGCAGGGACAATCTCGGCCAGTTGATCAGGGAGTTGGACAAGCAGCGTGCTCAGGTGATCAAAGAGGCTGATGCGATGGTTCATTCCCTTGAAGCTGAAGGGGATCGGCGGGCATCCGAATTGGTTGAGGAGGCCCGGCAGCAAATTACCGCTTTGCGACATGAAACGGAGAATCAGGTGAAGGATCAGGTTCAGCAGGCACGCCAAGCACTTGCAGGGGAGGTTGATGCCATTACCGTGACCATTTTGGAAAAAGTGCTTCACCGGAGGCTGTCATCATGAGGGCGATGGGACCAGCATACGCCATGATGCTGTTTGTCGGCTTTTTCATCGGGCTCTTTCCAGAAAGCGCCGTTGCTGCCGATCCAGGTTGGAGACCCACCTATGACGTGGCCATGCGCTGGGTCAATTTTATTATCCTGGTGGCGATAATCGTCAAATACGCCCGGGAGCCCATCAAGGACTTTTTGAAGCTGCAAAAAGGAGATGTGGCCTCACAGATCGATGAGTTGGATAGGGAAAAGGCGAAGATCCTGGGTGAAATCAAGGCGGCAAAAAAGAAGGGCGTTGAAAACCAGGTCCGCTTCAAGGAGTTCAAAGACCGCCTGATCGCCCAGGGAGAGACCCGCAAACAGCAGATCATTGAGCAGGCCAAACAGCAGAGCGCCATCATGCTGGATGGGGCCCGGCGAAAAATAGAGGGCCGGATTGTCCAGGCAAAGGCAAGCCTCAAAATGGAACTGCTGGACATGGCCATGGATCAGGCGGTTAATAAATTGCCCGAATTGATCACCGAAGGAGACAGTCAACGGCTTTTGGATGACTATATGCGAAGCCTTCAACCGTAAGGGCCTCGGAAATAAATAGATCCACACTCTTGCTTGTCTTTTGGCCCGTCTTCGGCGTTGCTGAACGTTCTTTGTGGCTTTACAGCGCTACCATTTTTCAATAGGGAACCCTCGATTCAATAATCCTTCAACCAACCGTTAACATTGCCGTTGTGGAACGTGACGGGCAGCAAGGGAGCTGCATCATGGAAACAAACACCTCCATCGAAATGTTTATCAAGGATCAGATCGAGAAATGGAAAAAACAGACCCGGACCCATGTGCCGGTCATTACCATCTCCTCGGAGCCGGGAAGCGGGGGGCGGATTATTGCTTGATTGAAACCATGGAAAAGGAGCGTCTTTCGGGCATCAAGGATTTTATCTCTTCCTTGGTCAGCGACCGCTATCTGTGGCCGGGGGTTTACCTGGATTATTTGATGAAAGTGGTTGCAACCATTGCCAGCCATGGCAATGCCATCATTGTCGGACGCGGAGCCAACTTTCTGATTCCGCCGGAAGACCGGGTGAGCATTAGGGTAATTGCGCCCTTAGAGACCCGGGTGAAGAAAGTGGCCAAGGAATTTGGCGTTACCCATGAAGAAGCCAGGCGGCGGGTCGTCAAACGGGAAAACCGACGGTCCACTTTTATCCGCCAGTCCTTTAATGCAGATGTCGCCGATCCGTGCAATTACGATCTGGTGATCAACACTCAGAATCTGACTCTTGACGCGGCGTTGGGGGCGGTAATCGGCATGGCCGTCGGTGGTAAAGGGGTCCTTATTAAAAAGCCGGCAGCAATACAGGGTACAAAATGAAATAAGCGGCCTGTCCGGCCGCATACTGATACGGTAACCACAAGCAGCGCCTGAGGATAATCCCAGGCGCTGCTTGTGCGTTGGCTCTATCCTTTTGACATTGGGACGGGATTGAATTATGAGAGCTCTTTTTCCGGGCATGGTGGTGCAATAAGCCAACCGTATTCGATCTTGCCCGGGATTTTTTGGGGGAACAGCGTATCGGACGAATTCAACCAGCCGATGCGTGTTTGCGATGCTCATCATCCAATTCGTGAAGAGGATTTAAAATGAAACGCCATGGACTGATTCGACAGTCGCGTATTTCAACAAAGGCAACCGGATTCGTCAGGGTCAATTGTCGTTCAAAATGGTGGTGACCATGGAGCGGTCTTCCTTTACCGCGGTTTGTTGGTCGGACGCTCCGGAGGGTATGGGAAGCGCGTTCCAGCGGGATTTGTACATAGCCCTGAAGACAATCTGGAACATGGCCTCCATGAGCGAATAGGCGGAAACTTCATGGGGTGGATTGGCGAAGGCGGCAACGGCCCTGCGTTTTTCCGATTCACCCTGTTTCAATCGATTCAGATTATTCAAGAAAGCCACCATCTGGGGTGCAATTTTACGATGTTGATCCGGAAGGTCTGCACTGTTTCTCCAACGAGCCACCTGCTTGACGATGGTGTCTCTCGGCGCTTCCAAAAGAAAAGCCCTGTTTTTTTCACTCTTGAAAAGTGGAGACAAAGAGACGTGCTTTCGGATCGCCAGGTGGATACACACCTTTTCCCGCTCCAGCTCTGCCTTGATTGACGGTGCCATGGCTTCGGGAACGGACAGGGTCAACGGGTTCAACACGTCTGAGAATGCCGACAGGTGGGTTTTGATATCAGTGGCTGCGGCCGACCAGAATTCCTGGCTCATGGCCTTGACGGTGGCTTCGTCAGGGTCTGATTTGGAGCGACTGGACTTGAGAATTTTCATTATTCCCGGAAAAGAACGGGCGGCTCGTGGAAACAGGTTTCTCCCGGTAATCGCTTTGGCAATGATGGCGATGGTGGCGAACCAGTCTTGGAGATAAAGGGTATCGGCCAAGTTTCCGAAATAGGCTGAGATCGTCCTGTTTTTTAATAAATGGAGCGGTGTGGCATAAAGAGGGGTTCCCCCGAGAAGGGGTTGCGCAATGGTGCCGTCCCTCGTTGGAATCAGGGAGACTGCCGTTTCCACATCGATGACACCAATGGAAAATGATGCCTGATTTTTCAGAAATACCGGGTAGTTGTCCGGATCTGCATCCAAAAATAAGTTGTCCGGTTTCAGGTCCCTTAGCGCAATGCGTTTTTCTTTGAGCAGGCAGAGCAACTGCAACATGTTGGACGCGATATTTCCGATCTGTTGCCGGCTTTTCAAAAAGGCCGTTGTTTCCAGCTGCGTTTTCAGAAGTTGGATCAGGTCATCTAAATATTTCCGATTGGATTTGAAAACGGTGGAAAAGCCCTCTTCGATTCGCGCCAGCAACGCCTCCTCAATCCCCTTTTCTTCCCGGTTGAGTTTCTCGCCGGCGATACAGGCGAGAAACCAGTTTTTGATTTGAAAGGGGTGAATCTTTTCCCCTTGGCCCGACTCCCTGAGGATGCGTTTGGCTTCGGCTTCACAAAGCCGGTAAAGGGTTTGAAGCCCTTCAAACGCGGGGAGGGACTCCAATCCGTATCGGGCGGTGAATCCTTCCTGATCCCAGGCCACGTCGGGTGCCTCACGGATTTCGTCACCGGTTTTGTCTTTGGACGCGTGCAATTCATCGATGACGCGCCTTAAAAAGAAATTGTTGGTCAGTTCCATGAAAAAGGCAAAGCGGTCTCCGATTTTCAGATATTCCTGATACTCGGGACTCTCTTCAACCAGCCGGATATATTTTTTTTCCAGTTGCTCCTGGGTAAGGCTCGATTCATAGGGTAGCGATTTAACCTTTTTGAGCACCACGGACACCATGGGGACGACGCATGCGACCGGCGAAAGGTGCGCGGCAATTTGCACCTCCCTCCGAATGTCCCCCACATATTTTGCCATGTCGGTGACTGGCGCCGGCGGTATTTTTACCACCATATGGGTGTCGTAGATGACGTAAAAACATTTACTTTTACTGCCGGTATCTTCCCCCAACAGCCCGACGGACATTCGACGGGTCAGCCATTCTTTGCTGCCCTTGATGCCCAATTCGAAAACCTTCATTTTCTGTGATGCTGAGGTGTCGGCCATGGTAAAGCGGGCAGGCACATCCTTACCCAGTCCGTTCTGAACCTTGTAAAGCTCGAGGAAGAACAGAGCGATATCCCGCAGATCGGAAGTCTCCTGGCATTCTTCAACAAGGTTGCAGGACCGGTCGGCTCTTTTAAGGGGGCCGTCAACCGTCGGCGTTTTTGAAACCGTGGTTTTTACCGCAGTCGATAGCATCAGTATCAGTTTAGCGATTCCGGATGCAGCGGCCAGAATAACCAGAAAGATCAGCAGACGGCTGTCGAAAGTCCGGATCATTTTCCGATTGAACCCTATATGATCCATTATCTGCCGTTTCTGGCGGTCGACGATAAGGAGCAGGGAAGTTTGCTTTTGAACCTTGATCGACCCGACGGAGGTGACGTCATTTTTCATGAACATGCCGGATTTTCCATCGACTTCGTAAAAGACGAACTGATCAGACGGGCTTACACTATCGGCAAGGACCGGGTCCCCCCCCTTGATATAGATGACCTGCCGGTTCGAGGTGATGTCAACTTTCAAAAAGGAGATAATGGCGGCGCAAAGAGCTGACAACACGACAATAATGATCCATTTTTTCATAACGCCTACATCCGTTTCGTCCTTTTTTTTCAGGGAGTCTTCCCTATGGTGATGCCTGGCTTTCTGAGGCGTATTGGAGGACTACCGCACCGATTTTAATGACGTCCATGTCGTTCAGGCGGACCGGCCCGCGGACGGCCTGGCCATTGACTTTCGGTTTAATCCAGCCGCTGACGCCGCTGATGTAGTGGTGTTGGGGGGTCTTGCTGATAGCCGCAGCCGGATCTCCGGCCAGGAAGGAAAAAAAGCCGCCGATGATGATATCGCACCGGTGGGTTCTGCCGATGGTAACGAGGCTTTTAGCCAGGTCGAACCTGCCGTTCCCGCCAGCCAGGAAGGCAACATAAGCCGGTGCTTTGGGGATCTCGGGAATGTCTCCGCTTTCGGTCAGCATCCGGCGGTAGACTTCGGTGTCCATGAACATGGTATGGTCCGGACCCGGATCGCCAGGCAAGGCGGAGGTTTTTAATCCGCCTTGTTCGAGTCTCGGCCTGGGCCTTCCGCGGTCTAAAAAAACCAGCGTGTGCTTGCCGATAGTGATGATATCCCCGTTTTTAAGAGTTGCCTGCTGAACGGTCAATCCATTCAGGAAGGTGCCGTTTTTACTGTTTGTGTCCTTTAGAATGTGTCGGTTGCCTTCTTTGAGGATGACGGCATGGTTGCCGGAAACCGCATAATTGTCAATGACCAGATGATGGGTGGGGTTTCTGCCGATGGAAAGGGCGCCGATTCGATCAAGGGCGAACTCTTTGATCGTTCTATCTTTGAACTTGACGAGCAATCTGATCATTTGGCCGCCTTTTTACGAGAAACTCCGCTCAGGAGCGCTTTTGGGCACCGAAAAAGGATGTAATCCATGCCGGAATGGCGAAAATACGTCCAAACAGACTTTTGGTCGAATCCCCGTTTGCAGAGGTGAGCCGCACCACGATGACGGTAATGTTGTCCTCGCCGCCTCTTTGGTTTGCCAGATCCGTCAGTTTCCTGCACGCTGCTTCCGAATCATTCTGATAAACCAGATCCCGAATCTCTTCCCTGGAAATCTTTCCACTGAGACCGTCGCTGCAGATGACGAGCTTGCTGCTGGAAAACCGGTCCTCTAATGACTTGGGTATTTTTTTCCGCTCGTGGAGCAGGGTGTGGGGGGTGTAAAAATTTTCGATTTCCCCGTTTCGCAACAGGTAAATGGGGCTGTCTCCCACATTGGCGGTAATGATGGTAGCACCGGTGAGGTAAAGGGCAGAAACGGTGGTGCCCATCCCCCGGCAGGCCTCATCCGAGACTGATTGATTGTAGATCTTTTGGTTGGCCAAAAAAATGCTTTGGCGGAGCCGAACGGCGGCTTCAGACTGGTCGCCATGAGCACCATGTTCGACGGCGTCCGTGGACTCACCGGATGATTCTGCCAGATATTGTTCAATGGTTTCCACGGCGATTCGGCTGGCCACACCACCGGCACGATGCCCGCCCATACCGTCCGCCACGACGTATAGCCATCACTGAAACCAGCGGCTTGAACCATAATCATGTTTTGCCCCTTTTGCTCTTAAAAACAATAATTGGGCTGATTGTCAAGTAAAACAGCGGTTTTATAGGGAATCGAAAAATACGAGCCTGGGTGTCCGGACTGACAGTATTTTAAGATGGGCGCAGGGGTTTCTCACCGGCCCCGCTTGGCGGGTATCCGAGGCGCTGCAATTGTAACGTTTGTATGCCAACTATCCGGAAAACCCGGATCGTTCATATAATTCGCGTCATGATACGCCAATGGCTATGGTTCCGTTGGTAGCCTTGCAAACCGAAAGCGATTCTATGGCAACTGAAACAAATAAAGATTAATCCCAATAACTGAATGTTCGGACAAGCGGCGGGAGAAGGTTAGGGAAGCGGAGGGGGCGGCAAGCCTGCCAAAAAATAAAGGCAGGGCCTTGTGAGCCCTGCCTTTAAAACATAATTGAAGCTAATGTATGGTGTCCCGGGGCGGACAGGGGCGGCACCAAACTATTTGGGGGTGTGTATTTTCTCTTTAGGCTTGACGGAGACACTCTTGCTCTCTCGGGCAAGGCTCTTTTCCAGGCCTGAGAAGCTATCTTCCACATAGGACTTAAAGCGATTGCGCTCTTCCTGGCAGGCAGTTACCCAGCTTTTAATCGCTTGACGACCCTCTTCGGGTACCAGGCTGGTCTGGTTCATCATCGTGTC
>JABZFO010000013.1 GCA_014237405.1 Desulfosarcina sp. | reverse complement strand
TTCCGTAATCATTCAACGTACGACAAGTACGCCTCATGATTACAAAATTTGCACGCCTTGAATTTGAACTTTTTACGAAACCGTCTAAATCGGATTTTTTACGAATTCATCAAGGATTGACACAAACACAGTGAGAGACAACCATGACTGATCTTCTTGTCAAACTGTATGATTTGCCCGACCAGGGAGCGCAGTTGGCGGCATTGGCCAAGAAAGACATTCGTGTGCGGCGGGCTATGGCCAGTGAAAAAAGTCTGGTGGTCGGATGGGTAGAAAACCTGTTTGGCGATGGGTGGGCCGCCGAGTGTGATGTGGCCTTTGCCAGGCAGCCCATTGCCTGTATGATTGCGGTTTCCGGTGGCCGGTTGGAGGGGTTTGCCTGCCACGACAGTACATGCCTCAATTTCTTCGGACCCATCGGCATCGATCCCGTTTCCCGCCAGAAGGGGATCGGCCGCGCCGTGCTGCTGACCACCTTGAGTGCCATGGCCCATGCCGGTTATGCCTATGCCATTATCGGGGGTGCCGGGCCGATGGCCTTTTTTGAAAAGTGTGTGGAGACCTTTCCCATACCTGAATCGACGCCGGGCATCTACCGGCCAACCATAAAAGAAATATGAAGCGGTAGAATCTACCGTCTTCTGTTTTTCAAGGAAACCCCATATGTCCTTTACGTGGTTCGTGGGTACCCGCTATCTCAAGGCCCGGCAAAGGCAGGCATTTATTTCGCTGGTCACCTTTCTGGCTACCGCCGGTATCGCCGTGGGCGTGATGGCCTTGATCGTTGTAATCGCCGTGATGACCGGGTTTGAATCGGAACTGCAAAACCGAATCCTGGGCATCGAATCTCATGTGCTGGTGATGCGGTACGGGGAATCCGTTTCGGATATCGAAGCGACGGTGGCTAAGATTGAATCCATCGACGGGGTTCAATCGGCTACCCCGTTCATCTATACGCAGGTGATGCTGCGAAGCCCCCATGGGGTGACCGGGGCGGTGTTGAAGGCTTTCGACCCATCCCGGCCGGGCCCGCCCATTTTCGTCGGAAAAAGCATTTCCCTTGCCGATTCGCTCGATGATGCCGCGCCTGACGAATCCGCCGGAAAGGCACCCGGCTTGATCGTAACCAGATGCCCACGGTGATGCGCTTTTCCGTGGCCGGCATTTTTGAAACGGGTATGAACGAATACGACGGCGCCATGTCCTTCGTCCGGCTGGATGTCGCCCAGCGCCTGCTCCAGATGCCGGGGCAGGCCACCGGCCTGGAAGTGCGAATTGCCGATATTTACCAGGCCAAACAGATTGCCGACGACATCGTTGCCCGCATTGGCTTTCCCTTTTGGGCGCGGGACTGGATGCAGTTGAACCGCAACCTGTTTTCCATGCTGCGGCTTCAAAAGACGGTGATGTTCATCATTTTGACGCTCATCGTGCTCGTGGCCGCTTTCAACATTGCCAGCGCCCTGATCATGATGGTGATGGAAAAGACACGGGATATCGCCATCTTAAAGACCATCGGGGCCACCAACCGGCATATCCGGCGGATTTTTGTGTTCAAAGGGTTGGTGATCGGTTGCCTGGGAACGGCCATCGGCGGTGTTCTGGGCTTTATCCTGTGCAGCATCTTAAAACGGTACCCGTTCATTAAATTGCCCGGAGATGTCTACTTTCTCACCACTTTGCCGGTGAGCCTGCAACCCATCGATGTGCTCATCATCGGCCTGTCCACAGTGGTGATTTGTTTTCTGGCCACCTTGTACCCGGCAGCCAGCGCGTCGGCCCTCGATCCTGTGGTTGGGATTCGCTATGGTTGAGTTGCCGTTTATTGGCGTGAATTTTGCTTTTACTTTATGGGTGATAAATGAGCATTGGTGCCGAATTTTAACACCGTAGGGCCAAGCGCAATCGGTTTTCAACACTCTGATAAAGAGACGCCCATGAATGAAAATGCATACTGGTTCAACTATCACATTAAACTGGAGGACGGCCAGAGCACCCGTTTTCACATCACACTGGATCCGGTGACCCTGACCATGGTGCCGGCGTCTCCCGAGCCCTATCCGCCGTGGGCACAGCTCTCTTACAAACAGTGCAAATGCTGCCCCCTGTCCCCCAAAACACACCTGTACTGCCCCATTGCCGTGAACATCACGCACCTGGTGGACCGGTTCAAGGATATCCTTTCCCATAAAAACTGCATGGTCGTCTGTGAAACCGTCGACCGCACCTATTCCAAAAAAACCTCGGCCATGGAGGGGCTGACCTCGGTGTTCGGCATCGTCATGGCCACCAGCAAATGTCCGGTGATGGGTTTTCTCAAACCAATGGCCCGCTTTCACCTGCCTTTTTCATCCGTGGAAGAGACCACAGCCCGCAGCACCTCTCTGTTTTTGCTGGGCCAGTATTTTGAATACAAGAAGGGCCGCGTGAACAGCTTTGACTTCGATAAGCTGGAAAAAAGTTACGCCCGGGTGCAGCTGATCAACGAGGGGCTGTTGGAGCGTATCCGCAGTTTGGGAAACCGGGACGCGGATAAGAATGCCATTATCACCCTGCACTCCATATCTCAGTTCCTCTCCATGGAGATAGACTTCAGCCTGACCACCATCGCACACCTGTTTGAAAGGGGAATAGATGCCTGAAACCAGCACCATCCGCAGGCCCTGCAACCGGTTTCTGAGCCGGTGGGGCATGGGATGCCTGTTTTTGATTTTGCTGCCGCTGATGGCCACTGGATGCGCAACAACCACTGTCCCCGATCCCGAACTGGCGCCATTGGCAGCTGACGGCGCACGACCGGAGCAGATGCTGCGATCCGAAATCCCGTCCTGGCTGGGCACCCCCCACCGGATGGGCGGCGTGAGCCGACAGGGCATCGACTGCTCGGGGCTGGTGGTTGTTTTGTATGACGGCCTGTTCGACATGCGGCTGCCCAGAACCACTACGGCCCTGATGCGCACCGGCAGGCGGGTGGAAAAGCAAAACCTGGCCGCCGGCGACCTCGTCTTTTTCAAACCCGGCACCAAAGTCAACCACGTGGGCATCTATCTGAGCCACGGCGAGTTCGTCCACACCTCTACCAGCAACGGGGTGACGATCTCCCGGATGGACGATGACTTCTGGCGGCGATGTTATCTCACCAGTCGGCGACTGCTGTAGATGGATTGGCCAATAGACCTTGCAATTCGTGATTGATCTTCGTATATTGACGCGGGCCATAAACGCAGGCCCGCTTTTTTTAGGTGGACGCCGAAAAGTGCATTTGCATGAATCAATTTGCCGTCGCAAGAAATGAAAGGAATTGCAGGTTAGCTGAATTTTGATAAAAAAACTGATTAAAGCCATACAGGGCAGGCTATTCGACAACGATCGCCCCAAAACTGCCGAACCATCCCAAAAGACTGGCTCACCAACACCCGCAGCAACATCGGACCTAAGCCCCGGATCGAAGAAAAAGCGTTCTCCCCGCCGACAACCGGAAGGCACGGAAGAAAAGCGCAAAACCGCTCCCGTTACCCCTTCGCAGGAAAAGACGGGCAAGACGCGCGAGCCTACCGTGGAGTGGCACCCGGGTCTGTTCCAGGTTCCCGAGGAAACAGGGAAGACCCGGTTCCACGATCTGGGTCTTCCCGATCCGGTCCTGCATGCCGTTGCCGATGCGGGCTTTCAATACTGCACCCCCATCCAGGCGGAGATTTTGCCGTCCACGCTAAAGGAGCGGGATGCTTTCGGACGGGCCCAGACCGGCACCGGCAAAACCGCTGCTTTTCTCATTACCGTCCTCACCCGCATGCTGGCCAACCCCCGCAGGGGAAAAACGCCTTCCGGAACCCCGCGGGTGCTGATCATCGCCCCGACCCGGGAACTGGTGCTTCAGATCGCCGACGAGGCCAGCCAGCTGTCCACGTACTGCCCTTTCACCATCGTTACGGTGTTTGGTGGGATGGACTACGAAAAGCAGCGCCGGCAGCTCCACGGCAAACCCGTGGACATCGTCGTGGCCACGCCCGGCCGGCTGCTGGATTTCAAGCGGAGAAAGGATCTGGATCTGGGGCGGGTGGAGGTGCTGATCCTCGACGAGGCGGACCGCATGCTGGATATGGGGTTCATCCCCGATGTACGCCAGATCGTCTACAGCACCCCCCACAAGGACAAGCGCCAGACCCTGTTTTTCAGTGCCACCTTGACCCCCGACGTCACCCGGCTTTCCGCCAGCTGGACCCGGGATCCGGTCGCTGTTGAGATCGAACCGGAGCAGGTGGCCGTGGACACGGTGGAGCAGGTGGTCTACATCATCACCACCGACGAAAAGTTCGCCCTGACCTACAACATCATCACTCGACAGAATCTGGACCGGGTGCTGGTATTCTGCAACCGGCGGGATGAAACCCGGCGGCTGGCGGAAATGCTGGACCGATACCGGATCAACTGTGCCGTCCTGTCCGGTGAGGTCCCGCAGAAGAAGCGGATCCGTACGCTGGAACAGTTCAAGGCCGGCAAAATCCGCGTGCTGGTGGCCACGGATGTGGCTGGCCGGGGCATTCATATCGAGGGTATGGATTACGTGATCAATTTCACCCTGCCACACGATCCCGAGGATTACGTTCACCGCATCGGCCGGACGGGCCGTGCCGGGGCGGCCGGCACCTCCATCAGCTTTGCCTGCGAAGAGGACTCCTTTTACCTGCCGGCCATCGAGGAGTTCATCGGCCGGTCGCTGCACTGCATTCCGCCAGAAGAGGGATGGCTGGAACTGCCGCCGGCCCCGCGGCGGCGAAAGCCCCAATCCAACCCATTTGCCGGCGGTTCCGGTGGTGGCGGCCAGAAAGGCAAACGCTGGCAAAGAGGCCGATCCAGCAGGAGTGGGAATCGCAACTATCGCAGCCATGGCGGCCGTCCTCCCCGTTCAGGATCCGGACAGCCGAGAAGGAAGCCGGCCTAGTGGCCCCCAGGGACTGCATGATTAATGTGATGAAGACCCTCCATCCATCCCGGAACCAGGGGCACTGCTGACCCCTTTTGCTGATCTTCAGCGGATCCGGCACCATCACTGACCCCGCAGGTGGTCCATCCATGGTCAACTACCAGAAAAAAGATGCCTATTTTGCCCAGATCGCCGATGGCCTCGAAGCGGCAGGCGTCGACGAACTGGTTGAACTGGGCGCTGTCAATGCCCGGCCGATTCGCCGCGGTATCCATTTCATGGCAGATCGTGCGACCCTTTACCGCATCAATTACTGCACCCGATTGTGCACCCGCGTCCTGGCACCGATTAAATCATTTGTCTGCCCGGATGCAGCGGCCATCTACCGGGCGGCCCGAAGCATCGACTGGCCTCGCTTTTTTAGCCTGGAACAGACATTCGCCGTTTTTACCAGCACCGCCGGCAGCACCGTGCCCCATTCCCAGTTTGCGGGGCTGAAGCTCAAGGATGCGGTGGCCGACCATTTCCGGGCCGGATTCGGGCGGCGGCCAAACGTCGATCCCCGGGCCCCGGACCTGTGGATCAACCTGCATGTGGCCAAAGACCGGGGAACGATCAGCATCGATACCTCGGGCGGATCACTTCATCGCCGGGGGTACCGTTCTCGGAGTGTGGACGCCCCCATGCAGGAGACCGTCGCCGCCGCCATGGTGCGTCTGTCCGGATGGGACGGCCGGGTGCCTCTGGCAGATCCCATGTGTGGCTCCGGCACTCTGGTCATCGAGGCGGCGATGGCCTATTGCCGCATTCCCGCCGGATGTCTTCGCAGCGGCTTCGGTTTTCAGCATCTTCCCGATTACGATTCGCAAGTATGGAAAACCGTCAAAGACGAGGTGGACAACCAGATTCGAAAACTGCCGGAGCGCCTCATTTACGCCAGCGACGTCAATCCTCAGGCCGTTTCGGCGACCCGGGTCAACTGCAAGATGGTTCCCAACGCACGCAAGGTCGACGTCTTGAGAATGGATTTTACCCAAATCGAGCAACTGGAGAACCGGATCATTCTGTGCAACCCGCCGTATGGCATCCGCATGAAGGGGCAGGAGAGCCTGGACAGCTTTTACCGGCAGTTGGGCGATTTCTTAAAACAACGATGCAAAGGGTCGGAAGCGTACATCTATTTCGGCAACCGGGAGATGATCAAACGCATCGGGCTGAAACCTTCCTGGAAGAGACCGCTGAGAAACGGGGGCCTGGACGGACGATTGGTGAAGTACACGCTATATTAGGGATTGGGGGATTGATAGGGAAAAGGTTAGTTGTTTGATTAGTTGGTTGGTTTGAATGGACACGAATTAACCAACAAGCCCAACAAGCCCAACAAACTCAATAAACCCAATTGAGGGATTGATGGCACTGATTACCCTTTGCGATCTATGCATGAGCTTCGGCGCGGAGCCGTTGCTGGATAGGGTGAACCTGACTGTTGGACCTGGCGAGCGGATCTGCCTGCTGGGCAGAAACGGTGTGGGCAAATCCACCCTCATGGGTATCATCGACGGCGACCTGTTGCCGGATAGCGGTGACGTGATGCGATCCCAGGGTGTCACGGTGAGCGGTTTGGCCCAGGGGGTCCCCGAAGACCTTCACGGAACGGTGTTCGATGTCATCTGCCGGGGGATGGGCCCGAGGGGAGAGCGTCTGGCGGCATACCGCCGCTTGTGCGATTTGAACGAGTCGGGCGGCGGGGTGGTCGAGGACACCCATAAGAAACTGATGGCTCTGCAGCAGACCATCGACAGCGAAGACGGCTGGCAGATCCAACAGCAGGTGGAGCGTATCATCTCTCAGATGAACCTGGCGGTTGATGGCGAGGTGAGTACCTTTTCCGCCGGCATGAAACGGCAGGTGCTGTTGGCCGCGGCGCTGGTGGCGCAAACGGATATTCTGTTGCTGGACGAACCCACCAACCACCTGGACATGGCGGCCATCGAGTGGCTGGAGACGTTTCTGCTCAAATGGCGCGGCACCTTGATCCTGATCACCCACGATCGCATGATGATCCGCCGCTTGGCCACCCGCATTCTGGAGATCGACCGGGGGCTCATACATTCCTGGCACTGCGGCTACGACACCTATCTGCAGCGCAGCCAGGAACGCCTGGAGGCCGAAGAGAAGGGCAACGCCCGGTTCGACAAAAAGCTGTCCGACGAGGAAGTGTGGATCCGGCAGGGCATCAAGGCCCGTCGCACCCGCAATGAGGGGCGGGTGCGGGCGCTTGAAAAACTCCGCGAGATTCGCCGCGGCCGGCGGGACCGCACCGGCAGGGTGCGCATGGCCCTGAGCGAAGCCGAACGGAGCGGCAAAACGGTCGTCGAGGCAACGGATCTGACCTTTGCCTATGGGGACCGGACCATCGTAAAGAATTTTTCCTGCATCATCATGCGGGGTGACCGCATCGGGATCCTGGGGCCAAACGGCGCCGGTAAGTCCACCCTGATCCGTCTGCTGTTGGGTGAGCTGTCTCCTAGTCAAGGCCGCATCAAACACGGCACCAACCTGGAGGTGCTTTACTTCGACCAGCTACGGGGGCAGCTGGATGAAAACAAAACCGTCCAGGAAAATGTCTCCCCGGACAGCGACATGATTGATGTGGGTGGAAAAAGGCGCCACGTCATCGGTTATCTGAAAGATTTTCTCTTCTCCCCTCAGCGTACACGAACGCCGGTCTGGGTGCTTTCGGGCGGTGAGAAAAACCGGCTACTGCTGGCCAAGCTGTTCACCCGGCCCGCCAATGTCCTGGTGCTGGACGAGCCCACCAACGACCTGGATGTGGAAACCCTGGAACTTTTAGAAGAACTGCTACTGGAATACAGCGGTACGGTGCTGCTGGTGAGCCACGACCGGACAGTTATCAACAATGTGGTCACCAGCACCCTGGTATTCGAAGGACCCGGACGGGTGGAAGGGTATGCCGGCGGATACGACGACTGGCTGTCCCAGCGGCCGGTGGAAGTACCCCCAGAGGCTGAAAAGCCGGTACCGGGCAGGGATAAGAAAACGGTCCCACCACCGGCAACCACCCGCAAAAAGCTCGGATACATGGAGAAACGCGAGCTGGAGGCATTGCCCGGCCGGATCGACTCACTGGAAGCCCGCCAGCAGGAACTGTTTCAAATCATGTCCGATCCGGATTTTTACCGGCAGGACGGTGAGTCCATCGCTGCCGTGAAACAGGACCTGGCGCAGGTGGAGCAGGAACTGGAAAGTGAGTTTGCCCGGTGGGAAACACTGGAAGCACGCGATGATCCCTAACCCGGATGAACCGGTGCTGTTGGAAAGGCGTACGCCGCAAACAACAAATTACAAGCACCAAAATATCCAAATCTCAAACAAGATCAAAAACCGTAGGCGTTCACTGGTTCAGGGTTCACCGTTCAGGGTTGTTTTTTTAACGAACAAACTCCGGGTTTGATTCCGAATCGAATCCTTTATTTTCTGACATAAAAAACACGAATTTTAGGATTAAGATACTAAGGGCCCGCGGAAAAATCACTTCAGGAGAAATGATTGTACCCGCCGGAAAGGGGGGTTCTTTTTCCGTCGGGGTATACGAGGATGCGACCTGACACCGCTTCAGTAACACGTCCTACCACCGCAACCTGGATTCCTTTCTCTTCCAGCAGCTGCTTGTTTTCCGATGAAATGGAAAAGAGCAGTTCGAAATCCTCACCCCCAGCCAATGCAAAATCAAGGGGGTCGTTTCCGGTCAACCGGGCGGCGTCGCGCACTGACGTGTGAATGAGAACGTCCGCCACAACAATCTCTGCACCGGTGCCGCTTTGATCGCAGATATGGTTTACCTCGGCAGCCAGGCCGTCGCTGATGTCGATCATGGCGCGGGCCACGGGGGCAATCAGCGGTGAGACATCCAGCCGGCATCCGGGCACCAGGTGTTTTTCTCTTAAATATTGGGGGGGATCCAGTCCGGCAGACAGCATGGCCAGACCGGCAGCTGAACCACCCAGGGGACCGGTGATACACAAAAGCTCTCCGGGGCGGGCGTGGCTTCTCAGGCGCAGGTTATCCGGCGACACCCGGCCCAGCAAGGTGATGCTGATGGTGACCGCTTCGCCATGGGTGGTATCACCCCCGGCAAGTACCACACCGTAGCGGCGGCAGGCATCGGCCATCCCTTTGTAAAGCGTTTCCACCCAGGTCACCTCGGTGTCCGGTGCCAGGGCCAGGGAAACGAACATGAAAGTGGGGGTGCCGCCCATGGCGGCAATATCACTGACATTGCAGGCAACGGACTTGATGCCGATCTGTGCCGGTGTGGCCCAGTCGCGCCTGAAGTGGCTGGTTTCCACCAGCATGTCCGTGGTGGCCAGCAGATAATCCCCACCCGGGAACGATCCGCCGATAACGGCTGCATCGTCGCCAATGCCGGCCACCAGGTCGGGATGGGTGATGGGAGAATGTTGGGCCAATCGGCCGATCAGGGCAAACTCGCCGCCGATGTCACGGATTTTCATCTTACACGGTCCCCAGAATTTCCCTGATTTTTTTAGCCAGTGAGGCCAGGCGAAAGGGCTTCTGGATAAATCCGTTGCAGCTTGTCATCAGTTTCCGGGCAACTTCTCCGTCCTGGCTGTATCCGCTGGACAGCAGCACACGGACGGTCGGATCAATTTTTTTAAATTGGCGGATGGTGTCATCGACAGCAGGTCCGGGCATGATCATGTCCACAACCACCAGTTTGACGTTTCCGGCCTGTTCCTTGAAACGGGCGACCGCCTCATCACTGCCACCGGCCGTGATGACAGCATATCCCAGCAGAAGCAGCATTTCCCGGCCCACATCGAGAAAATCCGGTTCGTCATCCACGATCAGTATGGTTTCTGTGCCTTTTTCAATGGGCATGGCAGCGGCAGTCTTGTCCGTGCTGTCGAAAGCCGGCAGCAGCACGTTGAATTGGGAACCTACTCCCAGATCACTGTAGACTTCGATATACCCCTTGTGGTTCTTGACGATGCCGTATGTGGAGGCTAACCCCAGCCCGGTACCCTGACCCTGTGCCTTGGTGGTGAAAAAGGGCTCGAAGATCTGCTTCTGGGTCTCCTGATCCATACCGTGGCCTGTGTCCCGCACCGAGAGCATGGTATAGCGGCCCGGAATGATTTCGTATGCCCGGTTCTCTTTGGCGCTGAGGACGGTGACATTGGTTTCGATGAACAGATGCCCGCCCGAGGGCATGGCATGGCCGGCATTGATCATCAGGTTCAACAACACCTGCTCAATCTGGGTACGATCTCCCTTGATGCTGGGGGTGTCTGGATTGAGGCGGGTTTGGATGGTGATCTGCCGCTGGGCGTGGCCGAACATGTCAAGGGTATCTTCAACCAGGCGGTTCAGGTTGATTTCGCATATTTCCGTCTGTCCACCCCGGGCGTAACCGAGGAGCTGACCGGAGAGCTTGGCGCCTCGTTGAACGATCTGGCTGATAATGGACAGGTGCTTCTGGTGCGTGCTCTGAGAGGATATCTGGTGGCGGATGATCTCCACGTTACCCTGAATACCGGCCAGCATGTTATTGAAGTCATGGGCGATACCGCCGGCCAGGGTGCTCACGGCCTCCATCTTCTGGGACTGGATCAGCGCGCGCTCCGTTTTCTTCCGGTGGGTGATGTCTCTCACGGTGACCACCCGGCAAGGCCGGCCGACCAGTTCCCCGGGCCGGGAGCGCAGTTCTGCGGGAAACAGCCGACCGGTGGCGGAGCGGGCCGTGATCTCGTAGACCTGTTCATCGTTGGAAGCCATTTTTTGTTTTACCTGCTCCGTGTCTTCGGATGAAACAAAATGGCGGATGATATCCATACCGATTAACTGATCACGGGGGCACTCAACCAGATCGGCAAAGGCGTCATTGACCTCGATGGCGATACCGTCGTCGTGGAACAGGATCCCCTCGGTAGATGCTTTGGAGAACAGCCGGTACCAATCACGGCTTTCCTTCAGCGCCTGCTGGGCTTTTTTCCGTTCCTCAACCTCATTTTTCAGCCGTGCATTCGTTTCCTGCAGACGCGTATTTTGCTCATTGATCGTAGCGGTCAGTTGAACCCTGGCCTCTTCCAATACCGTCTCGAAGGTTTTTCGATCAGTGATGTCGTTGCCGACGCATAAGATCTCAGTGACCTTACCGGTTTCATCCCGAAAAGCCCGGTTGGACCAGGCAATCCAGACGCGGTCGCCGTTTTTGCGACGGTTTTCGTTGATCTGGTGTGAATAGTCGTCAGGCCGGTGCAACAAATCGTCGATCATGGGCGCCAGATCGTTACCGGTATTATCCTTTTCCGGGATGATGGTCCCCACGGCATGACGTCCCAGAATCTCCGACTCCCAGTAGCCGAAAAAATCCAATCCGAAAGGGTTGAGAAAAATCACCTGTCCCTCGCCATCCAGGCGCAAAACGATGCAGCTGGCGTCAGCCAACGAGACTGAACCGGTGCACGGAGCCGCGGAAGAAGGTAGTTTGTCCGATGTCATGGTCAACGAAGTCTGGCATGTTTGGTGTTATATAAATCCTAACCTGTTTTCGGCCGCCTTCGCAAGAACTTTAGACCCTTATGGCATCATCACCCGTTTGATTCATGAGTTGCCGTTGCCGGCTAGTAGATGATTCACGAATCCCGTGCAACGGCTTTCTACTTGCGAAACCGGCGGCTTCAGCGGTAAAGTGATGCACACCTGCACCATCGACGCCGGCAGCCTGGTGGGCATCGGTGCCATCGTGCTCAACGATGCCCACGTCATGGAACAGACTGTGGTGGCCGCCGGTGCCGTGGTCCGGGAAGGCACACGGGTTGGCCCCCGGCAACTGGTGGCCGGCACGCCGGCCGCGGTAAAAAAGGAGCTGGCCGACCTGCCCATGGACCGGTTTGAACGGTCGGTTGAGCAATACCTGAATCTTGCCGGCACCTACCTGGATCAAAACATGCCTTGACAGCTGCGAAAATCCCTCTTAAATTTATTTTATAACCGATTTATGACGATACTCACTCGATGATTCTGCAGTACCGCACACTTTAGCTACCGCCCCGCTGATTGTCTTATCCCGTACCCTGCTGGTTGATGACCGTTGACGATGGCTCCGTCAAGGAAGTCAGTGATGAAAACAATTATAAAAATGTGCCTATCCGGCTCCCGGAACGCTGTCATGCATTCCGGGAGAGCGTTATCGGAAAAGGGGGCGCTGGCCCGCCAACTGGATCGCCGTGAAAAAGGGCGGGCCGTGGCCACCAGTAGCTCGGTGTGCGTTCCACTGAGAATTCCTTAATAAAAGGAGGCACGTTATGAAATTTTCCGATATTTTTGTCCCACGCTGGCAAAATTCCAACCCCGAGGTGCGCAAAGAGGCGGTGGACCGGATCAAGGATATCAAACTGCTGGAGCAGATCGCTGAAAAAGATGCCGATCCAGGCGTATGCCAGGCGGCTGCGATTCGGCTGGAGAGTCTCCAGGTGAAAGAAACCGTGGCGTGATGGAAAGATCCGCGAAAGGTCAATCAGGTCCGGGTGGTAACAGGAAGCGCCCGGACCTGAGGCCGAATCTGTTTGCCGAGGCCTTAAGACAGCTTTTTTACCAGACTGGCGATGGCTTCCAAATAGCTATCAAGCCCGCGTATGAAGATGTCGTTGTGGTTGGCGCCTGGAATTTTTACCAGGACTTTGTCGTCGGCACCGCTGGCATCGAACAGGGCCTTACCATCGCTAAAGGGAATGATATGATCAAACTCGGCGTGGATGATCACCGTCGGTTTGGCGAACGTCCGGATTTTGTCCACATTGGCAAATCCCCTGGACTCATCAAATCCGATCCGTTCCGGATCTACGCCTAACAGCCGCAGCAGCGGTCCCGCCCATGCAAATCCGCTTTCGATCACCAGCCCGTCTATCCTCCCCCCACAGGCGGCGGTCAGTTCCAGGGCCGGCGCACTGCCCAACGAACGCCCCATGACGATCAGGGGCCCGGTAAATCCGTTTTCCGTTTTCCATTGTTCGACAAAATCGAAGATCCGATGGCAGTCGGCCATCATGGCAGAAACCGTTGGGCTGCCGCCGGAACAGCCGTAGCCCCGGTAATCCACGGCCATGAAATTGATGCTCAGCCGGTTGAACAGCGGACCGATATCGTCGTAATCGGAAACGATCTCGCCATTGCCGTGAAAAAAGAGAATGGTGGGGCCATTGGCGTGGGCCATGTGAAATCGGGCTCCGACGCCAATATTGCCTTCAACCGGGATCAGTATCTCCTGGAAACGCTCACCGCCATCCACGGGCCCGGCTGCTTTTCGCGGGTGAAAGAGAAACATCAATACATCGGGTCTGTCCAAGGCCGTAAAATCGGCGGTCTGTGTCCGGAACATGGCGTCCTCCTTGCCGGTGGTGGGATGACAGTTATGGCGGTTACGGTTAATATGACCAATACGAGGATGTTTCGTCAAGAGGCGTTTACAACCGATGAAGGAAAGAGTATTAGGATCGGTGGGTTCGTGAAGGTCATGAGATGGCGACAGATCGATCAAGAATGCAGGCGCCCATGAAAATTCTTTCCATTTCCGATATTGTGGTTCCCGAACTGTCCGATCGGTTTGACGCTCAGCGATTCGACGGGGTTGATCTGGTCTTGAGCTGCGGCGATTTGCCACCGGAATATCTTTCATACATTCGAGAACGCCTGGATGCCCCGCTGTACTACGTGCGGGGAAACCACGACATCCGCTACAAAACCGCTCCCCCGTTGGGTTGCGTAAACATCCACCAACGGCGGATCACCTTCAGGGGACTTCGGATTATGGGCCTGGAGGGATCGCGTTGGTACAACGGCGGGCCGATCCAGTACCGGGAGTACCAGATGCGGCAAATGATCTGGGCAATGTTGCCGGGGCTTTGGTTCAAGAGAGGGGTGGATATTGTGGTTACCCACGCGCCGCCCAGGCATATCAACGATGCGGAAGACCGCTGTCACCGGGGCTTCAAAAGCTTTGTGAAGCTCATCAGTCGATTCAAACCCCGCTATTTTATCCATGGCCACATCCACGCCCACTTCACCGACCCGTCCCAGCGTGTGACCCGCGTGGGTAATACCCGTGTCATCAACACCTTCGCCTACCATCTTCTGGAGACGGATCATGAATGATTTAATTGCGAAATTCAAAAAACTCTGGGTTCGCAGCCGGGGCAGCGAAGCCAAGTGCTTTCGTGAAAACCAGGCGTGCGAAGGGGCCTTCGATCACATTGACCGAGGCATCTTCAGCGTGCCGCTGGAACAGATCGTCGGCAGCGTAGGGCGGTACCATGACTTTGACAGCCAGTTCAAACTCAAGAGCCATGTGCCGCCGGACCGGCTCATCAGCGTGAAGCAGGCCATGCGGGAAGGCAAATCCCTGCCGCCGGTCAAACTGTACAAGATCAAGGATGAGTACTACGTTCTGGACGGCAACCACCGTATCGCTGCAGCTAAGGAGTTCGGCCGATCCGAAATTATGGCCAAAATCGTCGAGTTCATTCCTTCCAGCGACACCCTGGAGAACATCATTTACCGGGAGAAGAGCGAGTTTGTGGAGCAGACCGGATTGAGCCACCCCATCAACATCTCCGAAGTGGGCCAGTACCCCTACCTGCTCGAACAGGTGGGAACCCATCGGGCCTTTCTCGCCGGAGGTGAAGAACCCGGCGCTACGCTCAAACAGGCCGCCGAAAACTGGTACAACACCATCTACCTGCCCATGACCGGCATTATCGAAAAGGGGAACCTGATCGCTTCCTTTCCCGGCCGCACCCTGGACGACTTGTACGCCTACATCTCGTTTAATCAGTGGGAGAAAGGGCGCACGCGCCACTACGGCATCGGCATCGACAAGCTTATTCCCAGAGACATGGAGGCATTCAGAGAGAAGATGGCAAATATGAATAAGGGGGAATACCCGGAGATGCTGCGCAGCATCATGGCGTTTATCACCATGAATGTGGAGGCCAAGCGGGAAGTGAAGATCGTGAACAAGCTCTTCGCCCTGCCCGAGGTCAGGGAAGTTCATTCGGTTCACGGCAGTATCGACATCCTGGTAAAGATTGTCCTGACCCGCGACCTGCTCTCCTCCGATGCCGAGGTCATCGGCCAGTTCGTCCACGAGAAGGTGCGCCAGATCGACGGTATTCGATCCACCCAGACATTGATTCCGGGGGCGTCGAAAATAAAAAATTAGGGTCGGCCTTGCTGTTTCTGGTCACCCTGGCGTTCCCCTTGTGGGCCATAGCAATGCGGTGAAGGCGTTGAGCGACTCTCAAATGAATCCAAAAGTCGTAACGGAGAATTTTACCAGCTACGAGGTGTCGGTGGACCGGTACTTGGATGATATTTGGTTTTCTGGTACGATAACCTATGGAATTTAAGGACAGATAACATTATAATAATAATGATATTCAGGTTCCCACAATTGGCAAGCCCTGCTTGAAGCCCCGATTGTTTTTTTGACATTAAAAACACAAATCTTGGGATTTAGATATTAATGGTGAAAAGATGGAAAAAATATTTAATGGTAAAAAGACAGCAAAATTTGGCACTGAAAAGAATCCCGCTATTGTAAATGTACAAACAGAAGAAAGAGTGAAAGAATTAGAATCAGTATTTGAAGAAAAAGGTTGGAAATATACGATTAAATTGGAACCAGATAAACCTGAGGATATTACAGACTTAGAAATATTGTTGAATCCACTAAAAACAATAATTGCCGAAAAGAGTGTGGGACGCAATGAACCCTGCCCCTGTGGAAGCGGTAAAAAGTATAAAAAATGCTGTGGTAAATAAGGCTTTTCTACACTCCAATTTTTTGTGTGTGGTATTTTTGGGGGAATTGAGCCAAACTCAACGCCAATAAAGCTTGACGGTGCTGTTGTGGCGATTTCATCACTATCGAGCGTTGCCGTCCAGCGGCTTTACCCGCCGGCGAATACTGCCCGATTCCACCGCTTCCATAAAATCATCGGCCAGCCTCTTTCCGGCGTTGGCCACCTGGTGCCAGCAGGCAAAGCGGGCCTTGTCGTTGCCGGCATACCGGTAAAAATCTTTCCGATCGGTTATTTTTTCATTGGGAAGGCTGGATACGAAGCTTTCAGAAGGGGCAACCACCAGGACATCGGCCATGTGGGCGGATGAAGGCCGGCGCCAGGAGAGGTATTTGTCGAGCCAGCCGGGAATGATTCGCCGTGAGAAGTGTGGATACAGGACGATGCCGCTGCCGTTGAGGCCGAAGGGGATATCCAGGTGGTAGTCTACGGCGCCGCCGTCCCGGTAGATGCCCGGCGGGGCATCCGGAATTTCGCCAACCCCGTCCATGACATACGGGATCGAACCGGATGCCAGCAGTGCCTGCTTGAGATTGTCCGGCGAAAGCGCTGATCCGGCACCCGGCCATCGGCCCGCCGCAGAAAATGACGGATGGGTGCGCGGGTCTGAAAAGAGCGTCTGCTGGAAAAACCACCTGAGGCTGCGCCGGGTCAGTGTGTTGGCCGTCACCGCTGCGGCCAGGCCCAGGGCTATCGGCAGCCGGTGGCGGGATGCCAGCAGGTGGCGGCTGCGAACGGCCACCAGGCTGAGCCGATGGACCGGGTGGCTCAGCACCTCAACGGGGCCTGCAGCACCCAGGGCATGATCGATGATGGCCAGGCTTTTTTCGGAGATTTCCCGTGGTGTCGGCTTTCGATCATAGGTCTGGTGAATGTAGGCATCTTCCATGCGGTCGATGGCTGCCACGGGATCCATGCAGGAATCGGCGGCAAAACGCCAGCTGCCGATGGACGATCCCAGCAGAAACAGCGGTTTTCCGCGCCCCCGGAACCAGTTGCCGAACAGCACCCGGTCCAGGTGCCCCAGGATCAGCCATTTGGGGCCGCCGGCAGCACCGGCAACCACCTTGACATCGTCCGGGGCAAGCCCTTGCGTCCGGATGGTCTCCAATGCCCGGTTCCCGGCCAGAAAGATCAGCTTGTCACCGGTCACGGTTTCCTGCCTTCTTTGACAAGTCTGATACGATGCGTCGCCTGCAATTTTTGCCAGACTCGTTTCATGATTTCCCGGCCGGCATCCGGATCGTTGCCCACATCCCGGCTGATATACACGTCAAAGGCATACTGCAGGTAGGGCAGACTCTTTTCATCCATGTTGGCGATCAGCGATTTTTCTTTCAGGGACATGCCGGATAAAATGTCTTCTACGATCCGGTCCGTGTCCAGGGATGGATGGCTGTTTTTCTTCATTAAGGTTGCCATCAGGAGCGCTGAAACAGGTTTTTCGATTTCCACGGGTCGGGGTCGTCATCAGATTCTTGATGGTATGGGGCATTCTCGTAGTCCACGGCGGCGATGTGCGCACACATGGTGCCCAGCTTCTTAACTACCACCTGATGGTCGGGGTGCGTCTGGTAGTGCTTCAGGGTATCGAGGTTGGCAAATACCGACACCAGGGCAAAATCGTATGACCGTTCGGACCGGATCACATCCCGGCCGAAATCGTAGCTCTGGATTTCATGGATCCGATCGGGAAGGCGGTCCAGCAAGGCCTCCAGTTTATCGATATCTTCAGTGGTGACTTCGGGTTTGAATTTCATCATCACGACATGGGTAATCATTTTTAAATCCTTTATTTATCCTTAGAAAACCTGGTCCTTTGGGCCAGGATTCTTTACTTGGCCATTCACGACCGGACCATAACACAGGCTGGTCATAACCTGAACCAGATTATGGCAATTTCAATTCTTGCCGAATATCCAAAATATTAATAGCCTCTATGGACAGTGCAGGCAATTCATTTTATAAACCGGGCATCTTGTCACTGCGATATTGTTTTTTTTACGGATCATCAAAGAAAGTGAGAGGGTATGACTCTGACGGATACTGATCAACGCGTCGCTTCCATCATTATGGCTGCTGGAAGAGGCAGCCGAATGAAAGGCTATGAGGGCAACAAAACCCTGTTGCCCCTGGACCCCGGCAGCTCAGTTTTTAACGGCCGCCATCCCATTATCATGCACCTGATGGAGAACCTGCCTGCCGGACCCAAAGCACTGATTGTCAACCATCGCAAAGATCAGGTAATGGACACCGCACGGGACACCGGTGCCGTCTATTGCGAACAGCCGGTGCTCAACGGCACCGGCGGTGCCATTCTTGCCGCCGGGGATTTCGTGGCTTCACAGGTTGCCCCGTACGTGGTCATTACCATGGGCGATGTGCCGTTTGTGAAAAAAACGACTTATGAAACCCTGGTTGGCGGCCTCGGCACCCACGATTTGATAATCCTCGGCTTTTCACCAAAGGATAAGAAGCAATACGGGGTGCTGGAAATTGAAAAAGAGCAGGTGAGAAAAATTACCGAATGGAAATACTGGAAAGACTACCCATCCCAGCGGCAGGATATGCTGACGGTCTGCAATTCCGGGATATACGCGGTCCGCAAACGCGCTCTGGTTCACTACCTTCCCATCCTGGCGTCTCGACCGCAGATTGTACAAAAGGAAGTCAACGGCAAGATGACCGATGTCGAAGAGTTCTTTTTCACCGACCTGATCGAAACCATGGTGCAGGACGGTAAGCCGGTGAGTTTTCACGTGGTGGACGACGAGTTTGAAACCATGGGGATTGATGATGTGGCTGCCCTGGAAAAGGCCCAGGCGATTTACGCCGATCTTACCCGATAGTTTTAAGATGCCAGACAAATGGTAAAAGATCCTGAACTGCAGGATCTACACATGCAGGAGCTAAAGTAAGAATTGAGTATGCCGATATATCTACAGCGGAGGGAAATATTTTTTTAAAAAACTTTATAATGACCCGTTCTTGCTTCAATCCACCCAGATTTTTTTCTGGGTCAAGTTATTTGTTGGTTCACGAAGACAGCCATCAAACGCGACATTTCTGACTTCACAATGGGGAGTGTCTGATCTGGTATTCTTTTTGATTTGGAAGGCTGGTGTAAATGAAAGCTCAAAAACCTTTTTTTGATCAAATATCTACCCTGAAAAACCTTCCCACCCTTCCTCATATACTGCTGAAACTGTTTGAGGCCTGCAACCGGGACAGCGTTAATCTCGATGAAATTGCAGCCCTTGTAAGCAAGGACCCCTCATTGAGTGCCAAGATCCTGAAGTTGGTCAATTCAGCCTATTTTGGACTGCCGCAAAAAGTCCAGGAAATCAACCATGCCGTGGTCCTTGTCGGCACCAGCGGCATCAAGAATATGGCTATCTGCGCCTGTGTCTATGAAGCTTTTCCAAAACCTAAAAAGAACGGGCTTTTCAACCTGAAAGAGTTCTGGTGGCATTCCCTCAGCTGTGCCTTCCTATCAAAAAACATCGCCGCCAAGATGAAATCCTGCCAATCGGATGAGGCGTTTGTTTCCGGCCTTTTGCATGACATCGGCAAGGTCGTGCTGTGGGTAAATTTTAATGCGGCATATGAAGATATTCTTGAAAATTGCCGTAATGATGGGCAGCGGTTGATAGAGGGTGAAGCCCGTTTGGGGGCAACCCATTGCGAGGTTGCAGCATGGCTTCTCAATCGCTGGAATTTCCAGACTATGATTTCCGATTCAGTGCGCTATCATCACGAAAGTCCAGTTCGAATTGCACAAGCCCTTCCGATGACGCAGATTGTCTATATTGCCAATTTTTTATGCCAGAACGCTGAAGCCAAAATAAACGAAGGCGTCGTATTGGCACAAAAAATTTTAGGGTTTAGCTCAGAGGAATGTGACGCTTTTATTGAAAAATCCGGTCAGGAAGCCAAGGATGTGGCCGACGCTTTAGACATCGATATAAATATTGATGAGCTATCTTCAAAACCGATCGATGAAAAAGATCAGAAGATACAGGACGCCCTGGTCCGGGACGTCCGGAACATATCACTGCTCATGGGAACGCTTGAGGGCTTTTTAACGGCAAAGGATCAGAATGACATTCTATCCGTCATTTCAAACGGCCTGAAAATCCTGTTGGATATAAATCGTCTTCTTTACTTCCTGGTAGATGCAGAAAAAGGTGTTCTTTTCGGATATTTTCAAGATAAAGAGGGGCGGTATTTAAAAAAGCACAGCCTTGCCGTTTCTATGAGCCTGGACCAAAGCCTGTTGGTAAAGACCATCCTCGAAAAAGAGCCGCTGGATTCTTTCAACGCGGGGGCACAAGGCCCTTTGACGATCCTTGATGAACAAATCATTCGCGTGATCGGTGGGCAAGGCATCTATTGCCTTCCCCTTACTGCAAATGGGGATTCGGTGGGGGTCCTGGTTCTGGCAATCGATAAGAGTGACTTGCCGCAACTTTTAGAAAACGCGAAACTGTTGAATATTTTGATCCATAAAGGAGCCTTGGCGCTTCGGCTCGAACATATGAAGCGCAGCCAGCTGCAAGACATTCAGGCAAAGCGTATTGATGCCTCCGTCGATCTGGCCAGGAGAGTAGTTCACGAAGTAAACAATCCTTTGAGCATTATCAAAAACTATTTAAAAATACTTGAAATAAAGTTGTCTGGGAAACATGTCGCCCAGGATGAGATTAGAATTATCAACGAAGAGATTAATCGTGTTGCGAATCTCCTGAAAAAATTAACTGATTTTTCCACGCAAAAACCGGCAACGCAAGAAATGACCGATATTAATGCGTTGCTCATGGACATCGTCAAACTCACAAAGGATTCCCTGCTCAGACACTCAGATGTAAAATTACGAATAGATCTTGAACAGGATCTGCCAAAGGTCGCCGCAGAAAAGGCAGGACTCAAACAAGTTTTTATCAACCTCATCAAAAATTCAGCTGAAGCCATGGAATCGGGTGGGGATCTTTATATACAGACGCGACATCTTCCGCCCCCGATCGGTGGCAAGCGCGTGAACGGAAAAAAGGATGTCAGCGGATATGTAGAGATCCAGTTCATGGATGATGGGCCTGGGATTCCAGAGGTCATAAAGGAGAAATTGTTTGACCCTTATGTCAGTTCCAAGGCAGGCGGACATTCCGGATTAGGCCTTTCCATCGCATACAACATTATTAAATCATTTCATGGTTATATAACCTGTGATAGTATTCCGGACAAGGGGACCGTCTTTAAAATTGAATTGCCCATACAAGGTGGCTTCTAATCGATAGGCACAGGGAATTATCGATGTGGCGATCGCCAAAAATACTGATCGTTGATGACGAACTCCGAATGTGTGAAAGTTTGGAGTACCTTCTTAAAACCAAGGATTACGAAGTCGAAACGGTGAACTGCGGCCAGGATGCGTTGGCACTGATCGCCAAAAATACATTCGACCTGGCTGTCTTGGATGTCCATTTGCCTGATATGATGGGTACCGAAATCATGGACGAGGTTAAGACCCGGAGTCCGGACACCACTGTTATTGTAATCACTGGAGATGCAAATCTAGATTCAGCACTGGCCGCCCTGAAATGCGGGGCCTATGACTACCTGAGAAAACCCTTTGAATTCGAAGAACTTCTCAGGACTGTTGAAAACGCCCTTAATCAGAGAGCGCTGAAGCGGGAAAAGGATAAAATCAACGAAAAGCTGGACCTATCTGATAAAAAATACCGTTATCTTGTCCAGAACAGCCCCGACATTATCTACACGTTGGATTCTAATGGGAATTTCACTTTTATAAGTGAGGCAGTGGAACACCTGTTGGGATTTACAGTCGATGGTTTGATCGGAAAACACTATACCACTGTTGTCTGCGAGGAAGATCGAGGCAAAGTCCAATGGTTTTTTGACGAGAGAAGATCGAGAGACCGTGCCTCTTCAGGGGTTGAGCTGCGATTGAAGGCGATTGGGGATGCGTTGCAAAACGAGGATGCTCCCCAGTATTTGACCGTTGAACTCAAATCAATGGGGATTTACGAAGAATCCACGTGCGATGGGGAAAGACGGCACGTCGGTACCCATGGGGTTATACGTGACATCAGTGAAAGGCAACGGATTCAGGCCCAACTTCAGAACGCCGAGCGGATGGAATCCCTTGGCACGCTCGCCGGTGGCATCGCCCATGATTTTAACAATCTGTTGATGGGCATCCAGGGCCGCTCGTCACTGATTTCAATGGACCTGGAGGCTTTCCACCCACTTTTGGAGCACCTGCATGCTATCGATGAATACATCCGCAGTGCGACAGGCCTCACAAAACAGTTTTTGGGTTTTGCACGCGGTGGAAAGTACGAAGTCAAGCCCACCGACATAAACGGGTTGATACTTAAAAGTGCCAGTATGTTTGGTCGGACAAAAAAGGAAATCATAGTCGAAACCAAATTTCATAATGCGAACATCGTTGTAGAGGCCGACCGTAGGCAGATCGAGCAGGTACTTCTGAACCTGTATGTCAATGCATGGCAGGCGATGCCCGAAGGTGGGACACTGCGATTAGAAACCAAGGATGTCGCGTTAGGACATAAAGACTGCAGGCCTTATGAGGTGGAGCCCGGACGCTACGCCCATGTGTCGGTAACTGATACCGGTATTGGCATGGACAAGAAGACCCTTCAGCGAATCTTCGATCCATTTTTCACGACTAAAGAAAAAAGCCGTGGTACAGGATTAGGTCTGGCATCGGCCTATGGCATCATCAAAAACCACGGTGGTATCATTAATGCGCACAGTGAAATCGGCTATGGTACGACGTTTAATATCTACTTGCCGATTTCTGAAAAATTAGTGGTCAAAGAATTATCATCGGAGGGAAAGATCAGCAATGGGTCCGAGACAGTTTTGCTGGTTGATGATGAAGACATGATTATCGATGTCGGCCAAGCCTTATTGAAAAAATTGGGCTATCGAGTCATTGCAGTCAAAAGTGGTCAAGAAGCCGTCGAAGTTGTTCACCGTATGGGCTCCGGCATTGGATTGGTGATTCTCGACATGATTATGCCGGGTATGGACGGTGGAAGGGCGTTCGATCGTATTCGTGAAATCTGTCCTGAAATACCGGTTATGCTTTCCAGCGGGTATGCCATTAATGACCAAGCAGAAAAAATAATGAGCAGAGGATGCAACGGTTTCATGCAAAAACCCTTTAGCGTCTCCGAGCTTTCTCAAAAAGTTCGGCAAACGCTGGATAAGGCAAATGCTTCCATTCAACGATAATTGTCCTATCATTGACTTTTGAATGATCTGTCTTCCGATCTCCGACTTCTGCCATCTTGTGAAACTTCAATACCCGTAATTAAACAGCTGAACGCCCAACATCGAACATCCAACGTCCAACGTCGAATAAGGTATTCTATCCATTTCATAAATCGGTGGAGCGGAGCGACCTCATCATTCGATGTTCAACGTTCGATGTTCAATTTTTTAATCAAGACCACAGCCCAGCGTTCCGGGAATATGGTTTCATTTCCGGTTAAACCCCGTCGTCCGACGGGGCGGCTGCGCTGTCGTCTGACCTCAGCCGGCCATACCTTCATCCAATACGCGCTGTGCTTCCCTGTGAGCCAGTTCGAAGGAATCTTCCACAGTACGGACGGTATCTGATGGGTCGGTTGCTGGTACAATGAAAAAATAAAGGGCCTGCACCAGAAAAAATAACCAGATGCCGATGGACCAGGTGACGGTGGAACCCGGACCCAAAAGTGCCACCAATCCTGCACCACCGGCAACGGTGATGATTTCGGCGGCAACGGCGCGAACCGGTGTTCCGGAAAAGCAGATACCACTGCGGATCCAGCTGAACACCCCCAGACCCAAGAAGAAAAAACCGGAGTAGACGCCGGGCCACAGGGCCGTACCCAGCAGCAAGGCCATGGGAAAGACAATGGCGATCAGACTTTTCCCGCCCCACCGGGCCAGCAGGACGGTGTAGAAAAAAAGATCCATCCACAGCGCCAGTTTGAAGGCCATTGGCCAGCCGATGGGCCCGGCAAATAGCCATGCAGCGGGCATGACAGCGAGCGCACTGATCAACCCATAGACGAGGGTGGTACGTACAGGCCGTTTCATAGAGTGCCTCCTTTCTGCAGCGCTTCTTTGCGCTGAAGGAGCTCCAGTTCTATCTCCTCATCACTGGGGTTTGCCGAATAAATTGCCCCTTCGCTGCGATGAGATTCAAGATCGAAAAAACGGTCGGTGGCCTGGCGGCAAAAGGAGCCGGCTTTGGCCTTGAGGGTCTCATACTGAAGCCGTTGATGCGCCAGGGTCTCCGACAGCTGTGTTTTCTCCTGCGTCATCGTCTCCATCTGTTCCTCCAGGTGGCTGCACGCGGTTTCAAGGGCTCGGCGCCTGCGGATCAGCATTCGGGCAATGTCGTCCTTCTCCTTTTCCACCGCCAGGGTCAGATCCTGTTCCAGCTTGTCCATCTCCTCGACGTGGCGGCCGATCTGGCCGGTCAGGCGGCCAAGACGCTGCGCCAGCGCGCTGACCTGCCGCTCCTTGTGCCCGAGGCTGGTTTCCATCTCCCTCAGGTACTGCTTGAGCAACAGCCCTTTATCTTCCAGTTGATCCATTACGCCGTTGACATCGGCTTTACACAGTCTCAACATGCGCGTCATGATTCCCATGGGGACCTCCTTGTATCCGATTATGAATTTTAAATGCTTAATTTTGAATGAATGAACGCCATCGATTTTTTTTATATGGACAGGATACATTCATTCAAAATTTATAATTCAACATTAACAATTAATAGATAATATAGTTGATATTCCGAGGATAAAATTTTGAGCATAACGCAGAGATTGGGCGAAAAGACCGTTTCTGGATGGGCACTATTTGTCTCGTCGCAGCTTGTAGCCCTCATACTGCATGGATTTTGAGACCTGCTTCTTTTTTTTGGCAACGGCTGCCGGCGCACCGGCGAAGGTTTCATCCACCTGCTCGCGAAGGGCTTTTACATCGGTTTCCAGGTTTTTTGCCACCTTACCTGAGTCGACGACCGTGTTGACGGCCGCCTGCCTGGTCTCATATGCCTGGATGCGCGTCTGGGCCCGGTTTTTGTCACCGTTACGGATGTCGGCGGCCACTTCCTCCTTCAGCCGGCTGAACTCCTCCTGCACCACCTGATCCGCCCATGAATCCTTTTTGATGCTGGCCAGCGCCGCCGCCGGGTCCGATACACAGGCAACGGTCAGCGGCGGGGACGTTTTAACCGTATGCGATTCGCCATGATGCTGATACTGCACCTGCACCCGGCCCAGGACGATCTCTTTCTCCATGGCCGTGGGCACTTGGAAGGTCAGGTAGAGGGTCCTGCTCTGGCCGGTTCCAGGGGAATCCGGATTTTTACATCGGCGGCGGCCACATGGCGGGTGGCTTGAAATTCAGCTTCAAATACCTGGGCGAACACCTGGGGATCCTCCAGAAAGTGATAGTGGCCGGCGCCCTGGTCCGCGATGGCGGTCATCAGCATTTCGTTGAAATCCAGCCCGACGCCGACGGTGCTGATAGAAAAGCGGTTTTCTACGGCTGCCGATGCCATGCGCCCCAATGCGGTCGGGTCGGTGATCCCCTGGTTGGCCAGACCGTCGGAGATGAGAATCACCTTGCGCTGGCGCCCGCCGCCCGGAGTGTGCATCAGCATGTCGATGCCCCGGCCCAGCCCGCCGCCCAGGTTGGTGCCGCCGCCGGCATAGACCTGCTTTACCGCCGCCGACAGCTGCCTCCGGTTGGCTTCATCCATCGGCACCAGCGCCGATTGGGTCTGCACGCCGTTTGAATAGGTCACCAGGGCCAGGCGATCCTCGGGCCCGAGCTGTTCTATCAGGTGGATGACCGCCCGGCGGGCATCACTCAGCTTTTGGCCCTTCATGGAGCCACTGCGGTCCAGTACAATCACGAGATCGGCGGCCTGCACCGGGGCGGTGCCAAACGTTGGCAGCCGGGCTGCGGTCAGGCTCAGGGAAACGGCCACCCGTCCGTCCGAGCCTTTGAGAATCTTGTCCTGAACCACCTCGGTGGAAACGGTCACGAGCTTGTCTCCGGTCGAGTTGGAGACGGGCAGGGGCGTCGGCGTGCCTGTGCCCATTGCTCCCATGGCGGCCAGGGCGGCGGTGGTGACCAGAATCAAACCAATGATTGCCAGCAGGCTTTTTCGGGTGTTCAACATGATGTTTCTCCTTTTCTTTGGAAATTGAGCCGGTTCATGATTCGGATTGTAACCGAGTCCAGTGGAAATACAATTCAAACAAATGCAAAAGGTTAGCCCTCTTTTTTTGCATAAGTTTTACTTTGAATGGCGTGGGCTTTGGTGTAAGAATAAAGAATTAGCAGCAACCATGACGATTCGGGAAAGGAAGGGACGATGGATCAGCCAAAAGCCCGCATTCTGGTGGTGGAAGACGATCCGGCCATTTTAAAGGGACTTTGCGATGTGCTGGTGTTCAACGGCTACGGCGCCGATGGTGTCGCCGACGGCATCATTGGCTGCGAATCAGCCTTGAGCGGGCAGTATGATCTGGTGCTGCTGGATGTGATGCTGCCCGGCATGGACGGCTTTTCCATCTGCCGCCAGATCCGCAACAAACGGCCGGCCCAGCCCGTGATCATACTCACGGCAAAGGGGTCCGAAGATGACGTGGTGACGGGCTTTACCGCCGGTGCGGACGATTATGTGAGCAAACCCTTTTCCCTGCGAGAGCTGATGGTGCGGGTAGAAGCCGTTCTCAGGAGAAGCGGGAAACCGCTGGGTGACGAGCAGATCCGATATGGTGACATTCTGTTTGACGGCCGCAACCTTCAGGCGGTGTGTCGGGACCGGGCGGAGGCACTGACCCGCCGGGAGATGGACATTATCGTATACCTGTTTCGCCATCGAGACCGCATCGTTTCCAAGGGAGAGCTGCTCACCGAGGTGTGGCACTACAAGGATCCGGAGGTGGAGACCCGCACCGTGGACATTCATATGCTGAAGCTGAGAAAAAAGATCGCTTCGCTGGCCAGTGGATTGGTTCTGATCCAAACGGTTCGCGGCGAAGGATACCGCTTGGAGCCGGATCAATGAGAAAACTGCGCCTCTATATGGTCGTCTTTTTCGTACTGCTCACCCTGCCGCTTGCCTTCGTGGCCTGGCGGACGTACGGGGCCCTCGATCGGGAAGCACAGGCGCAGGTGCGTTTTTTTTCGGAACGGCTGCTGGACGAGATCGAAGCTGAACTTACCGATCTGGTCCGGCGGGAGGAGAACCGGGCCGTGGACGAGTACCGCCATACCCTGGTGCAGGAGGGCGGCAATATTCAGTCCCCATTGAATCGGGCACCCGTTGAGACGTTTATTTTGGGCTATTTCCAGAACAACCCGGACGGCTCATTCCAAACCCCGCTGGTGACGGACACGGGTGGCGTGCCTGCCGGCCTTGCCGACCGGGTGCAGAAGCTTCAGGCGATCAACGCGATCTTCAACCAGCGAAAGTTCGTCGGCCAGCAGCCGGCACCTGCACCGGCAACGATTCAAAAATCGGCAACCATCGTAAAAAAGGAGCCGTCCTCCTTTGCGGGCCGTTTTCTCAGAACATCCGAGCGAAAGAAAGCAAAAAGTGTCCTCGGCCAGGAACAGGCCCGGGTGGAGGAGATCACCGTGGACCAGGCAATGAACCTGGCCCAAAAGGAGCTCGATATGTCGGTGCCGCTGAGAGAGAATGGTGCCGCTGTCGACATGGAACAGGACGAGGCCGCGCCATTGGCGTACGGCATGCGGACTGCCCCGGCGATTCAGTCCGCGCCGGCACCACTCCAGCGGCAAATGGCGGGAAAGGCGCCGGGGCTATCGGATACCGGGCGGTTTCACGTGGAGGTGGCGCCCCTGCAGGCCGTGGCCATCGATGACGGCCGGGTATTCATCTTCCGTCGGATCGGCATCAACGGCCAGATCTACCGGCAGGGATTCGTGCTCCAACTCCAGCCCTTTCTCGACCATCTGCTCGCCGTTCACTACGATCCCCAGCCCATCGCCCGATACACGCGGCTGACACTGAATGCAGCCGGCCTCAGCAAACCCCGCGACCGCACCGGTGCAGCTGCCGGCATCACGGTCGGAGATTGGGTCGCCGGGAGGACCTTTCCAGCCCCCTTCGGTTTTCTCAGCGCCGAGATGCGTGCCCTGGGGCTGCCCCCATCTCCGGCCCGGCAAACCCTGACCCTGGCGCTTGCGATACTGAGCGTTGTGATGGTGGCGGGACTGGTGACCATCTACTACAGTACCCGGACAGTTCTGGATCTGTCCGAGCGGCGCTCCCAGTTCGTTTCCGCCGTGACCCACGAACTCAAGACGCCGCTGACCAACATCCGCATGTATATCGAGATGCTGGACCAGGGCATTGCCGCCACCCCGGAGCGGGAGCAGGAGTACTTCGGCATCCTGGCTTCTGAGAGCGCCCGGCTGTCCGGGCTGATCAACAACGTGCTGGAACTGTCCCGCCTGGAGAAACAGACCCGCCGGTTCGATCTCAAGGATGGGGATCTGACCGACGTACTGGCCGACGTGCAGTCGGTCATGGCCGAGAGTCTGGCCCGGGAGGGGTTCGACCTGACAATCCTCACCGGCCAACTACCCGTTTTTGCCTACGATCGGGAAGTGCTGGTTCAGGTGCTGATCAATCTCATGGAAAACAGCATCAAGTTCGGCCGTCATCTGACGGAGAAACACATCGTCATTGCAGCGGATGCGGTGGACAGCTGGGTTAAACTGACGGTGTCCGATACCGGGCCGGGCATTCCCAAACGATCGTTGAAGCAGGTGTTTGACGACTTTTATCGAGTGGACAACGACCTGGCCCGCACCACCGGCGGCACGGGGATCGGCCTGGCCCTGGTTAAAAAATTCCTGATTATAACGGATTTTGGGGAGGACAGCGATACCCTCCCAAGGAAGCCGAAATGCAAAGATTATGTAGCCAGTTATCATGATACTTAAATTGATTTAACCGTTCAGCCGGGCTT
>JABZFO010000143.1 GCA_014237405.1 Desulfosarcina sp. | reverse complement strand
CTGAAATGGGCAGGCAGGGTAATAGAGGGGGTCACGGTCCGGGCGTTCATGGTGTGCGCGCCGTTTTCGATCATATGGTCAATGTTTGGCGTTTTTGCCTGCTCCAACCCGTCTGAACGGCATCCATCAATAATCACCAGAATGGTTTTCATCAGTTGCTCCTTATGGTTTACTCAAAAATAACTCCACCTTTTCGAGTCTCAGCTTCGGGACATTATTGACCCTTGCTTTTTTTCCATAATCAACAACATCAATGTTTGTTTTTAATGAGGAAAACGTTAATTTTTTGTAAAATATAGCTGAGATTGATCTGTTGGAGTGAGTTATTCGGAGCAGGTATGGTTGTTAATGGGCTGAATTTCTATGCATCTTGATGCAAGCCTGTTTCTTATATCCTCATCATGGAAAATCCCTATAATTGATGTTCCCATGCCGATTGCTTCTTTTATGATTTCAACCACAGTTTCTGTATTGTCGGGGTCAAGGCTGGCGGTTGGTTCATCAAGAAGCATTACCGGGTATGTTGCAATAAATCCCCTGGCAATATTGATTCTCTGCTGTTCTCCACCGGAAAAAGTTGTAGGAGATAAGGACCAGAGGCGATTCGGTATCCGCAATCGACTTAAAAGTTTCCCGGCAAGATCGCGGGATACTTCTTCTGATGCACCTCTGCCTCTCATAGGTTCCATGACAACCTGTATGGCCGGTACCCTTGGAATAACCCGCAGGAACTGACTCACATATCCTATGGTCCACTTCCGAATATGGAGTATGGTATGGGGATCTGCGCCTGATAGATTTACCGAACCACCATCGTGGCTCACTAAAATTTTACCTGATCCGGTTTTGTAATTGCCATAAAGAAGGCGCAAAAGTGTGCTTTTCCCCACACCTGAAGGGCCAACCAGTGCAACGCTCTCACCCGGCTTAAGTTCCAGACCAAAATCCCTGAACACAGGAATTTTCGCTTCTCCCTGCGTGTGAAGAAAGAAATTCTTGTTTAGTTTATCTACATCTACCATATGTTTCATATTTCAAACCCTTATTTAAGGCTGCAAAATAGAAGAAACCAGAAGCTGTGTGTAAGGATGCTGAGGATCATCCAGGACCTGATCAGTGAGCCCCGATTCCACAGCTTTGCCGCCTTTCATTACAATAAGACGATGTGCCAAAAGGCGTGTCACGGCCAGATCATGGGTGACCATCACCATTGAAAGATCCAGTTCGGTTACAAGACTTTTGAGTAAATCCAGAAGCCGTGCCTGCACTGAAACATCCAGGCCGCTTGTTGGCTCGTCCATAAAGATAAGGCGGGGTCCTGTCACCAGGTTGCGGGCAATTTGAAGCCGCTGCTGCATACCGCCGGAAAATGTGGTGGGTGTATCATCAATCCGCTCGGAATCGATTTCAACCTTCTCAAGCCAGTTCAGCGCTTTGCGACGGACCTGGCCATAGTGCCGCAGCCCATTGGCCATGAGACGTTCGCCAATATTCCCCCCGGCGCTCACGTGCATCCTGAGCCCGTCCCTGGGATTTTGATACACTGTTCCCATCTCGGTTCGCATAACAAGCCTTTTTTGTGGCTCAGGAGCCACGCACATATCTATCACTCCGCCATTGCTTGCATACCAGACAGCACCTTCAGAAGGCTCAAGTTGTCCTGATATGCAGTTGAGCAAGGTTGTCTTTCCTGATCCGGACTCCCCAACAATTCCAAGAACCTCTCCCGGCCATAGTTCGAACTCGATTCCCCGGCATCCGATTCTGCGCCCGTAATACCTGCTGATGGATTTAACCTTGAGCAAAGGGATATGATCTGAGTCTTTTATGCACATTTTCTTGCTCCTGTCCCGATCGAAATCTGCGCCTTTTCAACAGGTTCTTCCTGGTTGCCCTTATGGCCCCTGGCAACACGTTCGTTGCAATGGTTGGTATCCGAACAGATAAACATTTTTGATCCCCTGTCATCCATGATTATCTCATCAAGATAACTGTTGCCTGAACCACACAGAGCGCAACAATGGGGCCAGCGTTCCACCTCAAACGGATAATCTTCGAAATCCAGACTTTTGACCTTAGTATATGGTGGAACTGCATAAATACGCTTCTCTCTGCCCGCGCCGAATAGCTGTAATGCGGGCATGCGGTCCATCTTGGGATTATCGAATTTGGGTATGGGAGAGGGGCTCATCACATAGCGGTCGTTCACTAATACAGGATAGTCAAATGCTTTTGCAATACGACCATGCCTGGATATATCCTCATAAAGCTTAACAAACATAATGCCATATTCTTTAAGGGCATGCATCCGGCAAACTTCTTTGGCCCTAGGCTCGATGAAACGTAAGGGTTCAGGAATAGGAACCTGATAAACAATGATTTGGTCTTTTGTAAGATGCGTTTCAGGGATGCGGTGGCGGGTCTGAATGATTGTAGCCTCCCTTGTGCGGGTTGTTGTTAGGGCCCCAGCCGTCCTGGAAAAAAACCGGCGGATACTCACAGCATTGGTGGTATCGTCCGCCCCCTGGTCGATTACCTTCAGGATATCTTCGGAACCGATTAGGGATGCAGTTATTTGAATACCACCCGTTCCCCATCCATATGGCAGTGGCATCTCCCTGCTACCGAAAGGAACCTGGTAACCCGGAATAGCCACAGCTTTTAAAATAGTACGGCGGATCATCCTTTTGGTTTGCTCATCCAGGTAAGCAAAATTGTATCCTTCCATGACGCTTGAGCGGCCGCCCCCTGTTTCGCTTTGCCTGTTAAATTGCTTCTTCATCTTCTATTCCTTTGTTATTCCTGCTGTCATTTTTGAATTCGGCCAGGCAGTTTCGCATCAATACAAGGTCGGCCTGAAAATCGACGTAATGCGGAAGTTTTAAATGCTCGACAAAGCCGGAGGCCTGGACATTGTCGCTGTGAAAAAGCACAAATTCTTCGTCCTGGGCCGGATACTCAAACTTCTCCCCCAGTTCCCCGGAGCGTAGCGCATAATCGACTAACGCCATTGCCATTGCCTTGCGCTCGCAATGACCGAAGGTCAGCCCATACCCTTTGATAAACCGCGGAGGTGTCTCGCCAGAGCCCATAAAGCGGTTGAACATGATGCATTCGGTTACCGGGATCCCTCCAACATCAATGGGAAATCCCAATTCCTGGGGAACGAATTCCACAGTCACTTCCCCAAACCGGATTTCTCCCAAAAAAGGATGTCCTGAAGATCCAAAGCCCCTTAGGAGGGAATACGCAAGAGACAGTATGAATCCTTCATCACCTCGTGCGAGATTCTGAAGGCGCATTTCTCTTCCAGCGGGAAGTTCCAGAGGATCACGGGTCAAATCAGCCACAGACCTGTTTTTGTCGTTCGCGGCTTCATCATCGAGAAGACCTTCGGCTGCAAGCAGATCAGCAACTCGAGGCATGTCGTTTTGGATTGCTTCGTCTGACACTTCCTCGCGGCATGTTCCCGGATTTCCATTCTCAGGAACTCTCAAAGCAAAATCGATGAGCCGGTGTGTATAATCATAGGTCGGTCCGAGAACCTGACCCCCCGGAATATCTTTGAATGAAGATGAAATACGCCTTTGAATCTCCATAGTGGCGGTTTCTATGGGCTCGGAAAATCCGAAGCGGGGCAGGGTTGTCCGGTAGGCCCTGAGAAGGAAGATCGCCTCCACAAGATCCCCCTGGGCCTGCTTGATGGCAATGGCTGCGAGCTCACGATCGTAAAGCGATCCTTCCGTCATTACCCGGTCCACTGAAAGACCCAACTGCTCTTTAATCTGGGAGATTTCCAGCTCAGGAACACTGCGGTCACCACGGCGCTTTTCAGCTAATAGTTTATGTGCGTTTGCTATAGCCTCTTCGCCACCTTTTACGGCAACATACATAATTTAACCTTCCACACTCGAAGTCCTGGGCAGGGCGGCAAGCCTGTTTTCGCATGTAAAAATAATATCTACACCTAAAGGAAACATAGCTGATTGACTCTGCCTGTCTTGCCAGAAACGTTTTGTTAAACCTTGCGCTTTAAGGGTTGAAAAAGTCTCTATGCCGGGACCTGTAAGTCGCTTACCGTCCGTTGACCTCAATCTGCCGGTTTGTATGATGAGTGTCGTTGAAAACTCAGGACTTTCATCGTTTCCTGGCTTGAATTTATTGAGGGCCGGCATGGTATCACTGCGGGTTATCAAGGCGAAAACAGCTTCCGATGGATCCTGTACAATAGAACACCCGCAATGAAATCTCAGCCAGCCGTTCCCCTTTGCGTTGGGTTTGAGGTCTGTCCAGAGAGTCGTCTCAAAGTCGAGCAGTGTCAGACACACAGCGACCGATGCAAGATTTAAGGGGCGTGGTGGTGAAAGAACATTGTTGTCTGTAGCAACGATCCTGCCCGGATGAGCCATAGCATCTAAAATAGCCCGGAAAGTCTGCCGGGAACCTTGAACCGGGTCTGAAAACCCTGGTGTCAATCTGTTTAAATCGATGGGGAAGACCATTTTTATTCTCCTCGAACCATAGTAAAAAAATCGACTTTCGTTGCAGCGGACTTCTTTGCAACCTCTTCTTTGCGCTTATCATAGGAAATCTTTAGACTGGAAACGACACTGTTTGAAATTTTGTGATGATGCAAAGGGTCTTGCAAAAGGGCATCAAAGATGGCCGCAAGTTCAGCATGTCTATGATCACGCCCCATTACATAAGCGCTGCCCACATGTCCCTTCTCAATTTGTATCGTACAACGGGTAGCCGTCATTTCACCAAGGTTAAATCGGATGCCCGAGCCTCCCGCGCGACCACGAACCATTATGCTGCCTGTTTCCGGTTTGTGCAAATGCCTGTAAAGTGGCTTTTCAGACATCCCTTGCCAGGCATCTTCAAGTTCTCGGGACAAAGACTTTGCCAGGATGCTCATCCACTGCTGCCGCTGTTTTTTTGTATATCCGTTTTTATTAAGTGGCATGTTAATTCTCTGATTCCATCTTCATTGTTTTTCCAAAATTGTATTTTTAAATGGGAATTGTTCGATTTTGATGAAGAGAATGTTAATTTTTAGTTATGGAGCAAGATCTTTTAAGCCCTTTTATGAAAACTATTGAAAAAATTCATTTCAAAAATTCACAGTATTTTCATCAGTTTCTTATATTGTCCTAATTCATGGGGATTAAGATTTGATTGCTACTATTTGGAAGGGAAAAATAAATAAGGCAGGTGGATAAAAAGGAGAAGAACTATTTTAAAATTACCGGACGCGCAGCAGGTTTTTCGTAAATCGCTTCAATACATTATCAATGTTCTCGTTATCTATATTATTATAGTTCTGGCCATTGGTCTCATCAGGACACTTTATGGGATACGGGCATTTTTAGATGGTCAGGGAATTGGTCAATCTTTTAACAGTGTAGTCACAGACATTCTTACCTTCCTGGTCATCATCGAACTGTTCAGAAGCTTTATAGAATACTTTGAGGCACACCGGTTCAGGTTGCACACAATGGTCAATCCCGCTATTGTATTCGTAATCAGGGAACTTATCGTGAAACTCTATGGGCAGGAGGGCGTCCAATGGCAAACACTCATGGCCTTCGGGTTTGTAATTCTCTGTCTTGGCGCAGTTCGTGCTATGGCAGTTCACTTCAGCCCGGAAGAAGATAAGGGGGAAGATTCATCTGCCCGGAAAAATGTTTGATTGTTTAATTATCCCAAAGAAATACAAGGGGCCGATAAAATGACAAAGATGGAAATATTTCTGCCTGATCCTTCTAATGGGTGAGAATCTTGCTGATAAACTGGGCGGCCCGGTCCGTTTGAGGGTTGTCGAAAAAGTCGTGAGGGCTTCCGGTTTCCACCAGGCTCCCCTCGTCCATGAAGATGACCCGGTGGGCCACCTGCCGGGCGAACCCCATCTCGTGGGTGACCACGCACATGGTCATGCCCTCGCTGGCCAGTTTGATCATCACATCCAGTACTTCACCGATCATTTCGGGGTCCAGGGCGCTGGTGGGTTCATCGAAAAGCATGATCTTCGGGGCCATGGCCAGCCCCCGGGCAATGGCCACCCGTTGCTGCTGACCACCGGAAAGTTGTGTTGGGTATGAATCAGCCTTGTCCGCCAGCCCAACACGGATCAGCTTTTCCCGCCCCAATTCTTCGGCATCGGAGCGCTTCATCTTCCTCACATTGATGGGCGCCAGGGTGACGTTCTGCAGTGCCGTCATGTGGGGGTAGAGGTGAAACTGCTGAAAGAGAAAGCCAATTTCCGCCCGCAGTTTGGTCAAGTTGGTGGAATGGTCGTGCAGCGGGGTGCCGTCCACAAAGAGCTCCCCCTTCTGGAACTTTTCCAAACGGTTAATGCACCGGATGAGGGTCGACTTTCCCGATCCGCTGGGGCCGCATACAACTACCACCTCGCCGGGAGTCACATGAAGATTGATGTCCCGAAGGACATGCAGCTTGCCGAACCATTTGTTGACGCCTTTGAATTTGATCATGTGTTTCTTTCCGATTTTCAGTGAAACCAACCGCTAAGGGTCTCGGAAAAAATAAAATCCACAGAGATGACGCCGGATTTTTGTTTGTGTTCAAGGCGCGTCGATGGTTTCATACTTGGTTGTATGTGGCCATCGACGCAACGCAGAACACGGGCAAAAAGACAAGTAAGATCGTGGATTTAATTTTTTCCGAGGCCCTAAAGCATCATCTGCTGAGTGGCCATTTTCTTTTCGAGCCGGTTGGACAGACGGATCAGTGGATAGGAGATGGCGAAATAGAGAATTCCCACCAGCGAGAAGACCATCAGCCCTTCCGGAATTCTAACTACCGTCAACCATCCCACCCGGGTCAGTTCCACCACGCCGATGACCGACACCACCGACGAGTCCTTGATCAGCAGCACATACTGGCCTACCAGGGGCGGCAGGATGGTCTGCAGGCTTTGGGGGACGATGACGTACCGCAACTGCTGGTACAGGGTCAGTCCCGACGATTGCGCGGCTTCCCACTGTCCCTTGGGAACCGCTTTGATCCCGCCGGCCACGATCTCACAGATAAAGGCGGTTCCCAGTATGGTCAACGCGAGAATGGCCGCCGGAAGGGCGTCCAGTTGAATTCCCCATTCCGGCAGGATGAAAAAGACAATAAAGATCTGCACTACGAAAGGCGTACCCCGAATAACAGCCACGTAGGCACCGATGAGCCCAACTAACAACTTGTTTCCCGAGGTGCGAGCGATACCCAAGAGCAGTCCAAAAAATGTCCCCAGGAGCAGGCTGATGCCAGCCACCACCACCGTCATCCACAGGCCTTTGAGGAAAAAGGGGAGAATCTCAACCAGCCGCTCGAAGTAAAAGAGCATCATGATTAATAGGCCTCCCGGAAGATGAGCTTTTTTTGTGACCAGTCGGCCATGGATTTGAGGACGAAGTAGATGCACAGGTAGAAAAAGGCCACGGTGAAAAAGGCCTCCGTGGGCATGAAGCGCTCGGAGGTGAGCGTCTGCCCGCACCGGGTCAGTTCCATGACTGAGATCATGGAAAGCAGGGCGGAATCCTTTACCAGGACGATGGCCTGCCCCAGCAGCGGGGGCACGGTCACGCCCAGGGCCTGGGGGAGGATGATGAAGCGCATCCGTTGGAAGTAGTTCAATCCCGACGAGATGCCCGCTTCAATCTGTCCGTTGGGCACTGACGTGATACCCGCGCGGACGATTTCGGCAATATAGGCACCGCTGTTGAGCATCAGCGCAATAATTCCCGTCTGAAGTTCGGGTACCCGCAGGCCCAGAGTGGGTAGGCCGAAGTAGAAGAAGTAGATCTGAACCAGCAGGGGTGTGGAGCGGATGGATTCGATGTAGACGATGGACAGCCCTCTGACCAGTTTCCACGGGGAAAGCCGGCAGGCGCAGGCAATGATCCCGACAATCAAGGCCAGAAAAAGCGAGACGATGGATATCAGAAAGGTATTGCGCAGTCCCTCCATAAAAAACGGCATGTACTCCCAGAGGACTCTGAAATTTAACCCTTCGAGCATCAGTTACCCTTCTGCGGTTTTCCATGGGAAGAGAAGACGGCTCCTCTTCCCATGGTGGGTTCAATGATTGAAAAATATGATTGTTACCGGGTCGATCAGTGATCCTTTTTCCAGTCGGTGGATTCCATCCAATACTCGATGTTTTTATCGTAGGTGCCGTCGCTGCGGGCAAACTTGAAGTAGAGGTTGATCCACTGCCACAGGTTCACCGATTCTTGGCGGATGGCAAAGGCCAGCGGGTCCTTGCCGATTCCCAGCCGCTCGTCCAGCACGCGAACCGAGTTGGGCGGAAAATCGGGAAGCACGGTGAGTACGGCCAGGTCGTCGTTGACGCCGGCATCCACGTGGCCGGCCAGCAGGGCCTGAACGATCATGCGGCCGCCGCCTTTGTAAGTCTTAATCTTGGCGTTGGGCAGGTATTTCTTGGCGATGGTCTCACCGGTGGAGCCCAGCAGGACGCCCACGGTCACATCCGACTTGTTTGCATCCTCCGGCTTCTGGAAAGCGGCGCCGGTTTTGGTGAATACACAGGGCTGGACATAATACCATGGGTCACAGAAGGAAATCTTGAGGTGGCGCTTGAGAGTGGGTGTCATGTCCGCGGCCAGGATATCCGCCTTTCCGGAAAGCAGCGCCGGAATCAACCGGTGTGCTCGCCGTTCTTGTCCACAAATGCATAGGGGGCCGCGCCGGACTGGACGGCCACGCGCAGTTCACCACGCTGGGCAATGTCTGTGAGGGTGTTGGCCATCGCGGTTCCGGCTGTAATCATCATCAGTGCCAGCAGTACTGCCAAAATCCTTGTCTTCATTGCTTCCTCCTTTGTTGAACGTCCTGAGTTGGTGGTGTTTATCCATAAACAGCATCTTGCAGCCCAGCTCTGTGTTCTCGCATTATTGAAATCCTCGACGTAGCGCTGCTACGCCTGCGGTTTCAATAAAGCTGCGGCCTTGATCTGGACCACAATCCACCGTTTCTGGATGGACACCATTTGATTTAACCAAGCGGCCAATGGCCGCGTTTACGGCAAGGTTGTTTCCTCTTCTTCGACGACGATTCCCCGGGTGCGAAGCGCATCGATGAAAGCGGGGTAAGGGATATGCTTCATCGGCGATAGAACCCCTTTCCCTGTAATCTCTCCCTTTGCGATCATCTGGGCGGCGATACTGGCCGGGTAACCCACTCCCTGGGCCATGGCCATGAGTCCCGTATCCAGATTTCGTTCGATAAGCAGGCGGCTGACCAGACGAATCCGCTGTTCACCCTTTTTCCCTTCAAATATATTCAGCATGGCCACCAGATCCTTTTCGTTGCGCTTGTATCGGAGCTGAGGCCCCAAGAGTTTATCCATCATCCGGTAGGGGGATACCGGGCAGGGGAGGCCGGCCACGGGATCTTCTCTCAAAAAGCCCAGCTGTTTCAAAGGACGCCAGAAGGCGCTCCAGCCGGGCCAGCGCAGGGAGTAGCGTCCGGTCTCACGGATGGTTCCGGTTACACCCAGGGCGTCGGTGAAGAATACCGCATTGCCGTTGGGGATGGCCTCCAGCGTGCCGAGGCCCGGGAAACCCACCTCGTGAATGTATGCCAGATCGTGCTGGCGGGCGCCGGGGATGTCGATGACCTTTCCATCCCGGATCATGCGGCTATCGCGTTTGGTGGAGGCCAGCACCCCTTCGAAAACCCAGGAGATCTTGTAGTTGAGTGGGTTATCGCAGGCGGTTCGCTCCGGGAATCCCCCGCAGTATGAGTTGATAACATTGAGTTCGTCGAACCGACGCCCGGCCTCACCGTAGAGCACCAGGTCAATGCCCGGATCCAGGCCGCACTCGGGCATGATGGCCACACCCGCGGCCCGGGCTTTGTCATGCATGTGTGAAACGGGATAGGCGTAGTTTGTGTTGACCAGGCTTACGGCGTTTCGGATGGCCGCTTCGACGGTTTTCTCGACAAACTGCCGTGGGAGCAGGTCGATCACCACGTCTGCCTGTCGGTAGAGCCGATCCAGACTGTCCGAATCGCCGGCGTCCAGGGCCACGGTCCGGATCTTGGACATATTGGTGAAAGCAGAAATCGTCTGAATCCCATCGATATTGACGTCGGCACAGATCACTTTTTCGACAGCTTCGCTGCCGGCAAGGTCATAAACGGCGGCTTTCCCCTGAATTCCGCATCCGCCTAAAACCAGAATTTTCAACGTCTGTACACCCCTGTTTTTCACGTGGTGGTTGAGAAGGTTACCTTCGGCCTCGCGAAGTATAGAAGTCTATCAAACCGCCGGTAACCCCGATGACGATCATCGGATCAGATCTTTATCCAAGTTGTCCAAGATGAATTTGGACACAAACACGCCTTTGACCGGACTACCGATGGGAAAAATAAGATCTACTAAATTAATCGTTATGATAAATACATGTCAATGTTTTTATCATTGCTATAAGGTTTGCCGTCTTCGGCGTTGCGCCAAAAGTCACATATAGACAATATGCTCCCTTTGGCGCGCCTTGAAGGCGAACCAAAATCTAAGCGCAATCTTTGTGGATTTATTTTTTACCGCGACCCTTACGGACGCACCTCTTCAACCTTGACGAATACGTGGCGCCGGCCGAACTGCTGGCTGGACCCGCTGTGCACAAGGCCAGCGTTTTTCCTATTTGATGCTCCGAGAATGCTTCCGATTTCGATCCATTCGTTCAATTGGCCCTGGATCTGGGTTTGGATGTGCTGGGTGCGGACCACACCGGAACCATCACCCGAAGGTTGATCGTTTTGGGATTCGATGCCCAGCATAACCCGGTCCCCTGAAATCCGCGGGGTGAGGTGAACGCCCGTGAATACCTCCCGGCATTCCTGAATCTGATGATATCTCATTCCCTGATGTCTGTGGTTGCCCATGGGAACCGGTGCGGAGATACCCACGTAGATGGTGGCGGTCGCGCCTTCCTGAACAAGAACCCGCTGGATGTCATTGATAAGCGTTGCGGCCCTGGCGCTCTGTGCGCTCAAGTTTATGGAATCTTCCGATTGACCTCGGCGGTCACCCACACCGACCGTGACATGATCACCGATGGATACCTTGCCGGAAATATTGACGGCACTCAACTGTTCGATGGCGTTTTCACCCTGGACGACGGTGACGGCCAGCTGCCGTGAGGCCCGGTCCAAGTGGGCAATGATCGATTGAATCCGGGTGAGATTCTCCGGTGTGGTGCTTAAAAACAGTAAGTCGTCCTGACCGCTGAGTGTATCCGCGGGGCCGAGAAAGGGCGATATGACGGGGATGACCTCGTCCGCCGGGCGATGCTTGAGTTCGATGACGGCCAATTGCCCGCCATAAGCGATGGCGGACAGGATGAACAGCAGAGAAAAGATCGTCACGCTGGCCGAAATTTCACGGTTTTCAAGGCTATGACGCATGATTTACCCCTTCTCTTTGACCCTCTCCCTCAAAGGGCGAGGAGAGTTCTGGTAAATTTATTTTTTTCATAGGCCCTAACTACTCCCACGCCATTTTGCTTTGTGTGGGCGGCTTCGAGTCTTCTAAAATCCGAGCCGCTGGATGTCGCCGGCCATTTCCAGCAGCCGATCCAGGGATTCCGATCGGATGATATATCGGTGACGGCTCATGGCTTCTTGAAAAATTTCCGTCGGATGTCGAATGCCTTCACCAGCGCCATATGACAACATAATGGCGATCGAAATGGTTGTTGGCAAGGGCAATGGGCGGCCACTGGCGATGATTGTCAGCTGTGGGACATGGCCGTGCAGCCAGGGCCGTTTTCACGGGAAAAACCCTTTTCCAACCGGCGTTACAAAAATTTTGCTGTCATTTATTTGAACAATTCTTGTACACTGATTTATTATGCTTTAATTTACCCGATTCAACAAAAAAAAGAAACGGGGGAGGGAAATGCCCAACTCAATCATTACATCCACCGGATGCTGTATTCCATCCGAGATCATATCCAACACCCATTTTCTGGAAAACGAATTTTATGGGGCTGACGGCGTGCGGCTGGAAAAGCCCAATCCGGAAATCATTGAGAAACTATACAATATCACCGGCATCCGGGAGCGTCGATATGTCAAAGACGAATTGAACACCACCGATATCGCCACCGAGGCCGCGGTTCAGGCGCTAAAAGGCATCGACAAGGAGGGTTTGGACTACATTATCGTCGCCCAGAACTTCGGGGACGTCCAGACCGGCAACCTCCGGACGGACATGGTGCCCACCATTGCCTCGCGGGTCAAGCACCGGCTGCAGATAAAAAATCCTTACACGGTGGCCTACGACATCCCCTTCGGTTGTCCTGGCTGGCTACAGGGCATGATCATGGCCGACTATTACATCAAGTCCGGGGATGCGAAGCGGGTGCTGGTGATCGGTGCCGAAATCCTTTCGCGGGTCTCGGACCCCCATGATGTCGACCGCATGATTTATGCCGATGGGGCAGGGGCGACTGTTTTGGAAGCGTCGGACGAAAATGGAGGCATGCTGGCCCACGTCACCCGGACGGACACCGTGAACAAGGCCTGGATGCTACGATTGGGAAGATCCTACAACCCGAATCGAACAGGCGACGAGCTGTTCATCAAAATGGACGGCCATGACATTTACAGGCATGCGTTGAAGACCGTTCCGCTGGTGGTAAAGCAGGCGCTGGACAAGGCAGGAATAGGGCTTGGGGATGTCCGGAAACTCCTGATGCATCAGGCCAATGCCAAAATGGATGACGCCATTTTGGCCCGCCTGTTCCAGCTTTACGGTGTTGAAACCATCCCGAAAGACATCATGCCCATGATCATCCACTGGGCCGGCAACAGCTCCGTGGCCACCATTCCCACCATGCTGGACCTGCTGCTGAAAAAGCAGCTGGACGGCCATCGGCTATCCTCCGGTGATGTCGTCGTGTTCGCTTCGGTTGGGGCGGGAATGAACATCAACGCCATGGTGTACCGCATGCCTTGATCTTGAACGAAAATCCTCGTTTCTGGACGGACAACTAAATTGAGCGTTTAGCCGGGCTGGATTCATTCCTTCTTTCCAACCATCGATTCAATCCATGTTTCATGTGTTCCCCGCTTTGGCAGAAGGGGGCAGGGGAGATTTTTTCTAATGATGAAAGCCCCATTACCCCAGTGTCGGCTGCTGGGTGCTCCGGCGGATGATCTCATCCTTCATGTCCGGCGACAAATCGTTGAAATAGGCCGAATAGCCCGACACCCGCACCAGCAGGTGGGGGTAGAGATCCGGGTTGTCCCGGGCCTGCTTTAAAATCGCCGGGTCCAGAACGTTGACTTGTACCTGCATGCCGCCGCGGCGAAAATAGGTTTTCACCAGGCTGCCCAGGGCAGTGACGCCGGTGGTGCCTCGCAGGGTGTGGGGATCGAACTTCAGGTTCAGGTTGATGCCGTTGGCGGTGCGGGTGAAGTCCATGCGGTTCACGGAGTTGAGCAGAGCCGTGGGGCCGCAGCGGTCCATGCCGTTGAGAGGGGCGATGCCCGAAGCGAATGCCTGCCCCTTTCTCCGACCGTGGGGCAGCGCCCCGGTTACCCGGCCGAAGAACTCGTGGGCGGTTACCGAATAGAGCCCCGCCGTGTAAGGCCCGCCCCGGGTGTTGGCACTGAAGGCGCTCAAGCAATCCACGAAGGCGTCCACCACATACCGGGTCCAGCGGTCGGCGGCCTCGCAGTCGTTGCCGAACTTCTCGATGCCCCGCAGATAGGCCTCGGCCGAGGGATCGTAGATGTCGCGCTTGAGAAGATCCACCAACTGAGCCAGCGAATAACGCCGGTCTGTGAACACCGCTCGTTCGATGGCGTAGAGGGCGTCACCGGTGTCCACCGGCCCCACGCATTGGATCCCGGAGAAGTTGTAGGCGGCCCCGCCGGCGGTGGAACACCACCCCGACGCCAGGCACCCGTCCAGCAGCATGCTGGTGAGCGGCGTGGGGTGGTGGTGGCGGTTGGAAATCTCCACGGCCCGAAGGTCCGTGATCATCCGGCCCAGCATAGTCTTTAATTGGACCTCGAAGGCACGGGTCACGTCCGCCATGGACCGCATGCGTGAAACCGGTTCGGTGGCGGTGCCGGTGCGTACCGGCGACCCGAACCGACGGCCCCGGTTCAATGCCAGCTCCAGCACCAGGGGGGTGTTGAACAGGGCCGCGTCCGTGGAGGCGAAACTCTTTCCCTGGCACACCGGCTCCACGCACCCCACGGCTGTGTAGTCTCGGGCGTCCTCCACCGTGTAACCCTGGCGGCGCATGGTTTCGACAATGACCTCGTCGTTGTAAAGGGCCGGCGAGTTGGCGCCTCCGGCCAGCACCGTGTTGATGGCCCTTTGGTAGGCGTCCGGTGAACCCTCGTGCATCCGGGCGTGAAAATTGGGCTGGCGCATGCGCAGCGCGTCCATTACCTCGAGGAAAAGATAACTCAATTCATTGGTGGCATCCTTTCCCTCCCGGTCCATCCCCCCCACCGTCACCACCTGGCCGTTGAACATGCCCCCATGAAAATCGATCAGGTGCTTGGAAAACACGGGGATGATCTCGGACATCTTGATACAGAATGCGGCAATGAGCTCCCGGGCAACCTCGCGCGTCAGCTTTCCCTGTTCCACATCTTTTTGATAGAAGGACCACAGGTACTGGTCCATGCGTCCCGGGCAGATGGCGTTGTCCAGGCTTTCCAGGTTGATGGCGATCTGGGCCAGGAAGACGGCCTGCAGTGCCCCGCGGAATGAACCGGCGCCCCTTCGAAGGCAGGTTCCGCAGATTTGGGAAATGGCCTCCAGCTCCCGTTTTCGCGTCTGGTCTTCGCATTGCCCGGCCATCTCCCGGGCCAGGGCTGCATACCGGTCCCCGAAACGGGCCAGGGCCTTGGCAATGACAATCACCGCTTCGTAAAACTGCCGGGTCTGGTCATCCGCCAGGGTTTGAGAAAGGTGCGCCCCGGCTTCGGCGACGATCCCCCCGGTGCCTACCGTGATGAGTTTTTCGTAGTCCGGGGCCAGGTGGGCGATGCCCCCGCTTTCGTTGATCAGGTAGAAATGGGCCCGCAGTTGGTTGGTCACGAAACGGACCTTCTGCCACGGGGAGGCATAGGCCTTCAACGGCATGAATCGCAGGCTCCAGTAGGGAATGATCCCCAGCAGCCGGTACCTGTCTCTTGCTGAAATATCCAGGGGGTTGGTCTTTCGCCGTGAGAACCGGAACAGATCCAGCATCACCGGCACGCCGTGAAGCTCGGGGTAGATGGAGCCTCCCACGCGCTTCGACGTGTAGTTGCCCACGATCAGTTCGTCGGGATGGATGGCGATGGTCTTTTGGTCGAGTACCTGGGCCAGAGCCTCGGCCATCCGGATGTGGGGCGACTTGAACCGGTTGGCCACCCGACGGTGGTAGCTGGTCCAGATCAGGGCCCGTTCGGCGCACACCGTCGGCCGAGCCGACTGCACGGCACGCTTCAGCCGGGCAATCCGGCCTTCAGTCATAGATGACGGCATTGATCCCCCTTTTCGCGAACATCCGTCCGACGGGCCTGCAGGCCTCGGCGTCCATGGAGGTCAGGTTCAGCGGCCGCAGCGGGCTGTTGATCCACCGGAGCTTGTCCGCCCCCAGGCCGTGATAGGGAAGGCCGTGAATGGTGTCGTGTCCGTGGTGCAGCAGGAACCGCGCCGTGTCGGCAACGTTCGCTTCGGTATCGTTGATCCCCGGCACGATGGGCATGCGCGGCACCAGGGTGCCGGCGCCCCTGGTCAGCCGGGCGAAGTTGTCGAGAATCCGGCCGTTGTCCACCCCCGTATGATGACGGTGGGTTGTCGGATCCATGTGCTTCAGGTCGAAATAGATCAGGTCCAGAAAGGGCAGGAGCGGTTCTATTTGCTCCCATTGGTAACAGCCGCAGGTTTCCAGGTTAACATGGATGCCGTGCTCCTTCACCGCCGGCAGGAAAACTTCCAGAAACCGCCCTTGAAGCATGGGCTCCCCGCCGGACAGGGTAATGCCACCGCCGGAATCGACAAAAAAATCCCGATCCTTGAGAACCTCCGCCACCAGCGTATCCACGGTCCAGCGCCGGCCCACCAGCGTCAGGCCGCCCGAAGGGCAGACCTCGGCACACCGGCCGCAGGCGGTGCAACGCGAGTGGTCGATGCGTTTTTCTTCGGATCGGATAATGGCGTCTGCTTCGCACGCATCCGCACACTGGAAACAGCCCCTGCAGCGTTCGGCGATAAAGGCCATCTCCGGCTTGGGATCGATGGACTCGGGGTTCTGGCACCAGGCGCAGTGCAGGGGACAGCCCTTGAAAAACAGCGTCGTGCGGATGCCCGGCCCGTCGTGCAGGCAGAACCGCTGGATGTTGAAGATCAGGGCGTCTTTGTCGGGCTGATTCGGATCTTTCATATGCGAGGCATTTACAGGCCCAGTGCCGCCAGGAACCCGCCGTGGATGGCATCGTTGAGTTTGCCGGGCTTGATCCCGTCGCCCACTACGGTGTGGGGGATGCCGGCGTCGGCCATGGCTTTTGCCAGGCGCTGTTCGGAAAGGGAACCCGAGGCCAGGATGACGGTGTCGAATCGATCGGATCGGTTCTCGCCGTCCTGCTCCCAGGTGATTTTTCCATTGTCGATGGACAGCACCCTGGTGCCGGTTTTGATCGTAACGCCGTATCGGTTTAGCCGGTCCATGAGGATCCAGCGGGTGGACTTGCCCACATCCTTTCCCGCCTTGTCCAGCATTTCGAAAACGGTGACCGATGAGGTGCCGGCGAACATCAGCGCCTTGAGCCGTTCGGGGGGCATGGCATCGTAGGCCATGAGGAAATGGAGAACTTCCGGGGTGAGGGTGCCCTTGGCCGCCACGAACAGGGCGGTCTCCAGACCCACGGCCCCGCCGCCGATGATGGCCACTCGTTTTCCCAGCATGGGGTTGTCTTTGAGCACCTGCCAGGCGTTGAGCACCTCCGGTGAGTCGGCTCCGGGAATGGGGGGGATCAGGGCCCGGGCTCCTTCAGCTACGATGACGTGGCCCGGGGCTTTCTCGCGGATCAGATTAATGTCTACGGTGGTATTCAGGTGCAAGGGGATCTGGCAGCGGTTGACCATGGCCCGGTAGTAGCGGATGAACTCCAGCAGCTCGCGCTTGTGGGGCGGGGCGCCGGCGATCCACAGCTGGCCGCCCAGGTCGCTGTCTTTCTCGAAGATCTCCACCCGGTGGCCCCGTTCAGCAGCGGTGACAGCCGCCTCCAGGCCGGCGGCGCCGGCGCCTACCACCATGATCCTTTTCGGCGAGTCGGTGGGAATGATTTTCCGCTCCGCCTCGAATCCGGCGCGGGGGTTGCCCACACAGAATACCGGCCGGCCGCTGAAGATTTCGTCCGTGCAGCCCTGTGAGCAGGCCACGCAGGGGCGAATCTCGCTGGTCCGGCCCTCGAAGGCTTTGACCGGCCACTGGGGGTCGGCGATGAGCACCCGGCCCAGGTTCACCATGTCCGCATACCCGTCCCGCAGGATCCTCTCCGCATCGTCCGGGGAGGCGATACGGTTGGAGGCCATCACCGGCACGGTGACGGCGTTCTTGATGTTGCGGGCCAGGAAGGCATAGGCGGTGCGGGGAAGCTCCATGGGCAGCTGGGGCACCCGGGATTCGTGCCAGCCGCCGGTGACGTTGATGGCATCCACGCCGGCCGCTTGGTAGGCGGCGGCGATCTTCGGGGTATCGGTGTCCGTGTTGCTGCCCGGTACGAAGTCATTGCCGGCCATGCGGATGGTGAGCGGCACGTCCGGGCCCACTGCATCTCTCACTTTTGCGATGAGCTCCGTGGGAAAGCGCAGCCGGTTTTCGAAGCTGCCGCCGTATTGGTCTGTGCGATGGTTTTTCAACGGCGAAAGGAACTGGGTGATGAGGTAGCCGGCGCTGCCAATGATCTCCACCCCGTCGAACCCGGCCACCACAGCCCGACGGGCGGCGGCGGCGAATGCCTCTTGGACCTGGTGGATGTCCTCGATCGTCATCTCCCGAGGGGTGGTTTTGGCGTACTTGGAGTAGACGGCTGACGGGGCAATGGGATCCTTGCCGTCGATGAGAAAGGGGTGTGAATAGGCGCCGGCGTGAAAGAGCTGGATCCAGGCCCGGGCGCCTTCCTCCTTGATGATGCCGGTGACTTTGGTGAAGTCGGGAATGGCCTCGTCCCTGGCGATGGACAGAGCCAGGATGCCCGAGCCCAAAAAGTCAACGCCCACGGGCCCCACGGTGACGATACCGGCTCCACCTTTGGCCCGTTCCCGGAAGAAATGGGTGTAGCGGTCGTTGAGCTTGCTGTCATAGGAGAAGAGCAATCCCAGGGAGGGATAGGCGATGCGGTTCTTGATTTCGAGCCGGTTGATGGTGATGGGGCTGAACAGGTAGCGGTACATATTAACTCCTATTGGTGTTGATTAAAATTATAGGGTGAGGGTGCATCAGACAACGCCCTTTTTCCGAAACGATTTGATTTCCGTCTCGCTGTAGCCCAGTTCCGTGAGTATCACATCCGTGTTCTCCCCGAAGGCCACCGGTGTTGAGCGAACCGCACCCGGTGTTTCGCTCAGCTTCACCGGAACCCCCAGGGCGGGTGTCGCCTGATCCGTTTCCGGAACCATCTCCCGCTCCCTGAACAATGGATCCGCCATGGCTTCGGCAACGGTTCTGATGGGCGCCACGCAGACATCAAGATCCCGGAGTTCCCGTTCCCATTCGTCGAGAGGTCTTTCCCTGAATTTCTCTCTCATGAAGGTGATGATCTCCTTGCGGCGGGTCTCGTCGTACTGCAGGGGGCCGTATTCGGGTTTTCCCAGGTGGCTGCACAGGTTCTGCCAGAAGTGGTTTTCCACCGCCCCCACAGAGAGGTAGCGGCAGTCTGCCGTTTCGTAGGTGTTGTAGCAGGCGTAGCGATGGGAGAGAAAGGTGTCCCCCCGCGTCTGCTCGGCATCGAACATGGCCTGGAAGAACTGCACCGTGGGCAGCAGGCCCACCATGCCGTCGGTCATGGAGATGTCGATATGCTGGCCCTCACCGGAGCGTTCCCGGTGAAACAGGGCCATGACGATGCCCAGGACCCCGTTCATGCCGCCGCCCACCAGGTCCGCTATCTGGGTGCCGGGAATGGCCGGCGCCCGGCCCTTTTCGCCCATGAGGTCCAGCAGGCCCGAGCGGCTCAGGTAGTTGACGTCGTGGCCGGCGGCATGGCGCATGGGCCCGGTTTGTCCGTAACCGGTGATGGAGCAGTAGATGACCTTAGGGTTCACCCGGCACACGGCGGCGTAGTCCACCCCCAGTCGTGTCACCACCCCCGGCCGGAAGCCCTCCACCACCACGTCCGCATCCTTCACCAACCGGAAGAAGATCTCGCGCCCAATCTCGGATTTCAGGTTCAGGGTCATGTGGGACTTGTTCCGGTAGACGGGAAAGACGTACTCCCCCCGGTCCTTGTAGCGCGGGTCCTCCACGGCGATGACCCGGGCGCCGTGGTCGGCCAGGATCATGGTGCAGTAGGGCCCCGGAAGCAGCCGGGACAGATCGATGACGGTGATGCCGGACAGGGTGCCGTCTTGATTCATTCTTTCATCCTCTCACCATGGCCCTTTCCCCATGGAAGAGAAAGTAAAAACCAGGTGGATAGGTTGAAGGTTGAAGACTGAAGGGTTTGATTGCTGTTTGCACCCGGGAAGATATCGGGCGACGCAGCCACCACCGGCATTGCCCGGAGGCAAACCGGGTTCACAGGCCCATGAACTTGGCCGCGATGCCCTTCATGATCTCGTTGGTGCCGGCAAAGATCGACATCACCCGCACGTCCCGCCAGGCACGGCACAGGGGGCAGGACTCGACGATGCCGAAATCGCCCAGGATGCTCAGGGCGCGGTCCGCGGTGCGGTTGGCCAGGTCCGTGGTCCAGAACTTGGCCATGGCGGTTTCGACCATGATGTTCTTCTTCTCGATGTGATCGGCCACCAGCTTGTCTACGAAGGTCCGGCCGATCTTCACGTCGGCGGCCATCTCCACCAGTTCGAACTGCACGGCTTGGGATTTGGACAGGGGGCGCCCGCCGCGGTTCGTTTTGCGGCAGAAGCCCATGGTCCACTCTAAAATGTGCTCGGCCCCGCACACTGCCCCCACGGCACAGGTCAGCCGCTCCTGCTGGAGTTTTTCCATGAGCATGAGAAATCCCATGCCTTTTTCCCCCAGCCGGTTGCCCACGGGGATGCGGCAGTTGCTGAAAAACAGCTCGGCGGTGTCTTGGCTGTGCCAGCCCATCTTGTCCAGCTTCCGTCCGCGTGTAAAGCCCGGGGTGCCGTCTTCGACCACGTAGAGAGAGACGGCTTCGTACTTGTTCTCCACGGACGGGTCTTTGGCGGCGAACACCAGCAGGTCGCAGTTGATGCCGTTGGAGATGAAGGTCTTGGAGCCGTTGATCACCACGGTGTCGCCTTCCTCCACCGCCGTAGTCTTCATGCCGGCCAGATCGCTGCCCGCGTCCGGCTCGGTCATACCCACCGCCGTGATACACTCGCCAGTGACGCATCCGGGAAGGTATTTCAGTCTCACCGCATCGTTGCCGTACGTTTCGATGTAGGGGACCACCACATCGCTGTGAAGGGTGGCGGCCAGGCCGGTGTGGACGGTGCGGGAAAGTTCCTCGGCCACGATTGCCGAGTAGCGGAAATCACCGCCGAGGCCCCCGTATTTCGAATCCACGGTCGGGCACAGGAAACCGCCCGCCCCCATTTTGCGCCAGACGGACTTGGGAACGATGTGGTCAGCTTCCCACTGGTCAACATGGGGGGTGACTTCAGTTTCGCAGAAGGTGCGCAGGCGCTGCCTGAAATCGTCGTGTTCCGGGGTGTAGGTCAGAATGTTCATGTTAACCCTCAATCGGCTTTGTGGCGAAGGTCGAACCTGTGGATATGCCCGTCGGTATCTGTCACGGTCAGGATTCGACAGGGGGACCACCGGCCCGGGTCCATGGTGCCGTAGAAGGAGGCCCCTTCGCGTCATGCGGTGAACGTTCTCTCAATTCCCGTATCTCCCGATGATGGAGATGCTGCAGATGTTCTGAAACGGGAATCCCCCCAGGTTGTGGGTGAGCCCGAACCGCGGATCCTTCAGTTGCCGCTCACCGGCCCGGCCCAGCAGCTGGAGGTACATCTCGTAGAGCATTCGCAGGCCCGAAGCGCCGATGGGGTGGCCGAAGCACTTGAGCCCGCCGTCCACCTGGCAGGGCACCGTGCCGTCCAGGTCGTAGACCCCGTCCATCACGTCGCGCACCGCCTTTCCCCGGGCCGAGATGTGCAGGTCCTCGTAGGTGACCAGTTCGGTGATGGAGAAGCAGTCGTGGACCTCCATCATGCTGATCTCTTTTCTGGGGTCGGTGATGCCCGCTTCCTCGTAGGCCTTTTTGCTGCACGTGGTGGTGGTCATGAAATGATCGCCGTCCCAATCATTGTAGCCCATCTCCTCTCCGGAACTCAGGGCCAGCTGAAGGGCTTTGACCGAGACGATGTCCGTCTTTCCCAGGCTCCTGGCGATCTCCGGCGTGGTGACGATGGCGCAGGCGGACCCGTCGCTCACCCCGCAGCAGTCGAAAAGTCCCAGGGGGTGGGCGATGATGGGGGCGGCCATCACCTGCTCCTCGCTCACCTTTTTTCTCAGGTGGGCTTTGGGGTTGAGCAGCCCGTTGTCGTGGCTTTTCACGGACACATGGGCCATGGCCCGCTTCAGGTCCGGGTCTTTGACCCGGTACTTGGCCGCATAAGCGCTGGCCAGCTGGGCAAAGGAGCCCGGGGCAGTCAGGTTGGGCCACCATTGCCAGGTGAGGGTGCCGGCGGCCGAGCCGAAGTTGGGCAGCCCGCCGTAACCGGTATCCTTGAGCTTTTCCACGCCCAACGCAAGGCAGATATCGTAGGCGCCGGATGCCACGCCGTACACTGCCCCCCGGAAAGCTTCGGTGCCCGTGGCGCAGTAGTTTTCCACCCGGGTCACCGGGATCATGGGCAACCGCAGGGTGGTGGACAAGGGCATGGCGGTCTTGCCCACGTTGACTTCCTCAAAACATGAGCCGAACCAGGCGGCATCGATCTCCTTTTTTTCGATGCCCGCATCGGCCAGGCACTCCTCGAAGGCCTCCACCATCAGCTCTTCGGCCCCAAGGTTCCACCGCTCGCCGAACCGCGTACACCCCATGCCGATGATCGCCACTTTGTCCTTGATTCCCGTTGCCATGGTTCCTCCTGTATAAATGAGGCTGTTGTGGCCTCTTTGGCTTTTTCGTCACGCGAGTTTGAACAATTTTTTGATGGCTGCGGCCGGCGATGGCGGAGTCATCATGTCCATGAGAGCGGCGGTGAGGTCAGGAAACTCTCTGGCGCCCTCCATGGTATTGATCCGGTCCCAGTTCTCTTGGATCTGTTCGGGAGTGGGCGGGTGTTCCGGGTCGCCGATCACGGCCCCCGGACCGGTCATGACGGCCGCCCGGTTCATGAACCCCATGCCCGTGTTGTAGATGGCACCGGTCTCAATGCAGCGGTTGCTACACAGGTAGACCACTAGGGGCGCCACTAGCTCCGGCTTCATCCTGGCGAACAGGTCCGGCGGCATGATCTCTTCGGTAAGCCGAGAGGCGGCGAGGGGCGCTACGGTGTTGACCCGAACGTCGTATCTGGCGCCCTCCAGCTTCAAGGTGTTCATCAGCCCCACCAGGGCCATCTTGGCTGCCGAGTAGTTGGTCTGGCCGAAGTTGCCGTACAGGCCCGCTGCCGAGGTGGTCATGACGATGCGCCCGAAACCCTTCTCCTTCATGACGGCAAAGGCCGGCCGGGTAACGTTGTAGGCGCCGTTGAGGTGGACGGCCATGACGGTGTCCCAGTTCTCCGGATCCATTTTGGTAAAGCTCTTGTCCCTCAGGATGCCGGCGTTGTTGATGACGATGTCCACGGAGCCGAAGGCGTCCAGGGCGGTCTTGACGATGTTTTCACCCCCGTCGATGGTGGCCACGTTGTCGTAGCTGGACACGGCCTCGCCGCCAGCAGCCCGGATCTCTTCCACCACCCGGTCCGCCGGTGAAGCGGAACCGCTTCCCGCCCCGTCCCGGGCACCGCCGAAATCGTTGACCACCACCCGGGCGCCGCGGCCGGCCAGTTCCAGAGCATAGACCCGTCCCAGTCCACCGCCGGCGCCGGTGACTACGGCCACCTGGCCGTCGAAACGGATCCGGTTCATCATCTCTTTTGCACCGGGGACCGGTGTGGCCTTCCAGAAATAGTTCACAAAGCCGCGCACACGGTCCTCGCTGCGCTTGCGGAAGACCATGCGCATGGGCAAACCCACTTTCAGATCGGCCATCTCACAATCGGTGAAGTCGGCCATAAACCGGCCGCCGCTGTCGAACTGGATCATGCCGTAGCAGTGGGGCGGGTCCACGGAGACGGCCAGCAGATCGGCGGTGAAGGTTTTGATCGTGGCCGGAACCTCGGCAAATTCGTAATCCTGCTGGCTTCGGACGGCCCCGCACGACGGGTTGACGCAGATATCCATCTTGGGGAACTGGGCTGTGCCGCAAACCTCACATTTTCCACCCACGAGTCCCAGGAGCATCCGGCGCTTGCGCCACAGGGCGGTCATGGCCGTCTGGGTGGGGGCTTCGGCGCGAATGCCCATCTCCGTCTGGATCAGGTCCCGGAATTTGAGAAATTTCGGGTAGTTGTCGATGGTCTTCTTGTTCTCTAATGACCCCTTGACCCCGTTTCGTGATTTCAGGTCCCGGATCTTGTCCGTGACCTTAAAATAGAGGGCGTTGCATCCCTGGCCGAACCCGGCCACCAGAATGCGGTCTCCGGATTTTGCCGTCTCCAGGGCGACACAGAGCATGAGCAGGCTGTGGGCGGTGCCGGTCTCCCCACACGTTTCGTGCATGTTGTCCACCACCTTTTCCTTTGCAGCCCCCAGCATCGCGGCAATCTTGCGGTGCTCGGTCTTGAAGAAGCAGGGGAACACCAGCTTGTCCACATCATCCATGGAAATGCCCAGCTTTCCCATGAGCCCGGTGACCGCCTCGGGGATGATCTTGCCATAGCCTTCATCCCGGGCCCAGCGCTCCTCCCACATGTAGTCAACCTGTTTGCCGGTGCCCCGGTAGTGGTCCACGAAGTCGTAGGAAACCGAGTGGCTGCCCAGAAATTCGGCGATAACGTTTTCGTTACCCACGGAAAAGGCTGCCGCGCCGTCGCCGAACCACATCTCGTAAAAATAGGCAGCTCTGGTTTCCCGGCGATCGGCGGCGGCCACCAGGACCTGGCGTCGGTCGCCAGCCTTCACGGCGTCCAGGGCGGTGATCAGGGCACCGGTGCCCGCCTTCTGCGAGGCGGTGAAATCCGAGGTGAGGATATCGCTTCTCAGGTTCAGGGCCGTGGCCACAATGCCGGCATTCTGGCGATCGGCAAAGGGCAGGGTGGTAGAGGCCAGGTAGAGTCCGTCGATCCGCGATTTGTCCACGTCCGTCAGGCAGTCTTTGGCGGCGGCCACGGCCATGGTGAGGCTGTCTTCGTCCCAGTTGCACATGGACCGCTCGCCCTGGGCCACCATGACGATGGCCGGGGCGAACCAGCCCATGCTTTGGAAGATAGACATCCGGTCCAGCCGGAGTCGGGGGATGTAGGAGCCGAAGGAGGTGATGCCAACCATTTTATCTCCTTTGCTGCGATTCCGTATCAAGCCCAATCTCCGCGTTGCCCTTTGTCGAACATGGCTGCGGCGACCCGATCGGTCGTCTCACCATCTTCGCCTCGGGCGCCTTGACCTTGAGCTTGATACGAAACTGCTGGGTGTTTGATGTTAATCGATCCATCAATTGAGCTTGAACAGCTTTTCGATGAGCTGGGATTTCATGATATCCCCTTCGATCTTCAGCTTGCCTGAGGTGTAGGCCTGCATGGGGGGCAGCCGGCCGTTCATCATTTTCAAAAAGTCCCCGTCTGCCATCTTCAGGGTACAGGTGGGGCAGTTGTGGCCGCCGGCGTCCACGGTGCAGGAACCGCCCTTGATGGTACAGTTCCACTCTCCCCCGTCGTCACCGGATATGACATACTGGAATACCACCTCCACCCCGGCGGCTGCCTCGGGCACAAAGGCATCGGGCATCGCCTCGAACACGGCAGCCACCGACGAAAAGCCCGGCGGATCGCTGTCCGAAGCGGCTGCTGCCGGGGACTGGAATGCCATCAGGGCATCGCCCACCTGGGCGTTGAGGTCGCGGTAGACCTTGCCGCCGGAAAGCGTAGATATTTCTTTCAGGCTGGCCATGACCGCTTCGGGAGAGGGGATTTGATCCTCTTTGGCCAGTACCTTTCCCGGGCCGGTGACCACCGCCGCCCGGTTAAAGAAACCCATGCCCGCGTTGTAGATATTGCCGCTGACCGGGCATCGGTCCGAGCACAGATAGAGCACCAGGGGAGAGACGAACTCGGGCTTGGATTTGGCGAACAGATCCGGCGGCATCACATCTTCGGTGAGTCGGGAGGCAGCGATGGGGGCCACCGTGTTCACCTTGATATCATATTTCTTCCCCTCTATCTTCAAGGTGTTCATCAGCCCCACCAAGCCCATCTTGGCCGCCGAATAGTTAGTCTGGCCGAAGTTGCCATAGAGCCCGGCCGCCGAGGTGGTCATGATGATGCGCCCGTATCCCTTTTCCTTCATCACGGCAAAGGCGGGTCGGGTGACGTTGTAGGCCCCCTTCAGGTGGACGTCCAACACCGCCTGCCAGTTGTTCGGCTCCATTTTCACGAAGCTCTTGTCCCGCAGGATGCCGGCGTTGTTGATGAGAATGTCCACGGTGCCGAAGGCGTCCATGGCGGTTTTGACGATGGCCTCGCCCCCGTCGGCGGTGGCCACGCTGTCATAGTTTGCCACCGCTTCGCCGCCGGCAGCCCGTATCTCTTCCACCACCCGGTCCGCCGGTGAGGATGAACCACCGCCGGCGCCGTCCAGGGCGCCACCCAGGTCGTTCACCACCACCTTGGCGCCCCGTTTAGCCAGCTCCAGGGCATAGACTCGGCCCAGGCCGGCACCGGCGCCGGTAACGACGGCCACCCGGCCGTCGAAGCGGATCTCGTCTTTGGGGATGTCGCCGTATTCGAATTCGCCGTTGTCGATTGCCACCTGGCCGTTCTCGGCATTGACGGTTCGCCAGACCGCCTTGTCGTCGGCGGTCTTCCAGATCAGGGTCTTGATGGGCACACCGGGATACAGGGGCTTTGAAAAGCGGCAGGCGAATCGTCGGACCCGTTCGGGTCGGCCTGGCACCAGCGAGGCGACCAAAGCCCGGCAGGCAAAGCCATGGGTGCACAGCCCGTGCATAATAGGCATGTCGAACCCGGCCATCTTGGCGAATTCCGGGTCCACGTGAAGGTGGAAGATATCGCCCGAGAGTCGGTAGAGCAGAGGCTGATCCGGGGAGGGGGACGCTTCCACCACGAAATCGGGCTCCCGGTCCGGAAATTCCACGGGGGCCTTTTTCCGGTCCTTGCCGCCGAAGCCACCGTCCAGACGTCCGAAGATGGTGATGATGTTGGTAAAGAGTTTTTGTCCGTTGGCGTGGACGGTATCGCTTTCCGCCACGATGAGCGCACCCTTGTTTTCCCCCTTGTCGTAGTAGTCCACGATTTTTCCGGTGGTGATCAGGGTTCCCTCGGGCGGGATGGGGTTGTGGAAGATCAGCTCCTGCTCTCCGTGTAGGATGCCTGCCAGGTTGACACCGGAGGCGATGGCCGCCTGGGAGAGAAAATCGAAGATCATCGCGATGGAAAAGCTGGGAATGACTTTCAGGTTCTTTTCATAGCAGTAGTCCAGTTCGGGAAATCCCGCACCGATCCCCAGCGCGTAGAGGACCGCATCCTTCCAGGTGTAGTCCCGTTTCATCGGGCCGATGGGTTTACCGATGGCATCCATATTGAGCGCCATGATGGTCCCTCCTTGGCTTAATTGGTAGGTGTAACAGTCCGCATAAAAAACCACCGCCCCGGGAATTGGCGTCGCCGGTTCTGTGTTACCGGGTTTCGGGAGCCCCGGACCCTTCGGCGGAAGTTCCGCCCGAAAAGGCGGGAATCAGCAGGAACTTCAGGGTTTCTTTGACCACATCCAGGTAAGCGGCTCTGTCTACCCCCAGGATGGGGCGAAAGAAGCTCTCGCCGGAGATAAAGTTGAGCACGGAATTCCACAGGGTCATGATGCGTGCCTTGGCCTGGGGCGTTACGTGCTGCTTGTCGATGGCCAAGCCCATGGCGATAGCAATGTTGGCGATGTGGCCGGCTACCTTTTCGTCCAGGCTCACTTCGGTTTTTGATTTGCTGAAATAGCCCAGCAGCAGCAGGTTCGACACCTCGGGGGTTTCGTGAAGGTAGTCGCACATGACATCGATGGCGATATCAAGGCGATCGGCCAGGCTTTTCCCCCGGGCTTTTCTTTCGATGATCTTGAACTGCGCCTCGATGCCTTCGTTGAGGTCGGTGATCACCGCTTCGTAAAGGTCGGCCTTCTCTCCCCAGTGATAGTAGAGAGTGGAGATGTCGATGCCCACCTCCTTGGCGATCATCCGGGTGGTGGTGCCCTGAAATCCGTATTCGCCGAACAGCCGCCGTGCGGCAGCCAATATCCTTGCCTTATTGGAGTCCGGGTTTTTTCTCGCTTTTTCAAGGGGGGACGGCATGGGGCTATCGGCTCCTTAGGCTCCTTA